>NZ_JBFTZJ010000003.1:0-553101 GCF_056406855.1 Mucilaginibacter sp. P1_A3
TCGGCCGCAAATCGGCCGCAAACCAACGGCAAGGTGGAACGCTTTTGGAGGACCCTTAAAGAAGACCTTATTGAAGATACCGATTTCGACAGCTTTGAAGAGCTGGAAGATGAACTCCTCAAATATCTTGTTTATTATAACTGGGAACGACCACATCAGGGCATCAATGGTAAAAAACCTATCGATATGGTCACCCTAAACAACAAATAAAAATACCTGATTCTGTTACCGAATTACTAAACCCTTACAGCAATGACGGCAGGGGTACATACCACTTGTACTTTCAAGTCTGCTATCTTCCCTATCTACATATCCGTAGGCCTTACGCGTTTGCCAGAGCCCTATCTAAATGCACATAACCGCCGTCAACATGTATGAGTTGCCCGGTGGTGTGGCTTGACATTGGCGACAACAGGAAGGCGGTGGTATTGGCCAGTTCCTCGGCTGTGGTCATGCGGTTGCCCAATGGTATTTTTGCCTCAATCTCCTGTAGTTTAGCACCCGGATCAGGCAAGGTTTTTATCCAGTTTTCATATAGTGGTGTCCAGCATTCGGCTACTACAATGGCATTTACACGGATGCCGTATTTCAACAGCTCCACGGCCCATTCGCGGGTTAAAGCGTTACGGCCACCGTTTGATGCCGCGTAGCCAGAGGTATGGCCCTGCCCGGTATCGGCTGTTTTTGAAGTGATGTTAAGGATGGCTCCCTTTGATTTTTTAAGTTCGGGTAAAGCAAAATGCGCCATCAGGTAATAATGTACCAGGTTTTTATGCAGGGAGGCAACAAAGCCTTCATAGTTGCCGCTTTCTAAACCAACACCATCGTTAACGCCCGCGTTATTCACCAGGCCGTCAATCCTTCCAAATTTGGCAACTACGGCATTAATAGCGTTTTCGCTTGCTGTAGGATCGGTAAGTTCTGCAACTACCTGGAAAGCCTTACCGCCTGCCGCTTCAATTTCATGCACTACTTTAAGGTTATCCACTTCACTACGGCCCACAATAACGGGTATGGCGCCCTCGGCTGCCAGTACTTTAACAATGCCCTCGCCAATGCCCTTTGCACCACCGGTTACTATAATTACCTTATCTGTAAGTTGTAAATTCATGCTTATATGTTGTAAAATATCAAATACTATTAATGAGAAACGCTTAGTTTCACCTCTGCGGCCTCTTTCACCTTCAGGTTTTTAACTGCAAAATAAAAAACGAATAAAAAGCAGGCTGCGGGTACCAGGTAAGCTACCTGGATGTTGGTCATATCAGATAGTTTGCCCATAATAGGCGGGAAAACCGCGCCACCCACAATGGCCATAATTACCAGTGAAGAACCTTCCTTGGTTTTGGTGCCCAGGCCCCGGATGCTTAATGAAAATATGGTTGGGAACATGATCGACATAAAAAACTCCACGCCTATCAATGCAAATACCGGGAACTTGCCATGCAGAAATACCGATAGTAAGATAAGCAGCACATTGGTAACGGCATAAATGGCCAGTAGTTTTACCGGGTTAATAAAGGTCATTAAAAATGTGCCTACGGCTCTGCCCGCCAAAAAGGCTATTAAAGCTGCAGTTAAATAATAAGCTGCGGTTTTTTCATCCATGCCCGATACGCGCTCAGAAAAACGGATAAAGAAACTACCAACACATGCTTGTGCACCTACGTAGAAAAATTGTGCCGCTACACCAAAATTCAGGTTCTTCTCCCTTAAAAGTGCACCTGTGCGTTGAAAAAATGATAAATTTTCATGTAGTGGTGAGCCTTCGCCCTCCTCAACAATTTCGGGTAAATGTGTTCTCCATAAAAGAACAGTTACCACCAGCACACCAAGAGCAATAATGATGTAAGGTATTTGTACCGATGACGCTTCTTTATTTAAATAAGTATTCAATTGGCCTGGTGACATGGCCGATTCTTGTACAGCAGTAAGAGTTTTGCCCGATAGAATAAAAATACCGCCGATTAAAGGCGCAAGGGCAGCTGCCAGGCCGTTAAATGTTTGGGCGAAATTAATACGTTGGGTTGCGCTTGCAGGATCACCAATGGCGGTGATATACGGATTGGCGGCAGTTTCTAAAAAAGCGGCCCCGGAAAATATGATAAACAAAGCTCCCAGGAAAAACGCGTAGTTTCTTACAATGGATGCCGGGTAAAACAAAAATGCTCCTACCGAGAAAAGTATCAGCCCTAATAAAATTCCTCCTTTATAGCCATACCGTTTCATGAATTGGGCTGCCGGGATGGGCAACAAGAAATAGGCAAAATAAGATGCAGAATCAATTAATGAAGACTGCAAATCAGTTAACTGGCAGGCTTTTTTTAAGTGAGGTATGAGTATTGGATTTAAGTTTAGCGCAAAGCCCCATATAAAAAACAGGGAAGTAATGAGGGTTATTGCTAACAGATCTTTATTTTTTGCCATTGGTTATTTATTATAATTGGTTTACTTGATTTGGTTTTATTTTAATGCCGATGTAATATCCTTAAGTGAAATACCCAGCGTTTTCAAGGCGATACTATTCAATGCCTTCTCATCTCCTGTAAAATGGAACACACTGTGTTTATGTGTTAGCTTTTCGCCGGGTTTTAAAAATGCTGCCGGTGATACGCTTTCAATTTCGTAGAACGGGCCCATTTGCGATCCATTGGCTAATTTGCCATCGTTATAGGCGTTCACGGCATCGCCGGAAAAAGGGACTGTATCGGGCTTCCATTCCTGGTTAAGATAACTTGCGCCGCTATCTATGTCAAAAACGGTAATAGTTAATACTTTGTTACTGGCATCATAGCTGCCAGCCATGTTTTTGGCCCGGTTTGGCGGGATGCCCAGCTTACCGCGCGATTTGCCGTCGGCTTTAAAAAGGAGGGTGCCATTACCGTAGATGATCCTGTCTTTAGCTATCTCGCCAAAATAATTAGTGGTAGCTACTTTGCCTGTTGCTTTATCTATATAGGGCACTACGATAACGGTTTTAGGCGATGGCGTAAACATATCCAAATTCCATAAACAGGGAGCGCCTGTAGTTTTATCCCAGGCTTTATCGCCGGCATTAATAATAGTATTGATGGTGCTAAAGCCAACCGATTTTACCGAATCATTGGCACTAATGCCTAACAATTGTTTAATCACATCCGGCTCCAGGATCTCGATATCACGTTCCAGCTTGATGTTAAGCAGCGTACCCGCGTAGTTTTGCATCTGGGTAGCTTTGCTCATGGATGCTTTTGTATCTGATGAAGAAAGCAGCTCCCAGCTTTCATTATCAATTGCTGCCGGAGTATGCCAATTATCAAATTCCATTTTGGTGCCTGGCTTAAAGAACACGGAGAACGGGCCACCTTCGGGGCCAAGCCAAAGGCGGTCTTCGCCACCAAAGGCATTCATGTGCGGGTCGGGTTGCTTAAGGTCGAAGGTTTCGTATTTGATCCAGCCAAAGCTGTTTCCATCCAAACCATCGGCTGTGGAGGTAAATACCTTGGCCTGGTATTTTGGAGAAACTATAACTTGCGCGCTGCTATTTTTAGTTTTTAAAACCACAACGCTGCCATGTTTCTTTAAAAACTCTAAATCGTGCCTGAAACTACCTTTAGTAGCCGGGGGCATGCGCATGGTACATGATGTAATACTTGCCGCCAACATAACCAGGGAAGAGATTTTTAAAGCGCTCATAACCTTATAATTTATGTTTGGGATTGATGCCTATAATATTAACCATGGTGCCAATGTTATCGATAGTAATAACCACTACATCGCCCACTTGTAAAGTGAAAGTAGGCGGCGGCACCAAACAGGTTCCTGTCATCAAAAAACAGCCCTGCGGAAAATCGCACTCGGCATATAAATAGCCTACAAGCTCGGTGAATGATCGCTTGATGCGGGATATGGTGGTTTCGTCTTCATAAACAGGCACGTCATTACGCTTAATAACCAGTTTTATGGCCGATTCGCCGGGTATTGGGTCAGCGCTTACATACAGGCATGGGCCCAAAGCAGCACTTTTTTCATAAATCTTGGCCTGGGGCAGGTACAAGGCGTTCTCGCCCTCGATGCTCCGCGAGCTCATGTCGTTACCGATGGTATAGCCCTGAATATTTCCTTTGGAATTGATATACAAGGTCAGCTCCGGCTCAGGAACATTCCATTCCGAATCTTTCCTGATATAAACCTCGGCACCATGACCTGATACCCGTTGCGCTGTAGCTTTGAAAAACAACTCTGGTCTGGGGGCATCGTACACCTTATCATACAAGCTTGCCGCGCCAGAGTTTTCAGATTCCTCCATGCGGGCATCGCGGCTTTTAAGATAGGTAACGCCTGCTGCCCAAACTTCCTGTGCGCCTATAGGCGGCAGTATCGGCCCGTTCAAAAACTCATGTTGCACGTCGGCGCCTAAAGCTGTGGTATCATCAATGATTTCCTGCAGGTATGCGGCCAGGTTATCCCGGTTAATCAGTGTGTCCCATTGGTCGTCAACAATATAGGCTGCCCCGGCATGCTCCAGGATTGTTCCTTTGGTGGTTTTATATAGTTTCATCAGTTTACTTCCAGTTCGTCTCGTGTGGGTAATTTAGGGAATGGGGTATGTGCGCCGGTTTGGTACCAAAATACGGTTGATGCAATATCATCCTGTAAAGGCATGTATCGCCCGTCATGACGCCAGCCCAGGGCCTGTATGGTAACCTTCAGGCTTTTTTCAAAGCGGATAGGATCAACAATATGCCATCTGTATAAACCAAACCGCTGTGCTACGTTGTAATGCCCATCGCCGCGAATCACCTGTGGCAAGCCGCTGTAAGGCGTATTAAATTCGGTGTATTCGGTATGCTCTGCCTCCTTGCCGTCGGCATCTTTGTGGCGGGTATCAAAATCATATGATCCGCAGAAATAATCCTCTGTACCGGTACCGTTTATAGTAGGGAATTTAGTATCGCCATCCATAAAAAACTTGATCTCGCCCTCGCCCCACCAGCCATTTTTGTTGCTGCCATAGGCCAGGTAAGTACCCACATACTGGCCCTTACCCACAATGCTATCTACCAAAACATAATCTTTTTTGTAAGGCAGCGGGTTGGTACGGCGAAACTGGGCGTGGAAATACCCTGCATCATCCGGGATATCCGTCAAGGTGTAATCAACCTGGTAATAAAGCACCATATCGTTATCGTCGATATTTTCCATAGTGATGCGGCATTTTTTGCGGAATGGCATTGGCCAGTAACAATTAAAAGCACTGCCGGGATTTACCGCTACCGCTAATGATGACAGGGGCGAATACTTACCCCAGCCCATACAAAAGAAATCGCCTACAGGTACCTCAACGGAAGGGGTTGTTTCATCATCCCAATAAAAACGCAGGATGCTATAGCGCCAGTTGCCGGTAGGGGTCATCCAGATGTGCTGTATAGCGCCCGACTCATTAATTTCGGCGATGGTATAAGTAGTATGTTTTTTGATCACCACGCTTGGGCTTACTTTCCAGGTTTGCCCCAGATCTCGTGATGCATTGCTGCCTGTGCCGGTGGTGGCCATGCCACCCTTACCCTTTTCGCCGGTAAAGTTCTCCGGACTTATTGATCGTGTTTTGGCATCGCTGGTACGGTACAGGTTACCAAGGCCAACATCAAGGCCATTAAATTTTTTTTGTGCAAAGGCGGCAGATGATGTCAGCAAAACAAACATGCAGCTTAATAAAACATTACTTTTCATTTTTAACATATAGGTTATCTGTTGGTAAAAACTAATAGTGCATCAATTGGTAAATGCAATACCGTGTTTATTTGCTGTAACACCTGCCTTATACACAATAAGACAAAGCCGGTCACAATCATAAAAATAATTTTCTTTTTATCTATCCTGCTTTATCAGCATAACATACAAGGATTTTAGCATCAATACGGCCTTCCTATTATTTTGTCATCCTGAGCGATAGCGAAGGATCTATAAACTATACAGATCGGATCTGCATGGCGAATATGCATTCGGGTAATAGATACTTCAAGCGTTTATAATGACAAAGGAATAGTAGGCCTACTTTTGTAAAAGCTAATTTACATTTATCGATAACAGAAACACTAACCCCAACAATAATATTGATTTTACATATCGCAATCACAAAAAAAACTACATTTTTGTACATGCCGTTTACGCTCATCCTTAATAATATTGCCAAACACATTCACCTCACCAAAGAGGAGCAGGTTGTTTTTACAGACCTGCTTAAGCCCCAGGCTATTAAGCGGAAGCAATTCTGGCTTTCAGATGGCGATATTTGCAAGCACTCGGCATTTGTAACCACGGGCTGCCTGCGCGGATTTACTGTTGATAAAAACGGTATTGAACACGTATTGAGCTTTGCCCCGCCCGATTGGTGGATGGCAGATATGTATAGCCTCATTAGCCAAAAGCCGGGCATCCTTAACGTTGAAGCACTGGAAGATACCCAGGTACTGCTGCTGAGCAAAACCAACCAGGAAAAACTATACCAGCAGATACCCAAGTTTGAGCATTTTTTTAGGGTTTTGGTGGAGAACTCGCTTGTGGCCAGTCAGCAGCGCCTTATAGATGGCCTCAGCCTTACCGCCGAAGATCGTTATAACAACTTTTGCAAACGCTACCCAACACTCATTTATACATTACCCCAAAAGCAGATAGCATCATATATAGGAGTAACTCCTGAGTTTTTTAGCAGAATGAGAAGCAGAAAATAGTTTGCAGTGGGCAGTTATCAGTTTGCAGCAGGCATAAATTACCATCATCCAAGCTCCCTCTGTGAGTGAAGTGTCCGGGTAAACTTAACCGCTGTGCAACTACTCACTTATCACTAATTAACCATTCACCTAAAAACTTGATCTACATCAACTTTGCCCTGCAAATACCGCCGTACCTTTATAGCAACAAAAAAGGAAATACATCATGGCACAAACAATATTGCATAAAGGAGATACCCGCGGTCACGCAAACCACGGCTGGTTAAATAGTTATCATTCTTTTAGTTTTGGTAGTTATTACAATCCCGACCGGATGAGCTTTGGCGCACTGCGCGTTTTAAATGATGATACCGTGGATGCAGGAATGGGCTTTGGCAAACACCCGCACGATAATATGGAGATCATCAGCATTCCTCTTGAAGGCGATCTGGAGCATAAAGACAGTATGAACAACACCGCCGTTATTAAAAATGGCGATATACAGGCCATGAGTGCCGGCACAGGCATTTACCACAGCGAATACAATCAGGATAAGGACAAACGTGTAAAGTTTTTGCAAATATGGCTGTATCCCAACAAACGCAACGTGGAGCCAAGATATGACCAGATTACGCTTAACCTTGCCGATCGTGAAAATAAACTGCAACAGGTATTATCGCCCAATGCTGACGATGCCGGGGTATGGATTCACCAGGATGCATGGTTTAACCTGGGTAAGTTTGATAAGGGAGTAAGTACCGAATACACCATCCACAAAGCAGGCAACGGCGTTTACGCGTTTGTACTAAGCGGCCAGGTAGAAATTAACGGACAGCAATTAAATAACCGCGATGCCCTGGGCATTTGGGATACCGATAAATTTACCATTACAGCAACCGCCGACGCTGAATTTTTATTGATGGATGTACCGATGAGCATATAATAGATGTGCAGATTTCAGATGTGCAGATGTTCAGATGATGAATTGATTGGAGGTGGAAAATGAGGGTTTTGGCGGAATGGAATAGTGTTTTAAAAAGTTTGTCATCCTGAGGAACGAAGGGTCTATTCACAGACTATACAGGGCGAAGAAGCATGGTGAATAATAGATCCTTCACTATCGTTCAGGATGACAAAAAGGGTTTTAACAAACCCCGCCACTCTGAAAGGCAAATGACACACGGCGAAAGACATACGAAGTTTTTAAACGGCGAAGCCCTCAACGAGGCCAAAAACAATATTATCGAGTTAAACTTAGTAAGTCTGGGATTCAACGATTAGCAGCGATTATAAAAAATAAGAAATGGAATCAACACAAATATTAGTAGTAGGCCGCCATCCCGAGATATTGGCAACGGTGGTACGCCTGGTAAATAATAACCCCGATTGGAATGCTACCGGCTGCCAAACCGATGAAGAAGCTACCCTTGCTTTTGACCAACAGGCATTTGCACTGGTACTGCTTGGCGGCGGTATTGAACCTGCATCTGAAGATCAGCTGTGCGCTTATTTTCGTAATCGCAACCCCAAAATCAAGATTGTGCAGCACTACGGGGGCGGCAGCGGCTTGCTGGCAGCAGAGATTTACGAGGCCCTGAAGTAGAAGGCCACGCTGCATTAGCGGGTAATACTGGCGGTGTTACAGGTATTTCTCTATCAAAGGGTAAATGGAGCTATCGAACAAAAAAAGCATCCTTACTATTAACAGTAAGGGTGCTTTTTTGCGTGGCGGGAATGAGTAAGTAATTGGTCTTGTTTATAAACAGGGCAATTTTAAAAAGGCTCAATTTTGTGTATCAATATAAATAGTTACCAGTTGTTTACACGGGAGATCCAGTACCAGGGAACAGGATTAAAGATTGTAAACGGTTTGGTTTAGAAAAACGCTGCACAATAAATGAACCTGTAATGGAAAAAATTTTAATTCCGATTGATTTTACCAGATCATCAAATAACGCCATAGCTTACGCGGTTGCTTTAAGCAAAAACAACCCGATAAAACAAATTATACTTGTTGTTAATGTATACATTACCGAGTTTGAGCAACTATTGCCTACGGCAGATTTTATTCAATTTGCTGTAGATAAAGCGCAGGCTTTAAACGGACAGCTATCAACCCAGTTTGAAAACTTAAAGGCATCGGTATTAAAAAAATTAGATCCCGGGGTGAGGGTTAGTTTTATTTTAAGCAAAATGCCCTTACTGCTTTCACTCAGGGAGCTAATTAAGCAGGAAAAACCGGATTTACTGCTGATAGGAAGCGACCACGCCGGGGCAACTGAAGAAAGTTATATTAGTAATCATTTAATTAAAATTGCAAAGGTAAGCACAGTCCCGGTGCTTATTATTCCTGCGCTTAGTCGGTACCAGGAGGTGCAGAAGGCTTTGGTGCCGTTTGATCTTGGCAATTTTGCTTCTTTGAATTTAATTCAACGCCTAAATCATATCCAGAACTGGCCGCATCCCAAACTGTTGTTGTTAAATGTTGATGCTACACCGCAGGTATTATTTAAAGATGATGTTACGTGCAAGGTAGTGGAGCAAATAAGTACGCACCTGCAAAATTACCAATACAAGTTTTATTATTCTGTAGAGAAGGATGTATTGAAAAGTGTTAATCATTTCTGTTATAAAAACGATTTGCAATTAATCATCGCGCTGCCCGGCAAGCATAGCTTTTTGTACAATTTAACACATCGCAATATAACCAAAGGCCTTGCCCGGAATAACTATAAACCGGTGCTGATATTAAAAAACGCGCAGTAATTATAATAACAACTGTTTGGCAAATTCAGATGGCCTGGTTTTGGTTAACTGATAAAATATGTTGCTAAAAGCCGATACATTATTGTAGCCTAAAGTGTAGGCAATTTCGCTGATTGATCTATCTGTTTGCAGCATCATTTCAATAGCCTTTACCATGCGCAGCAATTTAAAATATTGCAGAAACGAGATGTTCATGGTAGCCTGAAACAGGCGTGTTAAGGTACGTTCGCTAAAGCCGGTTTCGTGGCTTAGTGTTACCAGGCTAAGTGATTCAAACAGGTGGTTATTAATATATTTCAACACCGGCTGCATCCTTTCGTTTTCTGTTGTAGGCAGTGCAATTGGTAAAGCTTTCCTGCTAATCTCCGGCAGGATATTTTTGATACCCGCTAAAAAGGGGAAAGCTTTATCGCCCGGTACCACATCGCCTTCCCACCGTACCGAGTAGGAGAGCATTTGCATTAAAAGCGCATTGATGGGATAGATACCCCCCTTATTAAAAAATGGATGGTCATCATCGTCATCGGCATAAAAGTATAATGATATGATGGCTACCGATTTGTGCATCTCTATAAAGTGCTTAACCTCCTTGGGTATCCAAACATAATGCCGCGCCGGTATAATAAGCGTTTTATCAACCAGGTGAATATAAGCCACCCCTCCTTCAATATAAATCAGCTGCCCTTTTTTATGCGCGTGTTGCGGTAATCTGAACTCATTTTTTTCGTGCATTACATATACCGATGCTGGGATGCGATCAATGGCGGTTAAAAATGCTTCAGTATCAATCACGTTTGCTTTGGCTGAAATGAGTAAAAGTTTGGCAAAGTACATAAAATTACTTAGGTGTAAAAGGCTCAATTTTGTATTATCAAATTTTATGAAATCGTATTTTAAAAATATTTTACTGTTATCTGTTGTGTATTTCCCACTCCAGCGCGCATCAGCAAGGGCGGTTAAAACAGATTCATTACTCAGTATACCACTAACCTTAAACCAGGTTTGGGAACGCGCGGCAAGCTATAATAAGGCAGTGCAAATGAAGCAGCTTCACCTGGAAAGCAGCGTTGAACAAATTAAAAATGCCAAAACCGAAAGGCTGCCGGATATCAACATTGAAGGCGAGTATGCCAGGATAAGCAATATGCCGGTTTACGAAAACGGGATTTTTAAATCGCCTACCCAGTTTGAGGTATTGCATAGCACTTATACCTTAGGCGCGGATGCTTATCTGAATATTTACAATGGCAACAAACTCAATATTGAAATTGAAGCCCGCAAAAGCGAAAACAAAATTGCCGCCGAGCAAAAAAAATTGACCCTGTCTGAAGTAAAACTCAGGGCCGCAGCCTATTACCTGGATATGCAACGCAGCATCATTTTCAGGGATCTTTTGCTGAAAGATATTGAGGCGCAGGAAAAACAATTAAGACAAATACAGGCGTTAAAAGCAAATGGCGTTGTTTTAAAAAGTGATGTTTTAAGGGCCGAATTGAAATTATCAAGGCAAAAGCTATCGCTGGTTCAGCTGAATAACGACCTGGCAATTGCCAATCAAAAATTAAACATACTGATTGGCTTGCCCGATGATGAGCGCATAGCCCCTACAACCAGTAATGTGCTTGACTCCCTTACGCTGAAAACTAACCAGGCTTACCTTACAGATGCCGGCAGCAATGCTTACCAGGTTAAAATATCTGAACAGGAAACCGAACTGAAGAAACTACAGCTCAAAAATGTAAAGGCAAATGTTTTGCCCCGGATCGGTTTTTTTGCGCAGTACAAATACAGCTATCCCCAGATTTTTTTATACCCTTATTCGCCATACATATATGGTATTGGGCTGGCTGGCATAAAGGCATCTTTTTCTGTTTCATCATTTTATCATAATTACCATAAGGCAAAAGTGGCCCGGCTGGAGTATGAAAGCCAGGAAGTTGAACATGCCCAAACGCAGGATAATGTAAGGCAGCAGGTTAATGAGGCGTATTTGCGTTTCAATGAAGCGCTTAACCGGGTAGAAGTTAGCAAAACCAATATTAAACAAGCAACGGAAAACCGCAGGATAGTAAGCAATACCTACTTTAACCAAACATCCTTAATAACCGACCTGCTTGATGCGGATACCCAGTTATTACAAACCCGCTTTGACCTGGCCGCTGCGCAGATAGCGGCACAATTACAGTACTATCAATTACAAAACGTTACCGGCAATCTTTAATAAAATGAGCAAGCAACATACATACACAACTACCGATAAATTAATAACGAAAATAACGGCCTGGATAGCCGGGATCATAGCGCTGGCCTTATGCGGCTGGGGCATAGTTACACTATACAATTTATATAACTATGAAGAAACCGATGATGCCCAGGTTGAAGAATATATTAACCCCATTACTTCGAGGGTAAGCGGTTATATTAAAGAGATTAGGTATGATGAAAACCAGGACGTAAAAAAAGGCGATACCCTGCTTGTTATTGATAACCGGGAGTATGCTCTGCAAAAAGAAGAAGGCGAAGCCGGCTTGCAAAATGCACGGTCGCAGGTGGCGGTGTTGGAGAGCAATGTACAAACCGCTGCTAAAATTGCCCAGGTTAACAATGCCCAGATAGATGCCGTTAAAGCAAAATTGGTAAGGCAGCAGCAGGAATATGACCGGTATAAGAAACTATTCGATGCAGAATCGGCTACTAAGCAGCAGTTGGAAAACGTTAAAAGCGGGCTTGATGTGGCACAATCTGATTACCAGGCGGCATTGAGTAATTACCAGGCTTCGCTTTCAAAGGTGAATGACAGCAGGGCGCAGATCAATCCTGTAATTTCAGAAATAAAACGGAGGGAGCTTATGCTGCAGCGTAATCAGCTCGATGTATCCTATACGGTGATCACCGCGCCATATAACGGAAAAATGGGCCGAAGAACAATACAGGCTGGTCAGCAGATTCAGGTTGGGCAAACACTGGCATTTATTGTTGATAAAGAAACCGGTAAATGGGTAATTGCCAATTTTAAAGAAACCCAGTTAAAATATCTGCAAACCGGAAAAACGGTGCAGATCACGGCGGATGCTTATCCTAATACTAAAATTACGGGTAGTGTTATTTCCTTTTCACCTGCTACGGGTTCAAGGTTTTCATTGCTTCCGCCAGATAATTCAACGGGTAATTTTGTGAAAATTGCGCAACGCATACCTGTTAAAATAAAAATTACTGATAACGGTGCAGTAGTGGGCTTGCTAAGCGCGGGCATGAACGCCAGTGTTTCGGTTTCAAAAAATGCGTTGGGTCATGAATAAGGCTATCCCCGTTTTTAAACACTGGGCACCAGAGTGGCTTATCCGTTTTACATTGCTTATTGTGGTGTTGCCGGGTGTGGTTTTGTTTGCGTTATCTGTAAGCAATGTTAATGCCGCGGCGGGTTTTTATGGCATCTCTCCAAATGATGTGCAATACTCCCTTATTATTTTATATGCGGCAATGGCCAGCTTTATTGTGTTGGAAGGGCGTTTTTTTAAAAACATTGCCAGTAAAGAGTACCTGCTTATAGGCGTAGTTTTGCATATCATCACTTGTTATTTGTGTTATGTTACGCGATACTTTTTTGTGCTTTTAGTATTGAGGTATATCCAGGGGATGTTAACCTGTGGTACTATCAGCATTACCCTTACCCTCATGTTTAGCAGGTTGCACAATGAGCGGTCAAAAGAGATTGCGTACTCTATTGTTTACTGCATACTGTTGGCTGTTGTACCTTTAACAACCTTACTTACGGCCGCTATTATTGATACCTTTAACTATAATGTAATTTATAAATGCGCGGTATACTCCTACATACCAGGAGCTGTACTCATGTTTTTAATCATGAACAACGTACGGTTTAACCGTAAAGTACCATTGTACCGGCTGGATTGGCCAAGCTTTGTTACCTATTCGGCAGCACTATGTCTTATTGGTTATATTTTGGTATACGGCCAGCAATATGATTGGCTGGATGACCGGCGGATATTAACCAGCATTATAGCTATTGTATTACTTGCAGGTATTTTTGTTACCCGGCAACTGAGCTTAAAAAATCCTTATTTGCATCTGGGGGCATTCAGGCAACCTAAATTTTTATTAGGGGCCCTGCTGCTTTTTGTGTTTTATATTATAAGAGGATCTTTTGGTATTACCACATCCTATTTAGGTACAGTTTTGGGGCTCGATCCTATACACATTGGTTATTTGCTGCTTTATAATATTGCCGGTATCATATTAAGTGTGATTATATCATCGCGGTTGGTGCTGTTAAAAAAACCTACAAGGCTTATCTTTATTTATGGTTTTGTAATCCTGCTGATATTTCATGTGCGCATGTGTTTTATTTTTAGCACGCAGGCCGATAGTTCAGATCTCATTATCCCATTAATACTACAAGGGCTTGGGGCAGGTATGTTAATGGTACCCATAATTTTGTTTGTTGTTTCATCATGTGCACCCGGTTTCGGTACTACGGGATCTGCCTTTGGTATTTTTGTGCGCTTCTTTGGTTTTTGTACCAGCATCGGGATGATCAACTTTTTTCAGCTTTACGGGCAACGTGATCATTACAATCGCTTCCAGGAACAATTAAGCTCGCTAAATCCGGTTGCAGTGCAGCGCCTTACCCAATATAAGCAGGCACTCATTGGCGGTGGTACTGCCCCCGATCAGGCCGTGAAAATAGCAAACGGATTATTAAATAAAAGTGTAGGTGTACAGGCTCAGCTACGTTTTGCGGTAGATTATTACCAATTTATCAGCTGGCTCATTTTGGCTGCAATTGTGCTTATTGCCCTTTTCCCTTCGGTTAATCAAACAAACATCAGTATAAAATCCAACCAACCTGCGCCTGTAGCGTTTTAAGGGTAGTTTATTGCTTTATTTAGCCTGTAGCGGCAATGTGAACCAGAATGTACTCCCTTCGCCCGGTTTACTGTCGGCTCCAATTTCACCGTTGTGTTTTTTGATGATCTCGGCGCTGATGTAAAGGCCTATGCCCAGGCCGGAGTATTGGCTGCCACTGCTTTGTACCCTAAAATAACGATCGAACAGGAAGGGGAGCTTTTCGTGAGAAATACCGGGGCCTTTATCTGTTACGGATACTTTCGCCATCGTGTCATCCTTCGTTATGTCTATATAGATTTCTTTGGATAATGGGGCGTACTTTATAGCGTTGTTAACAAAATTCACTACAACCTGTTCAATGCGCTCTCCATCTGCAAATACCTGTAGCGCCATATCGCCGGTAGTGATCACTTTGTAGATTCCGGATATTTTGATGTGATTGCTGCTGTCATTAATGATACGTGATAGCGTTATTGACGTTTTATTTAAATCAAGCTGGCCTTGGTTTAGTTTACCAATGTACAGCAGGTCTTCAATTAAATAGGCAACTTTGTTTACCCCTTTGTTGGCCCGGATTACCAGATCGTCCATTTTTTCGGGCGAGAGCCTGTCTTTCATCGTATGGATAAGCTGCACAGATGATTTAAGGCTGGTTAAAGGCGTTTTGAGTTCATGACTTGCAATGTTTATAAAATCATCTTTTTGCTGCTGCAGCTGTTTAATTTCCTGGATATCGGTAGCTGTACCTACCCACAGCTGCACCTCGCCGTTGTGGTTTTTTAAGGGGGCCATTCGTACCAGGTGCCAGCGGTATTCGCCATCAAAACGTTTTTCGCGGATTTCGAACTCGCCGGATTCCTTACTGTCAATAATAGCCCGGAAACGTTGCAGGTTGTGCATGATATCGTCCGGGTGGATCACCTCGCGCCAACCCCAATCTTTGGTTTCATCAAAGGTTAAGCCGGTATAATCAAACCATTGCTGGTTATAAAAGTCAACCTCGCCCGAGGCAGTATTTGTCCAGGCTATCTGGGGGATGGTTTGCATTATTTTCCGGAACCGGGTTTCGCTTAACGAGAGCGCTTCGGTACGGGCAGCAACCCTTTCTTCCAGATCGTTATTAAGCGCGTGAAGATTATATTGCGATACAGAAAGCTCTTCATTACTGGCCAGCAGTTCTTCGTTAATGGCCGTCATCTCTTCATTTGCAGCGGCAAGTTCTTCATTTAGCTCCGCTGTTTCATGCTCTTTGTTTTTAAGATCGTTTTGCATTTTTGTGCGCCCGGCAATAATGTTCGTAACACTTATGTATGATACAATGGTAAAAATTAAGCCGAGCAAAGCTGCAATAACAATAATAACAGGTACATAAGTGGTGTAAGTTTTATAAGTGCCTACGCGGGCATTTAGTAATTTAGTTTCGTCGGTCTCGGCTATGTTAATCTGTTGACGTAGGGCATCCATAGCAAGTTTTCCCCTGGCAAGGTCATCAATGTTTACCTTTTGGTCGCTTTTGTATTTGTCCAGTATTTGCTGTAAAATACTTAACCTGGTTTTTAAAACCCTTTTAACCTCTGCTATATTCCGCTGCTGCTCAGGATTATCTACGGTTAACTGCTGGACTTGTTGTATCTGGTTGAGCGCTTTTGTATAGGCGCCGTTATAGGGCTCTAAAAATTCTTCGCGTTTGGTAAGCAGGTAACCGCGCTGCCCAGTTTCAGCATCTTTCATGATAGACGCGGTGTTTTCGAGTTTTTGAATCACCAGGTTACTATGATCAACCAGGGCGGCGCTGTTTAACAAAAATCGGATACTTAAATACGATGCGATGGAAATGATGATGATTACAACAAGAGAAAAGCCATATCCGATTTGCAGATTGCGATTAAGCGATAATTTCATTTTAATAGAAGATTTAGCTTTATAGGGAATTTACTCGCTTAATAAAGGATATAAAATTAAAATATTTAATTTGTAATTACTTATGATTAAGTATTCAATTTAAGTTAAATCTATTTGAATTTTTTCGTGGGAAGTTTAATAACTGAATTACATTTAGTTAAGCAATTTATTAATGATATTAACAAGATGCTGATTTTCAAATGGTTTTGGCAGATAGGCATCGTGGCCAAAATTACCAATTGCAATAGCTTGTTTATGGTAGGCTGTCATCAAAATAACCGGGATGTGGGCTAGCTCCTTATCGTTTTTAATAACCTGGCAAATTTTGCCGCCGTTCATGCCCGGTAAAATATAATCGGTTAGTACCAGGTCGGGATTGTTGGCTTTTACTACTGCAATAATATCATCTGTTTGGGTTATTCCTTTTACCTCAAAATTGTTTAAGCTCAATAAGGTATCAATTGAGTCTAAAATATCTTCATCATCTTCTATTACAAGTATTTTTTTTATCATTCTGCTATGAAGTTATTATAAATATAATTAATAATCGCTGTTAAGCTAAAATATTTTGCCCCTTTGCTTATCGTGCAAATTAACATGGTTGAATGCAATATTACAAAGCAATGCTTAGAAAAAATATAATTTTAATTAATATTTTAACCAAAACGCCTATTTTGACTTTGTATTTTAATTTCAAGGAAATTTGCATCGAATAGCTTACGTCGTTAAAAGTACAGCCCGGGAATGAACCGATAATTAAAAAATGCAAAGCCGTTAGAGTGCTTATATTACAGATGAAACACTCACCCGAATTTGCAGTTGAAAGTGCCAGTGAAGAGTTTGTATATGTATTGTTTATCAGTGGGTTGAGTATTTTTTATAAATAATAAGAAAATATTTTGGGGCGATTTTTAACTATATCAATTGCTTTTGTTAAGCGCCAGGCTTTAACCGCTTGTTGAGGTAAAAAGGCTACCTTGTATTTATAAAAAATACCAACATGATCATTTTAAAATCGGATACATTTGTTACGCATACCCGCCTGGCAACATTCATTAACGAGAATAACATTAAACGCGACGATATTTTGACTATAACTGATGGTCCGCAGGGCTGTACTATTTATTTTTATGCCGATGCCGAAATTAAGGAGATAACCCACGGACTGTTTTCTTAACCATAAAACATGCTATGTTAAAAAAAGGGTTTGTATGGTGCGCTGTAATGTTAGGCTGCTCTGGCTTATATGCACAGCCTGCGTTGAAACCTTTTCCGCAGCATACCACCTATGCGGCGGGCAGCATTATCCCCAACCACGTAAGCCGCCAAAACCTGGATAACAGTGTACGCGCCTTTTACCGGGAATGGAAAAAACGTTATGTGAAACCGGTGCCGGGCAAAGGTCAAAGTTATATTTGGTTTGAAAGGTCGGGCAATAAGCAATGCGTATCAGAGGGGCAGGGGTACGGTATGATCATCGTGCCACTCATGGCCGGTGCCGATCCATCTGCCAAGGCGGTTTATGATGCATTGTTTAGCTATTACCGGGCGCACCCGGCAAAAAAAGGGCAATACCTTATGGGCTGGGCGCAGGATGTAAAAGGCAATAACCTTGATCACTCTTCGGCCGCCGATGGCGATATAGATATCGCGTACTCCTTATTACTGGCAGATAAACAATGGGGTAGCAAGGGCGCTATTAACTATTTGAAAGCAGCCAGGGTATTGATGGCCGATATCATGCGCTATGAAATTAACCGGAAAACTTTTACGGTACTCCTCAGTAATGAGGTAGAGGCGGATAGCAAAGATTATTTTGATACTCGCCCGTCGGATTTTATGCCCTCGCATTTTAAAGCCTTTAAAACCGCTACGGGAGATAGCCGTTGGGATAAGGTAACCGACAACACCTACCGTTTATTTGCATTGATGCAACAACAATACAGCCCAGATGCGGGTTTGCTGCCCGATTTTATCCAGCAGGTGAATCATCACCCGCACCCGGCCAAAGCCATGTACCTGGAAACAAAATACGATGGCTATTATAATTACAATGCCTGCCGGGTTCCATGGCGCATAACTGCCGACTATTTATTGTATGGCGACACCCGTGCCAAAGTCATAAGTACCAAAATTAACCGCTGGATACGGCTAACAACTAAGGATAATCCCGACAATATTTCTGCCGGCTACACATTGGCGGGCAATGATCTGCCTGCCCGCTACTTTGAAGCACTCAGTTTTATTGCACCATTTGCTATAGCTGCCACAACCGAAGCCAAAAACCAGCAATGGCTCAACCACATCTGGGATTACCTGTTGCATTTTAAAATAAAAGACTACGATTATTACGACAACAGCATAAAAATGCTCAACATGATTATTTTGAGCGGAAATTATTGGAGGGGTTGAAAAGAAATTTCTGTTTTTTTCTTTTTTTCGACGCTATGCCTTCCGTTGTCAGTTATATGATTGTTTTGGAAATAATTACTAAATTGGGGTATATGAACATTCAGGCAGAAAAACTAAATGTATTACAGCAAATTATTAACTCCGATGATATAGGTTTAATTAAAGATATTAAATCTTTGATCAGCAACAGGGAATTGGATTGGTTTGATAATTTAAGCAAACATCAGCAAGCTGATGTTAAAGAGGGATTAGCGCAATTAGACAATGGCCAATCTTTCAGCCATGAAGATGCTAAAAAGAGATTCGGTTTTAAATGATAATCATCTGGTCTGATAAAGCAGGAGAGACTTTTCAAAAAAATATTGATTACCAAAGAGCAAGGTTATTGAGCTTGTTACTTTTATAGATAACAGGCAGAGCCTCAGGAAAAACAGACGCTTGCTTTAAAGGCTAATAAAATACCAATCACTGGCTAAAACACTCAGCCAGTGATTAAGCTCAACACCTTGCACTAAAAAGACAGCGTCTTCCGTCTGCAAATGATTTTATCAATGGTGTTGCCTATCGCCGTTAAAATATGTTCGTCCAGAAAATCTTCATTTCGCTGCATCCATTCATTTCCTAACTTAAAAAGCATTGCTGCCCTGCCGTCTTTAAATTTTATATTCCATACATGCCATGTTTTAAAGTATGCACTTGTAATGCTGATGATATGTGCAGATCCGTCTGCTAATTTTATTTTGTAATCCATTGTTAGATGTATATGGTAATTCTGATGTATTATAAATACGTTCCGGCAATTTCATTATTGCGGGCTTTAAAGAATTTAACATAATTTAAGCAATTGAGGTGTGGCAGGCTTTTGAGTAAAAAAAATGGTTGCGATAATGTTGAAGCTCGTATTATACGCTCTCAATAATTTTTAAAAGAACATATATAACTGATAGTGTTGCTTATCCATTTTAGGGATTACTATCTTTATCAATATGGAAATCGGTAAATAAAAAAAGAGGAATGGAAAAGTTGGATTATAAAGCTTATTGGCAGCTGGGGGTTGGATATGATCAATATAAAAAGCAAATGGCGGATGACCACGCTTCAAATAAAGATATCCAGATGAAAGATTACATCACCCTCAATCAACGAAGAATGTACAGGGTTGAAAAAACTTATATGGTATCAACCCATTTAGCCAATCAGATTAAAAATCTGCGCCACAAAATTTATTGGTTAATTTTAACAGAGCATTGGTGTGGTGATGCGGCGCAAATACTCCCGGTTTTGAATGCCATAGTCAATTTAAGTGATGGGAAAATTGAAATGAGATTAGTTTATCGGGATCAAAACGCCGAATTAATGGATGCCTGGCTAACTAACGGAACACGATCAATTCCAAAAGTGATACAATTTAATGAAGATTTTAATTTAACCGGGGCCTGGGGGCCACGCCCGGCTGTTGCACAGCAATTGGTACGCAAACTAAGAGCAGACCCGGCTACCATAGCTATTTATTCAACCGATTTGCATTTATGGTACGCCAAAGACAAACAAAAATCCACTGAAGCAGAAATTGCAGAATTTATAGGCATTGCAGATAAACCAATAGTTATACAGGATGGAAGTTCTATTTAAAGTGTTGTAGCTAATAATAGCTTAAAAAGTATTCTGATGTAACTAATAGTATTTTAATCCGTTTAATTTAATTGTCAATTAAAGCCAAGCTATGCAAAACGGCCCCTTCCGGATAGCCATTATTTATATTATTATCAGCCTCCTCTGGATCACTTTTAGCGACCGCCTGCTCTTTTTTTTCGCCCATCAATTTACCGAGGATCAGTTTCTATTGATCAGCAGTGCCAAGGGGTATTTTTTTGTAGTAACTAATGGGTGGTTTTTATACTACCTCATCAGGAAGGATGATGTAAAACTGAAGCAAAGCGAAAACCAGTACCGCAATATGTATGAAGCCAATCCGGTGCCGATGTGGATATACGACGAAGAGCTAAAAATAATTTCGGTTAATGACGCGGCGGTAAAAGCTTATGGATACAGCAGAAGCGAGTTTTTAGCAAAAAGCATTCTGGATATCAGGCCACAGGAAGACGCCGAAAGGCTGATTGAGACGGTTAAACGATTGTCGGGTGATTTGAATTTAAGCGGTACCTGGCGCCATATCAAAAAAGATGGAACCCTTATTTATGTAAATATAACATCGCATAAGATCATCTTTAATAACCGGCCAAATGTACTGGTTATGATTAAGGACATGACCGAACGGATATTATTTGAACAGACACTTGAAAAAATAAATCTGGACCTGAAGAACGAGAAGAAAAAATTAAGGGAAACGCAATTGATCTCGAAAGTGGGCGGATGGATGTTTTTTCCTGAAACTAAAAAATTGATATGGTCTGATGAACTGTTCACGCTTACGGGTATTAGCAAGGACGATCCACGTGATGCATTTGATATTTACCTGGAACATATTTTCCCCGAAGACCGCCAAATGATGATTCAGGCACTTGATGAGCTTATTAGCAAGGGAAAGGCTATGGATATTACGCACCGCATCCTGGCAATAAACGGCGAAACCCGTTATATAAGGCAACTTGCTTTTTTGGATGATGAAGATCCTGCCGTTTCAAAGCTGGTAGGTTCTATGCAGGACATTACCGAACTGAAGCAATTAGAAATAGAAAGAAATAAATATCAGTACAGTCTTGAAAATACCTTGAATAGCATTAGTGATGCTTTTTTTGCGTTGGACCATAACATGAATATTACCCGTATTAACCAGGTTTTCAGAGATTTGATTGATGAAAAAGTTATAAACATTGTTGGAGAGAGTATTTTTACGGTGTTTCCGAAAGAAAAGAACCGCTTATACCCGTATTACCAGAAAGCTCTGGAAGAACGGGTTGTTGTAAAGCAGGAAGAATATTCGGTTATATTGAACAAATGGATACGGTTGGCAGCCTACCCAACAGATGATGAGGGCGTTGCTGTTTATTTTTCAGATATAACAGAGGATAGATTAAAGGATACCAAGCTTAAGGATGCTGTAGAAAGGTATGAATTGGTTGCGCAGGCCACTAAAGATGTAATATATGACCTTGATATCACCAGTGATCATATTGTTTATAATACCAGTTTAACCCGTCTTATCGAGATTCCTTATGATCAGATAGAATATAGCCTGGAGTGGTGGCGCGGACTAATTCATCCGGATGATGTTACCGAGGTTAAAAAAAGCCAGCAGAAGATAAGTAACGAAGGTAAAACAAATTGGGAATGCGAATACCGGGTAAATTGTGGTAACGGCCATTATAAGTACATTATGGATCAGGGATATTTTATTTATAATGACCATAAAGAGCCAATAAGGTTAATAGGGGTAGTTAAGGATATTGATGATCTTAAGCGATCGACCCAGGAAAATAAACGCCTTGCCGATATTATTACCAGGGTTAACAATATGATTATTGTAACCGATGCTGAAAATAGAGTTCAATGGATCAATAAAGCATTTGAAGATATTGCCGGTTTTAACCTGGTTGAAATGGGGGGGCGGGAGCCATTTGAGCTTTTAAGGGAACCCGGTATGGATAGGGATGAGATAAGTAGCATGTATGCCAAGCAAAAAATGCGCGAAGCCTTCTCTGTCGACCTGGTGATCTATACCAAATTTAGAATTCCTTTATGGGTTTCGGTAGAGTTAACCCCGATGTTTGATGATCAGGGTATCTATTTGGGGTATATAGCGGTTTACCAAAACATCACCCTGAGAAAAGAAAAGGAACAGGAAATACAACGGCAGAATGAGTTTTTAAAGGAAGTAGCCTGGATGAGTTCGCACGAGATAAGGCGGCCGGTAGCCAACATGCTTGGCCTTATTAACCTTGCCGATGCAGCCAAAAACGAAAAAGAGAAAGAAGAAATTTTTGCATTACTCAGGATATGCGTAAGCGAAATGGATGGCATAGTATACCAGATACACCATAAGATTGGTGATGTTGTTGATCTGTCATAAATTATTTAACTAAGCGTTTATTACCTCGTTTTAAATTGAGTTTAGCTGTTAAAAGTTAAAAATTGACCTTCTCTTCTAAATTAATGATAAACGATAAGTCGGTATCATTCCGGAAAGCTACCTGCAAAGGATTGCCATTACTGCTTAGTTTTTCTATAAAATCATCCATCTTTTTTTTAAGTCCCAGCTCACCATCATGGTTGGTTAAATGCAGGGTTCCCTTTTTCACGGACTGGTCCATCATATCTAATGTTTCCTGATCGGGGTTGTTAAATTTACCACTGGCCGATACCACGTAATGATCTGCAGTTACATTCATTAAAAATTCCGGGGTCATATCTGCTTTACTGCCATGATGCGGCATTTTAAGTATATCAACGTGTATTTTGCCATCTTTATCAAGCAGTCCCTTTAGTTTTAAGCCGGCATATATATCATCGCTCCTGCCATCGCCGGTAAGCAGCATTTTTTTATCGCCAAACTTAACCAGGCAAACTATGCTGGATAAATTAAACGGCGATTTATCATTATTAATAAGACTCGAAACAATAATCTTCTTACTTTCTTCCTTGCTTTTTGCTTTGGCTGCTTTTTTTAAATCTTTGTCCCACTGCGTCTGTAGTTCCTGTAATCGTTGCGCGGTAGGATGAACCACAATAATTTCCAGATCGCCGATGTGTAAATTTTTAGTCTTGATATCGCCGCGAACAAGTTTTGTATTACCTGGCTTAAGATTTTGAAAGGGGGCGTTAACGGATAGATTTAACTTGGCAACGTTATCGCGGATATGCCTTCCCTGGCCTGTAGAGGCTATTACGGCAACAATATGTTCGGGGGCATTATCAAACTGAGGAATTTGCAGGGAGCTTATATCTGCCGCATGTGCAGAAGTTTTTAAATCTTTAATGATGGGTATTTGCTGGTTCCCGATAATATCATCAAAACTGTTAAACCAAAAGTTATCAATAATGAAATCCTGTTGTTCCTTCTCAGATAATTTATCTGTCATAGAATCTGTAAGATCAATAATGCCCTGTATATGATCTTCATCAGCATGGCTGATCATGACCATGGCGAGGGGCAATGGTTCGTCGCCGGCGAGTTTTGCTTTAATCGCCATAAGCCGGGGCTTTAATGTTTTTGAGTAAACACCCGGTGGGCCTCCATCAATCAAGATAGATTTTGGATCATTAGGGTCGCCAAAATGAAGCAACAGGCAATCACCATATTTAGCTTCAAGAACTTCTAAACTGAAAAGCATATGAAATGAGATTTAGTGAATGATAAACTGTTTTTTAAATCGATTGAATGGCCCGCAACACATCAAGCATGCCGCAACCCTGAAAGTACTTTTCCCGGCCCAGATCGGTAGCTGTTTTGCACAGGGCCTGTTTAACTTTGCCCGGCTTGCCAATAAGCTCACGATGCCTGGCTAATATGAGCGCCGCTGCGCCCGAAACATGGGGGGCAGCCATAGATGTACCATCCATGCGTTCCATACTGTTGTCTATACTGGTTGAAACAATTTTTTCTCCCGGGGCAACAAGATCAGGTTTTAACCTTCCGTCGCCGGTGGGGCCTTTGCTCGAAAAGTAGGATACACCGTAGTCATGTGGCCTGTTACGGTGAGTTGCCCCAACTGTAATAACCAACTCGGCGTTTCCGGGGTCGGTTATATTTACCATCCGGAACCCTGCACTTGTGCTGCTATCGGTGCTTGTAAACAATGCCTGCCCAAGGTTGCCTGCGGCGGCAACAATAACGGTACCTTCGTTAACCAGCTTTTCGCAGCAGATACAAACCGGGGTTTGCCCACAGGCATAGCTGGCCACCTCATGCACCATCGAAAAGCTCATGTTAACACCATGTATAGCCGGTTCATCTTTCTGATTGTTCATCCAGCGGATGAATTGGATGCCTGCCAGGATATTAAATTCCTCTCCTGACCCGGAATCATCCATTACCCGAAGATCATAAAGATCTATACCAGGGCACATGCCTATGACGTTTTGCATGGTAACTTCATCTTTTATACCTGCGCCTATAATACCGGCTACATGGGTGCCATGCGGGTGCACAGGCGGATAGTATTCCTGGATATTATGCGGAATCCGCAACAGCGGAGCAATAACCGACCAATCCAGGAGCCTGCCGTTTCTAAGATCATTATCTATTTCCTTAACAAAGTCCATTAACTCGCTATCTGAAAGCCCCGCATCATCGCTATCGCCGGATGATTTGATGGCCGAGGGGATATGTCGTGGTTTGTCAAAAGCATATTGTTTATGGATGCTTGCAAGCACTTTTCTGAACCTTGTAAAATCATAGGATGCAACTATCCGGGTATGATTAGAGAATTTATCCGTTTTATCGCCTAATGCATCGTCAAAAGGTTTTTTTGTAGTTGTATCGGTTTTCCGGAAGGCCGGGTGGCGCGCATCAATGCCAGAATCAAGTACAGCCCAGGCAATACCCGAACCATCAATTTCGAATAAGCGCCTGCCGGCATCAGCTTTGGTTGCCGGTACCGATCTTTCAATGGTTAGCGTCGCGCGCCTGTTGCGGTTTATAGCCCATAGGGTAACGGGCGCTTTTATTTTAAAGGGCTTAAATTCATCAAAGTAGGTATGAAAAGCGTGTTCAAATTCTTCTAATATTTCAGCCGGCTTATCGCTTTGAGTTTGATTGGTTTTTGCCGATAACACAATTGCCCCGATAAGCCGGATAAGCCAATAATAATCTTCGGTAGGCTCCTTATTTTTAAACAGGTAGGTTTGCCACCATTGCGTCATGGGTAAAGCAACTAAAATCAGTTCTTCAAAAGTAAGGCAGGCTACTACAGATTCGCCACTGGTGGCCAGTTGCCAGCCGCTTGTTTCTTCCGGCTTTTCCTGCCGCAGCAGGTTATGGGACAATGCAGTAAATAATTGCGAGGCGGAGGAATTTTTATGAGGTGACAGAATAAGATCTACCCGGCTTTGTTTAAGATCTCCGCGTTGTTCAAAATAGGCAAGCCAAACATCAGGAAAAATTGGCGAATCCTGCGTAAAGCGCAAAGTTTGCTGAAATCTTTTAAAAATAAGGCTCTCTATTAATCCAGGGTTGATGATCATACAAGAAAGAATTTAGGTTTAACTTACTTGTTAATTGAGGCTTAAAATCGAAGCCATCTAAATGGTAGATAATTATACCAATTTAGAGTATTATAAAATATCAAACAAGGTATAATCAATTATTTTTTTTTCAATTTATTGGTTATCAGTGGTGTTTGTGTTATGCCGAATGGGGCAACCCGTTTAATAGTGAGGTCAAATTAAACCGGGATACACCTGCATAGCGGTGACCCATCCCCCGAAAACAAAAAATCCCCCGGCAACCACGCCGGGAGATCAAATCAATATATAAACCAGAAGATCCTTATTGTGTTATTATATATTACCAGAACTTAACATAAAGCGCGGTAAGTAATAACAGCGTTACTATAATTAATGCCAGGGTTGATTTCTCTACCTTGAACATGCTACTTGGTATATCAAACGCTTTAGGGTTTTCCTTAGGCCCTGCAAAGCTAACAGCCACCATTACAATAATGGTGAACAGGAAGGATAGGCCCATACAGATCAGGAACGGAATCTCGTACCCTCCCTTGCCATTAGGGAATGCGGTGTACAAAAAGGTTTCGTGTCCAAACAAGGCCGGCGCATAGTTATTAAACAATACCGACATGGCGAAGCCTGTGAGGATACCCGCGATAGCCGCTGCACCCGTTGTCCGTTTCCAAAAGAAACCCAATATGAATATGGCAAATATCCCCGGACTAATAAAGCCGGTGTATTTTTGGATGAAGGTAAAACCACCTTCGCCGCCAATGCCCAAAAGATCTTTCCAGGTTAATATAATGGAGAAGATAAGTGCCGCAAGAATAGCTATCTTACCTACAATAACCATTTTCTTTTCGCTGGCATCCTTGCTGATGTGCTTTTTGTAAATATCCAGGGTAAAAATGGTACTGATACTGTTAGCCTTACCCGCAAGTGAAGCCACAATAGCAGCAGTAAGCGCCGCAACCGAAAGTCCTTTCAAACCCGTAGGTAAAAAGCCAAGCACGGCCGAATAAGCGTTATCTGAATTAAAATGCCCGCCCGATGCCATTTCATGCTGCAGGCCACCATTTTTGTACAATACATAAGCCGCAATACCCGGTAAAACTACAATGACAGGCATAGCCAGTTTCATTAAACCGGCAAACAGGATACCTGTGCGGGCGGTTTTCAAATCGGCACCCAGGGCGCGTTGGGTAATGTATTGGTTACATCCCCAGTAGTTAAGGTTCACTATCCACTGACCTGCAAAATACATAGCAATGCCCGGCAGTGCCAGGTATTTGTTGATCTCGGCTTGCGATGCGCCTGCTTTTGGCTTGGCCATCATCATTTTAAAGTGATCGGGAGCATCTTTAAACATGGCGTTTAAACCAGCCATGGCATCTTTACCTAAACCAAAATGCTCGCTCACCAGGGTAAGGGCAATATAGGTGGTAGCCAAACCGCCAACAACTAAAACAAGCACTTGTATAACATCGGTAAAACCGATAACCTTCATGCCACCCAGCGTAATAAACAAGGCGAAAATCGCCAGTCCGATAATGATCTCATGTAGGTATCCGCCACCTGCCAGGCTGTTGATGGCCAATGCACCCAGGTAAAGTATTGAAGTTAAGTTAACAAATACATATAAAAACAACCAAAATATGGCCATCACAAAACTCACGGTTTCATTATAGCGGGTATGCAGAAACTGTGGCATCGTGAAGATCTTATTCTTCAGATACACAGGTACAAACCATACTGCCACAATAATAAGGGCTATAGCGGCCACCCACTCATAAGCTGCAACAGCCAAACCAACAGCAAATCCCTGTCCGCTGGTACCTATAAATTGCTCGGCCGAAATATTTGATGCAATAAGTGAGGCACCGATAGCCCACCAGGTAAGTGAACCTTCGGCAAGGAAGAAATCATGACTGGCCGAGATACTGGCCTTTTTTTTGCGGCTATACACCCAGTAACCATAGCTGGATACCACAACAAAATAGATCACGAAAATGGCGTAATCAATGGTTTCAAATTTATTCATAAATTGGGTTTAATTAGTTTGTTGTATTAGTGTTTTAAAAACATGCAACCGGAATCCCATCGTGGGCTGCGTGTTCGGTATTTAATTTATTTGATTATACTCTTTACTCTTTGTCATCCTGAGCGCAGCGAAGGGTCTATTCTCCAACATGCCTCCGTTTTTTGTCCTCTATCTAAAAATCTTTTAATCGCCCCAAAATCTTAACTCTTGATTCTAACCTCTTGACTCTTCTCAAAAAGGGCGTTTCCCTGCGGGCCGGGCTATCCGTTCATACGCCTGCAGGCATTACACGCAGGCCGGTATCCACTGCTATCCCTAACGCGGGTCAATTGTAACATATGTTATTGCGAGCGCAGCAATCGGGAACTATACCAGTCAAACATGCAGGTTGTTTACCCCTGTACAGTTCGCGATTGCTTCGTGCCTCGCAATGACATGTTTGTTAGAGCATCCTAAAACGGCCTGTCACCCTGAGCCTGTCGAAGGGTCGCGCGCGCAGAGGCTTTTGCCCACATGCTTCGACAGGCTCAGCAGGACAGCCCTTTTTTAAAACATCATTTTTCCTTAAGAGCCCCGCGGGATTTTATTCTCGCAATGATATGTTTGCAACAAAAACCTTTTGTCATCCTGAACGGAGTGAAGGATCTATTCTTCGCCATGCTTCTTCGCCCTGTACAGTCTGCAAATAGATCCTTCGTTCCTCAGGATGACAAACCTTTTAAAATGTCATTTGCCTTTAAATATTCTTCGGGTTTTATTCCTCGCAATGTCATACTTGCTTTGGTATTTAACCCACCACCATGCAAATCAAAAGTCTCCCCCTTCAGGGGGAGATTTAGAGTGAGCTTCCTACCTATATGCCACCTCATTCCACAATATCTCATTTCTGAATTGTGGGATAGTGGTATCCTTTCCAATCCTCAAAAACTCAATGCCTGCCATATCAGCAAAATCCTGCATATGCGCGGCGGTAAGGTTTTGGCTGTAGGCTGTATGGTGTGCGCCGCCACCGTAAATCCAGGCTGCGCAGCCGGTTTTCATATCGGGCAGGGGTTTCCATAGTACACGGGCCACAGGTAGGTTTGGCAAATCTTCAACCGGTTCAACGGCTTCCACTTCGTTTATCAGCAGGCGGAAACGGTTACCCATATCCACGATAGATGCGTTAAGTGCGGCACCGCCAGCCACATTGAATACCAAACGTGCAGGATCGGCTTTGCCGCCAATACCTAATGCATGAACCTCTAATGAAGCTTTGCCATTAGCCAAAGAAGCATCCACTTCCAGCATATGTGAGCCTAAAACCAGTGCATTAGCAGGGTCAAAGTGGTAGGTGTAATCTTCCATGAAAGCATTACCACCAGCCAAACCGGCTCCCATTACTTTAAAGGCACGTACCAGGGCCGCTGTTTTCCAGTCGCCTTCACCGGCAAAGCCAAAACCATCGGCCATTAAACGTTGTGCGGCGATACCCGGCAGCTGTAACATGCCATGCAAATCTTCAAAAGTATCCGAGAAGCCTTTAAAGCCACCATCAACCAAAAACTTACGTAAACCAATCTCAATCTTAGCAGCCTCGTAAACCGACGAATACCTGGCGCCTCCTTTTTTAAGATCATCTGCCATGGTATAAGTTGCCTCATACTCATCTGTTAAAGCAGTAATTGCTTCTTCACTTACCGCGTTGATCACGGCAACCACGTCGCCAATGCCATAGGTATTTACTGAGAAGCCGAACTTCAATTCAGCCTCTACTTTATCACCATCTGTAACAGCAACAAAACGCATATTATCACCAAAGCGAACAAATTTGGCGCCTTGCCAATCGTGCCAGCCAGCTGCGGCGCGGGTCCAGGTTTCTATCTCGGCCAAAGCCTCGGTATCCTGCCAGTGACCAACCACTACTTTGCGGTTAATGCGCATGCGCGATACCATAAAGCCAAACTCACGGTCGCCATGGGCGCTTTGGTTCAGGTTCATGAAATCCATATCGATGCTGCTCCATGGAATATCGCGGTTAAATTGGGTATGCAGGTGCAGCATTGGCTTTTTCAGGATGCTTAGCCCACGGATCCACATTTTGGCCGGACTAAAGGTGTGCATCCAGGTAATGATACCGATACAGTTTTCTGCTACGTTGGCAGCTTGCAGGGTTTCATAAATTTCTTCCGGTGATTTTACAACAGGTTTGTAAACCACACGTACAGGGATATTTCCGGTTGCATCTATCCCGGCTGCAATTTCCTGGGAATGTTCGGCAACCTTCTTTAAAGTTTCTTCTCCGTATAAGTTTTGGCTTCCTGTAATAAACCAAACTTCAAATTTTTTAAGATCTATCATTGTATAATTAGTGATTTATTGAATTAGCGAATTGGTGATTTATATAATGGTTAATGTTTTAATTGTTTGCCGGCGATAGCCTTAATAAGGTAGCACCGTGCAGGTTAATGTTTTGCTGATAGCCTTTTTTAAATTGGCCTATATCTTGTTTCTTCCATAGATCGCGCACCTTTACTTTGCCTTTGAGACCAATGGTTGCAAAATCAATGGCTATGCTTTTGTTGGTATCGCCAATGTTGAAAAGTGCGGCATAAATATCCTTACTGCCCGGTATTTGTGAGAACCAAACCATGGCGCCATCTTTTTTATACAACTGGCGCGGATTTGTTCCTTTCTGATTGGCAGCAAGTACCTCATCATTGGTGAATAATTTCAATTCAAATTCCCGATTCTCGGGCAGGTTGCCGCCTATCATCAGGGGCGACCGGTAAATGCTCCAAAAAGTCATGTGGGTATATTCCTCATCCTCTGTAAAGCGGCTAAAGCGTTCCTGGCCAACGGGGCCGCGTTTGCTCAGCTTGCCTATCTGTATCATATCACAATCGGGCCAGTGACCGGGGCCACCTACGCCTTCCCAGCTTTTGGCATAATCAAACATGTGGAGGATCTCTTTCCAGTTATCCCAAAAATCATCGGCCATGCGCCACATATTAGCGTATTTTGTGGCGTGCGCAGCCTGTGCAACAGGAGTTTCGCCGGGCGAAAGGCTTAATACTATTGGTCTGCCACAATTTTGAATCGCTTTTTGGTATCCTTCAATTTCGGCATTACTATAAGGGCGCGAAAGGTCATCTACCTTAATAAAATCTACGCCCCATGAAGCGTAAAGCTCCAATAACGAGTTCAGGTATTCCTGCGCACCGGGCTTTTTCATGTCCAGTCCGTACATGTGATTCATCCAGGGGCATTTGGAATTGGTATCAGCAACCATATCGGCGGTTATGTTATTAGTCCCTTTTATGGGTGATTTTGCCCAATAAGCCTGCCTCGGGATGCCACGCATTACATGAATGCCGAATTTTAAACCTTTACCATGTACATAATCAGCCAGCGGTTTAAACCCATTACCTCCAAAAGCGGAAGGGAACTTGGTGGGCTGTGGTGTTAACCTTCCCCATTTATCCATGGTAAGCCAGGGTAAATAAGAACCATCCTGAAGTCGTAACTGAAAGGGATTGCCAATGTTACTTCCCGGCGGATTATCATACGACCATAAAAAATCAACCACGATGTACTCCCAACCATGCGGTTTCAGGTATTGGGTCATATAATCGGTGTTGGCTTTCACCTCGTCTTCATGTACAGCCGAGCCGAAACAGTTATAGCTGTTCCAACCCATGGGTGGGGTAGCGGCTACGGTTTGTGCCGATGCTTTTGCACCCAGCAAACCCGCTGCCAGGATAATGATATATTGCAGTGATGTTTTCATCTATTGGCCGTAATAAGAATTTGGTCCGTGTTTGCGTTCGAAATGCTTTTTGATGAGCGAATCTTTTAGGCGAGGGGCCTGGTTGTTAATTTGCTCGGTTAAATAGGCCATTTGGGCCACAGCCTCTAACACGGCGCTGTTATAAACCGCTTTGTGCGCGGTTTTGCCCCAGGTAAAAGGAGCGTGATTACCAACTAAAACCATTTCTACCTCGTTGTAATCCAACCCTTCGGCCGTAAAATGATCCATGATCTGGAAACCGGTTTGGTATTCGTAATCACCTTCAATCATTTCATCGCTCATAGGCGGGGCGCAAGGGATATCAGCCGTCAGGTGATCTGCGTGTGTAGTACCGAAGATCGGGATACAGCGTTGTGATTGCGCCCAGGCAGTGCCATAGGTTGAATGGGTATGCACAATACCCCCAATGTTTGGCCAGTGTTTATATAACACGGCATGGGTTTGGGTATCTGATGAGGGGCGAAGGTCGCCCTCAATGATAACCCCATCAAAGTTAACGATCACCATTTTTTCGGGTGATAAATCTTCATAAGGTACCCCGCTTGGTTTTATAGCGAAAACCTCCAAAGCCCTGTCGGCAGCGCTTACGTTACCGAAGGTGAACAACACCAGGCCGAGTTTGGGCAGCTGCATATTAGCGTCATAAGCAGCTTGTTTTATATGTTGATACTTGCTCATGCTAAAACTGAATTATCTGCTAAGCTTTGGGTTGATTTATCTGCAATTTGGCGTGCAATAAAACTACCCAGGGTTTTATATTTATTGTAACGTGCCAGGTAAGCAGCTTCCAGATGCTTGTTAGGATAATACTCCACATCAAAGCCGCGACCCATGGCTTGCATGGCATCTTCAACCGTTGGATAAATTCCTGCAACAACAGCTGCAAACATGGCTGCACCCAAAGCGCAGGTATGTTTAAACTGGTGAATGCGGATAGGCATGCCCAATACATCGGCCATCATCTGCATCACAAAAGGTGATTTTTTGGCGACACCACCAATCCCGATAATCCCTTTAACCGGGATGCCTTCGCTAATGAAGCGCTCAACAATGCTTTTAGCACCAAAACAGGTAGCCTCGGCCAGTGAACGGAAAACGCGTGGCGCATCGCTGCCCAAACCTAAGCCTGTTATTGCGCCTTTTAGTTCCTGGTTGGCATCCGGTGTACGGCGGCCATTAAACCAATCTATTGATAATTCATTGTCAAAATCTAAAGGTAAAAGGGCTGCCTGCTTGCTTAATTCAGGTATAATCAGCTCGGCCATTTCGGCCTTTAGTGCTTCGGCCGTAGCTGCATCTATTACTGTTGATTGTGATAACAGGTTATTTAAAGGCCATAAAAGCACATTTTTAAACCAGGCATAAGTATCGCCAAAGGCAGATTGACCGGCTTCTAAACCTGTCATACCCGGAATAACGGAGCCGTTCACCTGCCCGCAAATGCCGCGCACCAGTTTGCCATCTATCTCGGCAGATGGAGCTACCAATATATCGCAGGTTGAAGTCCCCATTACTTTACTTAAGTGGTAAGGCTCAATTTGGCCACCAACCGCGCCCATGTGCGCATCAAAAGCGCCGGTACCTACAATTACATCGGTAGATAAGCCCAATCTTTCGGCCCATTCGGCGCTTAAAGTTCCGGCGGCTTCATCGGCGGTATAGGTATCTGTAAATAGTTTAGCGGTAATGCCCTTCAATAAAGGATCAAGTGAAGAAAAGAATTCATCGGGTGGTAACCCACCAAATTCTTCGGCCCACAAGGCCTTGTGTCCGGCAGAACAACGACCGCGTTTAATCTCTTTAACATCAGTGCCACCGGTTAGCAAGAAAGGGATCCAATCGCAATGCTCAACCCATGAGTGTAATGAGGCACGTACCTGTTCATCAACCCTTATAATGTGTAACAGCTTAGCCCAAAACCACTCGGATGAGTAGATGCCGCCTACATATTTTAAATAATTGATATCAAATTTAGTGGCATGTTCATTAATCTGGGCAGCTTCCAATACCGAAGTATGGTCTTTCCATAAAATGAACATGGCATTGGGGTTTTGTTCAAAACCGGCGGTTAATGCCAACGGTGTGCCCGTTTTATCAACCGCGATAGGGGTTGATCCGGTGGTATCTATAGATAAGCCTTTTACGGCTTTGGCGGCATCAGCACCACCAGCCTTTTGCAGGCAATCTTTAATAGTAGTTTCTAATCCTTCTATATAATCAAGGGGGTGCTGCCTGAACTGATTCTCGGGGGCATTGCAAAATAATCCTTGCTGCCAACGGGGATAATTGAATACGGATGAGGCTATTTCTTCGCCGTTTTGCGCATTGATTAATACGGAACGAACAGAGTCGGACCCATAGTCCACTCCAATCACAAATTGGTCTTTACTCATATTGGTTTAATAATTCGTGTTGAAGTAACACTTATTTTTTTACAATAAAAAATTTTTCTAAAAAAACATTTAAAAAACTATAAAATCTGTTGGTGAAAATTTAATGTAAAAGGGAATCAGGATTAGGGATGAAATTCATAAATGCCTGAAATTTAGCATAATAGTTTTGCATGTTGAGCTGATAGTAATAGGCACCGCGCTTGGATCCTGCTTTGTCTTTATCATTTTGTTTGATGAGTAATCCAGTGGCTAAAACCCGCTTGCTAAAATTTCGTTTGTCAATTGGCGTATTAAAAACGCTTTCGTAGAGGGTCTGCAATTGCGGAAGTGTGAACTTGCCAGGTAAAAGTTCAAATAAAATAGGATGCATGGCGGCCTTGTACCTGATGCGTTTTTTTGCAGCCTCCACCATTTCCTGTTGATCGAAAATGAGCTTCGGTACACGTTTTAGCGGGAACCATTCTGCATGATAGTCCTTGCTTAATTGAGTTTGATACTTATTAATATCAATTAGGGCAAAGTAAGTAACAGACACTGTGCGCTCTATAGGATCGCGTTTTGTACTGCCAAACGCGTGTAATTGCTCCAGATAAACCCCCTCAAGCTCGGTTAGTTGTTTTAAAATGCGGTTGGCCGCCTGGTCTAAACTTTCTTTAGGCTGTACAAATCCGCCCATCAAACTCCAGTTATCTTTCTGTGGCTCGAAACTCCTTTTAATAAGCAGAATCTTTAAGGTATCGCCGTCAAACCCGAAGATAATGCAGTCAACTGCCAGTAAAAGTCGTGTTTGTTTGGAATATTTCTGCATGTGATTTGGTTTATGAGGGTGGTAAATGTAATTTTTTAGATACAGAAAAATCAATTCCAAGCCATTGTTTATTCAGGAAAGGGCTTAAAAATGCATCTGTACAGGTTTATTTGTGTATTGAGTACACAAATAAAATGAAAATTATTTTAATTGTTTTTATCACAATTAAAATAATTTTATTCTACCTTAGATTTTAATTAGGGCGATCAATATGCCCCGATTAAAAAACCAAACACCAATTATAACCAGTAATACCGTTCAATAAGCTTCAATAAAAGGCGATGATGAGCGATAAACTATCAAAGAATTATGAAAATGCACGAAAAAAAGCACTTTTTATTATACGGCCTCGCGCTGTCATTGTTTATGGGCTGTAATGGGCCGGCGGAGACGAAGACTGCCAACACCGATTCCACATCGGTGGTAAAAGCCGCAATACCCGATGCAAAAAATTTTGAAGGCGAAGTAAATGGTAAAGCCGTTAAACTATATACCTTGAAAAATAGCAAGGGCGCCAGCGTTGCCATTACCAATTACGGTGGCCGCATCGTAAGCCTGATGGTTCCGGATAAAAAAGGTACACTGACAGATGTAGTTTTGGGTTACGATAGTTTAAAAACTTACCAAAAGCCAAAAGAGCCCTATTTTGGCGCAATCATAGGTCGGTATGGTAATCGCATAGGCAAAGGAAAATTCACACTTGAAGGCAAACCATATCAATTGGATATTAATGATGGCGTTAATACCCTGCATGGCGGGTTTAAAGGTTTTTATGCACAGGTGTTTGATGCCACACAGGTTGATGACAAAACACTTAACCTTACCTATGTATCTAAAGATGGCGAAGGTGGTTATCCCGGAACGTTAACCGTTAAAGTAGCATATACCCTTACCGATGATAACGCCGTTAAAATTGAGTATACCGCAACTACTGATAAAACAACTATTGTAAACTTAACCAACCACGCTTACTTTAACCTGAACGGCGCGGGCAGCAGTACCATCCTCAATGATATTGCAAAAATTGATGCGGATAATATTACCCCGGTTGATGTTACGCTGATACCAACAGGGAAATTGCAGGCAGTAAAAAATACTCCTTTTGATTTTACTACTGCAAAAGCCATCGGCACCAATATTAATGACAAAGACGACCAATTGAATAATGGTAAAGGTTATGATCATAATTTCGCGTTGAACAAGCATGATGCCACACAATCTGTAGCTACCATCAGCAGCCCCGAAACTGGTATCGTGATGGATATTTATACTGACGAACCTGGTTTGCAGTTTTATACCGGTAATTTTTTAACCGGAAAAACCAATGATGGTAAAGGTGGTAAGGCTTACGCGTACCGGTCAGCATTTTGTGTAGAGACCCAGCATTTTCCAGATGCGCCAAATCAGCCTGCTTTTGCATCAACTGTATTAAAGCCGGGGCAAACCTATCATACAGCAACCACATACAAATTTGCGGTTAAGTAATCTTTTATAAATAATTGTAGTTCAATATTTGATTATATAATCTGATTGAGATGACGGAGACCGAAATAAAATATCTGCTTAATGATATTGCTTTGTATAATAACCGGGCATCTTTCAAAAAGTTATACCTGTTTTATTACTCTAAATTATTTTGGTTTGCCAAATCGTTTGTAAAAAATGATGAAGCGGCTGAGGAGATCATTGATGATGTATTTTTGAACCTTTGGATGCAGCGCCAGGGGCTCACAGAAATTAATAACTTGAGTAATTATTGCTACGTTTCGGTTAAAAACAAATCATTAACCCACATCTCCAAAGCCCGGTTGAACCAGGTAAATATTGATGATGTGAAAATAGAGATCATTGATTCGGCGGCAACCGGCGAAGACAAGCTGATTTGCGGGGATGTTACTAAAGTTATTAATAATTCGCTGAACAAGTTATCTGACCAATGCAAAGTGGTTTTTAAGTTGGTAAAAGAGGACGGCTTAAAATACCGGGAAGTTGCCGAGCTTTTAAATCTTTCCATAAAAACTGTTGAATATCATATGGGTAATGCGCTGAAACAGGTAGCAAGCGGCATTGCCGCTTCTCAAAAAAGTAAAGTATTTGAAGTAGAAAAAATCTTCAAATAACCGTAAGGACTGTGCAATCTGTTCTGGTTGTTAGTTTGCACCGTGATGTTTGGAAGACATAAAAAGGCAGGCAATGGGCGATTCCTTCCTCGGGGAAGGAGGAGGTAGGGGTTAAATCAGGCGTTCAAGCACCATTGCGGATTACATGTCGGCTAAACTACTCCTTGCTGCCCTTGCGCGCGTTTCAGCCGCACCCCCGTCCATTGGAAGGGAGTTGTTGACCCTTAAAAATATTCCGAACACCCCTGGCCTCGTCATCAACAAATTTCTGTATGTAAAAAAGCTTTACTGTTTCCCTAATATCATTTTCCTTTCTACTGCCCTGGGCCTGGTAGAACACCAGCAAGGGCTGAATTGTGAGAATGGGTAGCCGCTATGCGGCATTGTGCGGGGGAACACATTGCTTGCTACAAACAGGTAGCCGCTACGCGGCATGCACATTTACAATATGAAGGCATGCCGCGTAGCGGCTACCTGTTTGTAGCACAAATAATTCAAATGATTCTTCTGCTCCATAGGAGCTACCTTTCTTTCTACACAAAATATTTAAACGAGATTCCTAAGGCAGGATGTGCCATTTAGCCTCTGGTCGGTGTTTTCACCACACCAGCCTAAGGTCTGGATATTGCATCTAATACCCGATTACCCCCACCCGCTGTTCGAAGTCTCCGATTTCGAACAGCGGGTGGATACATTCCTTGCTACAAACATGTAGCCGCTACGCGGCATATCTTCATATTGTAAATGTGCTATGCCGCGTAGCGGCTACCTATTTGTAGCACAAATAATACCGATGTTTCCTTTGCTCCATAGGAGCTACCTTTCTACATAAAATATTAACGCGATTCCTACCAGGGATATGTCGTTTTATCCTTTTTAAAATAATTTTCATTTTTCACCAGGGTGTTTTCATTAGTTACAGTCTTTATGATTAGAGCCGTAAATAATGATTAATAATATTTGGATACTTATTGGTAAAAAGTTAAGTGGTGAGGCTACCGCCGAAGAATTGCTTGAACTTGAAGAACTGCTACAGCAAGGAGTTGCAGACCAGTATCCGCTTGCTCAATTGGAAGAGATCTGGAAAAGAGAGCACCAGGAAACAGCAGCGGAAAAGTTAGATGCTAAATGGCTGGCCTTTGAAACTAAACTTGATAATGCCAATAAGGTAGAATCGGAAGAAGTTTCACAATCAGAAAGTACTGAACAGCTTAAGCCAAAATCGGGCATTATAAAATTCCTTAAAATTATTTCATTTGTTGTAGCTGCCTGTTTTGCGCTGGTTTTTATAATGTTCAATAAAAAGAATGTTATAGATAACCACAAAACCAACCAGATTATGGCGCCGCAAAACGGCATTAGCAAAATTCAATTACCAGATGGTAGCAAGGTGTGGCTAAACTCTGGCAGTAAAATAGTTTATGGAGCAAATTATGGCGCCGAACAAAGAGCAGTGTACCTTGTAGGCGAGGCTTTGTTTGATGTTGAAAAAGACCCCGACCATCCTTTTATAGTTACTACGTCAACCATCAGCATTAAGGTATTGGGTACCAAATTTAATGTAAGAGCATACGCCACCGATAAAACATCAGAAACTTCATTGTTAAGGGGACGCATTGAACTAACTGTTTTAAAAAATCCCGAAAAGAAGATCATTTTAAAAGCAGCTGATAAGGTTACAATTAATAACGAGCAACTATTTGTTAACGGTAAAGCGGCTATTCCATCTAAAAGCGGGATAACAGAAGAAATCCCTTTAATGGCCTTAAGCAGGATTCACCTGGCTAAAAAGGATACTTTGCCATCAGAGGCATTGTGGATTGAGAATAAACTTGCTTTTGACGCCGAAGATTTTGAAAGCCTTTCCAAAAAGCTGGAACGCCGCTATAATGTGACCATCAGCTTTAAAGATGAGGAGTTTAAAAAGTTAAGATTTACCGGTAAGTTTCAAAATGAATCTATTGGTAAAGCCTTAAGAGCCCTGCAGTCCGCCACATATTTCCATTATAAAACCGACAATAATCAAATTTTAATTTATTGATAATCAATTATTTAACTAATTAATTAAATAGCCTATGCTTATATAAGTATCTAAACTAAAACCAAAAAACGGGGAAATGTTGACGCATCCCCCCGTGTATGTGGTAAAAGTTAACTACCAGCCCTTTTGAAAACCAAATAGTTAAACAACCTTAATGCTAAATTATGAAAAAAAATGTACCCCGCATTAACCAAGTGCGGTTAAACCAATTTTTGAAAATCTTTTTTATGTTTAAATTTATCCTTGCCCTGGTGATCATGTCATCGCTACAGGCTTTTGCAAAAGGATATGGCCAGAGTATAATAAACGTCAATTTCCAGAATGTAACCTTGAAAAAGGCATTTAAAGAAATTGAAAAAAAATCTGACTACCGCTTTTTGTACAATGATGATATACTGGCTAAAAATGTTTTGCCTGCAAGCCTGAATGTTACTAACGCATCGCTTGATGAAACTATGACTGCCTTGCTTGCCAAAACCAACCTGGTATACAAGTTAAGCGACAATAACCTGGTAATACTTTCAGAAAAAGGCGGTATCGTTTCCGTGCTTACCATTACTGGAAGGGTAACAGACGAAAGCGACCTGCCATTGCCTGGAGTAAGCATCAAAGTAAAAGGAGCTGCCGCGGGCGCCCAAACCGATGTTCAGGGTAAATATGTTTTAAACGTCCCGGATGCCAGGGCCAGTAATGTGGTGCTTGTGTTTTCGTTTGTGGGCTACGCAACCCAGGAGGTGCCGTTAAATGGCAATTCGGTACTTAATGTGCAGCTTAAGGCCGCGTCAAATTCATTAAACGAGGTTATCGTTGTTGGTTACGGTACGCAGAAGAAAGAAAATCTTACCGGCTCTGTTACCGTTGTAAACGTTAAAGATGCCACTAAACGTAGCACACCGGATATTGCCAGGGCATTGCAAGGCCAGGTAGCCGGTGTACAGGTAAATGGATCAGGTGTACCCGGCGAAGGCGTATCTATTCGCATCCGCGGGGTAAGCTCATTAATTAATAACAACCCGCTTTATATTATTGATGGCGTGCCAACTATGGAACCCTTTGATTTTCCTCCCGGCGATATTGAAAGTCTGCAGGTTATAAAGGATGCATCAGCAGGGGCAATCTATGGTTTTCGCGGTGCCAACGGAGTGATCATTATCACCACCAAAAAAGGGAAAAACGGCCCGATGAAAATTAACTATAATGGTTATTTCGGCTTTCAAAAAAATCCTAAAACGCTATCGGTTACTGATAGGGTAGGCTACCAGAAAATTGCCGATGCTGCCGAAACCAATGCCGGCTTATCCCTGGCGCCGGGCAATGATCCAACCTCAAGTAAATTCATTAGTAATGTAAATACCGACTGGCAAAAATCCGGTTTCAGAACCGGCTATACCCAAAGTCATGACCTGGGCCTATCCGGCGGTAATGAAACCATGAACTATAATGTCGCTTTTGATTATTTTAACCAAACGGGTACTACTGTTTCGGGGCCGGCTTATACCCGTTACAACCTGAGCGGTAATATACAGGGTAAAAAAGGCATTGTATCTTTTGGTACCAAGTTTGCCTACACCGAAGGTGATTATAATAACCTGGCCTACCCGCACTTGCATGGTACCGGTAACCAGATTGTTGATTTGGTTACAGCCATCCCAACTATGCCTATTCTTGACCCTAACCGCGTTGGTGGTTACGGTGGTGTTGATCAAAATACCCAAAGAGCCATCTCGTTAAACATTATCGGTGTAAATAATTTGTTAAACAGCACCGGCCAGCGTAACCGTATGCTGGCATCTGCCTGGATGGAAGTTGAAATTGTTAAAAATCTGAAATACCGTTTAAGCGGAAGCTATGACCGTAACGATTTTAAAAACACTTATTTTGATCCTATTTATGACCTGGGCTGGTTTTACCCAAATACAACAGCTTATTACAGCGATGCCCGGGGTAATTACTATACAGCGCTTATTGAAAATACATTAAGCTATAAACTAAGCATCCACAAGCATAATATTGAGTTGCTTGCAGGTACTGCTTACCAAAAAGATAAGAATGATAACCTTACCGGTGTAGCGTATAACCTGCCGCAGCCTTACCTGTTTGCATTTAATAACGTGAGCAATACGGCCGATAAAACAGTATTTAGCGATAGTAACCTGCGCAAATTTTATTCGCCCATATTTGGCCGTGTAAACTATAATTATGATGATCGTTACCTGTTAACCGCCAATTACAGGCGCGATGGTACATCGCAGCTGCCATCCTATAACCGCTTTGGTAATTTTGCCGGTGTATCTGTGGGCTGGAACATTGCTAAAGAAAAATTCCTGCACCTGCCGGATGCCGTTTCCCAGTTAAAAATAAAAGCGGGCTATGGTACTTTGGGTAACGTGAACGCGCTTCCGTTTTATCCTTACCAGTCCGTGGTTAATGCAAACGCGAGTTATGTGTTTGGTAATACCCTGGCATCGGGTGCAACCCAAACACAGGTGTTTGACCAAACCAACAAATGGGAGCAAAAACGCACTACCAACATAGGGTTAGATCTGAGCTTATTCCATGATCAGTTAGCATTTTCATCAGAGTATTATGTCAATAAAATTATAGGCATCCTTTTACCAGTTCCAATTCCTATTTCGGTTGGTGCAATTAATACACCGCTGGTTAACGCTGCATCGTTCACCAATAAGGGTATCGAGTTTACAGTAACGTACCGCAGCAGGGATACCGGACCGTTTAATTACACCATCAGCGCAAACGCGTCGACGGTTAAAAATAAGGTATTATCATTAGGTAATGGCGGTAACCCAATTTATGGTGCTTACAGCAAAACCGAGGTTGGTGGCCAGGTTGGTCAGCTCTACGCGTTTAAAACCGAAGGAATTTTTAAAGATGCTGCCGATGTAGCCGCGCATGCCACCCAAACTGGTGCCGTACCGGGCGATATTAAATTTGTTGATACCAACGGCGATCATATCATTAACGATGCCGACCGTGTTTACTTAGGCTCGGCCATTCCAAAATTGTACTATGGTTTTAACTTAAGCGCCAACTATAAAAACATTGATGCATCGGTATTTATACAGGGTAACTACGGCAGTAAAATAGCCAATGGTGTTTACCAGTCATTAATGACCGGGCAATATACTAATGCCAGTACCGATGAGCTTAACTTTTGGACACCTGCAAACACCAACACCAATGTGCCAAGGCCGGTAATTGGTGATCCTAATGCCAATAACCGCAACTCGGACAGGTTTATACAAAGTGGTTCATACGCACGCCTGCAAACCGCGCAGTTAGGTTATACGCTGCCAGCATCGCTATTAAACCGTACACATGTGTTCAGGAGTTTCAGGATCTATCTGTCAGGTCAAAATCTGTACACCATAACTAAGTACAAAGGTTTCGACCCAGATTTTATTAACGATGGTACTATTAACCGCGGTTTCGACTATGGTTCATTCCCCAACCCGCGTACATTATTAGTTGGTTTACAGGTAGGGCTATAATTATTGATTCACATTAAACATTAAGTATAATGAAAAATATATATATGAAAACTGTAGTTGCAGTGTTGGCACTATCGGCTTTTATCACGGGTTGTAAAAAAGGAGATCTGGATACCATAAACCCAAACGCGCAAACCACCCAAACCTTTTGGCAAAATGCCAGTGACGCGGTTAAAGGGATTAATGCCGCTTACGGAAGTTTAATTATTGATGGCTCATACATGCGCTTTTCGCCGATAGTGGAAAACACCAGGGGCGATGATGCTACAAGCTATAGCCCATGGGATCAGATCTACAACATGGGTAAGTTTAACATGCAAAGCACCGGTGATGGTGTACTGTTTTCATGGACAGCTTATTACCAGGGCATTTTGCGTGCTAATGAGGTGCTAAAATATGTGCCGGCTATTAATATGGACGCCGATTTGAAGAAAAGGGTATTGGGCCAGGCTTATTTCCTGCGTGGCCTATATTATTTCCATTTGGCCGATTTTTATAAAAACGTGCCAATGCCTTTGGTGCCTGCCGGATCAAGCACAGATTATTTTCAAAAACAACAAACACAGGATGTAGTTTGGGCGCAGGTGATCAGTGATTTTAAAGCTGCCAAAGATCTGCTGCCTGCAAGTTACGCCGCTTTAACCACCGCTGATAACCAGGTTGGCCGTGCTACAAAAGGAGCCGCCGCTGCTTTCCTGGGTAAAACTTACCTGTTCACAAAAAAATATGCAGAAGCTGCTGCCGAATTTAAATCGGTTATTGATTTGGGTGTTTACAGTTTGGTGCCTAATTATTATGACAACTTTTTTGCTAACAACGAAAACAACGCCGAATCAATATTCGAAGTGCAGTTTTCGAGGGATGCCGGAGGTACTGACCTGGGCTGGGGTGGCGATCCATCATCAGGATGGGGACGTACATCTTCCAGGGCCATTACTTTTGGCGCGGCAAGCTTCGGCTTTACCGATGTGCAGCCAACACCTGTATTATACAATGAATACTTAGAAGAAAAAACAACTACGGGCGCTGTTGACCCGCGTTTGGATGTAACCATGTATTACAACAAACCAGGCGAAAGGCTGTATAACCAATCCTTTGCAGCAAGATATGCAGGCAGTTCATCATTAAACGCCCTGTTTTGCCACAAATATGAAAATGGTGATAGCGGACAGAATGATGAGTACGACTGGAGATCGGGTATTAATGAAAGGCTGATGCGCTACGCCGATGTATTACTCATGTATGCCGAGTGTTTAAATGAATTGGGCCAAACATCAGATGCTTATCCGTTTATACAACAGGTGCGCGGTCGTGCAGGTTTACCAAACCTGGCAACTGTAAAACCAAACCTTACCCAGGCGCAAATGCGCGATCAGATTGGTCATGAGCGTTTTCTGGAGTTTTCTTTGGAGGGACACCGTTTTGATGATATCCGTCGCTGGGGCTGGTTGCAGGATGCCACCAAACTGGCCTGGCTAAAAACAAGAGATCCGGAATTTAATACTTATACACCTGGAAAAGAGTATTTACCAATACCACTTACCGAAGTGCAAACCAATACAGGTTTGGTACAAAATACGGGTTATTAAGTAATAGCGAAAAGTAACGGGATAGTGCGATTCCTTCCTTGAGGAAGGGGGAGGTAGGGGGTTTAATCAAGCGGGTCATCGCTCGTATAAGCCCCTCCCTGCCATCGCACGCTACCCCACTCACCCCTCCCGTTGGGAGGGAATTAAAACAAAAGGTTAAGAAAGCGAGATGAAGAAAGCAAGGGTTTTATACATAGCAACCGCATTGGTAACTACAATGTTTTCCTGCTCAAAAAAGGAAACACCAACGCCTGTTAAAACAGATACTACAACTACCCCGGTAACACCGCCGGCCTCATTTGATGTTGGTTCTATAACCGATACGTATGCCGATATATCTGCCTTTATCTATTATCCTAAATGGACGGTATACAATGTGCACGATCCATCGATCAAAAAATTTGGCGATTATTATTATTGCTACAGTACCGATGTTGGTTTTGGGATAGATGTACGCTCGGGTCTGCAGATCCGCCGGTCAAAAGATCTGGTGAAGTGGGAGTATGTAGGCTGGGTATTTTCATCATTGCCGGCATTGGGTTCGCAATATATTACCGGCAAAGGCGGCACACCTTTTAATGCCTTATGGGCACCTTATGTAATGAAGGTAGGGACAGAATATCGTCTTTATTACTCATTGTCATCGGCAGTTGCACGCTTAAGCGTGATTGGCATGGCAACCGCGACATCACCAGATGGTCCCTGGACAGAAAAAGGTTTGGTAGTAACATCAGCAAATGATGCTACCATACAAACCAACGCTATTGACCCCACAGTAGTTACCACCAGCAGTGGCGAACAGTACATGTACTATGGTTCGGCATGGGATGGCATCTATATATTAAAGCTGGATGCATCAACCGGGTTGGCGGCATCACCGGGCGATAAAGGTAAACGCATTGCCAACCGAGGTTTTACAGGCGGCAAATACAATGGCAATATTGAAGGCGCGGAAGTAATCTATAATGCCGACCTGAAAAAATATTTCCTATTTATCAGTTACGATTGGCTGCAAACCAAATACAATGTAAGGGTAGGCCGGGGCGATAGCCCAACTGGTCCGTTTTATGATTATAATGGGCATGATATTAATACCAGCGAAGATCATGGGCCTATGATTTTGGCTCCTTACCAGTTTAGTAACCAAAGCGGCTGGCAGGGTACTGCGCATTGTGCCGTGTTTGATGATGGCAGCGGTCAGTATTTTATGGCTCACCAGGGCCGGCCGGGAATCAACTCTTACTTTATGGACCTGCATGTACGCAAAATCTCCTGGACACCTGATGGCTGGCCAGTAGTATCGCCGGAACGTTATGCCAATGTTGCGCAAACGGCTATAGCCAGTGCCGATATTGCAGGTACCTATGAAAAAATAACGTTAGGTTACCATGTGGTTGTGGGTTACGGTACCGAGCAAACCAACCCGGATTTCCAGGTTTCGACCCAGTTTAAACTGGATGCCGCGGGTACCATTAATGGTAGCGCCGCCGATACCTGGACCTTTGCATCGCCATATATTACCCTTAAATACAGCAGCGGTGATACCTATAAATTAAAGGTTGAACGCGAACGCGATTGGGAAAACAAAATAACATCAACATTAATATTTACCGGCCTGGATAATACCGGCACGGCTATATGGGGAAAGAAGAAGTAAGGTAAAATAAGGACGTAGGGTAAAAGGCGAGGCCTTGTGCAAATCCCCTCTCGAGAGGGGATGCTATGTGAACACATCTTTTTAATAGAAGAAAATTGTCATTTCGATAGAGCGAAAGGGAGTGTTAGAGAGCCGCGAAAGAGAAATCTTAGGCGACAGGCAATTGAACAATGCATATTGAATTGCAGGATGTATAAGATTTCTCACTCGTACCTCGTTTCGAAATGTCAATCTTATAATACTAAAAAAATAATGATTGTTGAAATAACACTTAATAATATTTTTTTTGTAGTTTTAGCGTACCAACAAAACCAAAAATGATCAGGAAAGCTTTTTTAACTTTTTGCAGTGCCGGTATGCTCTTATCGGCACATGCGCAAACGCCTAAGGTTTATGCCATCCAGGCCGATAAAATTAAAACACCTATAAAGTCAACCATGTATGGTATCTTTTTCGAGGATATTAATATGGCTGCCGATGGTGGTGTATATGCCGAATTGGTAAAAAACCGTTCGTTTGAGTTCAATATGCCTTTAGCTGCATGGACCCAACAGAAAAAAGATGGCGGCGATGGCCGTATAGAGGTCATCAACCGTTCTGCAGAAAGGCCGGAGAATCCGCATTTTATAAAAGCCTATGTATCATCAGATGCAGGCTTTTTTGGTCTGGCCAATGAAGGTTTCCGCGGAATGGGGATCAAAGAGGGCGAGGAGTACAGCTTCTCTGTAATGGCAAAACAGGATGGCGATACCAACGTAAAGCTGAATGTGGAACTGCATGGTGATAATGACGCCATTGTTGGTACTGCCGAACTTACCCCAACAGACAAAGAATGGAACAGGTATAGCGTAAAATTTAAATCATCGGCAACAGTTAAAAAAGCTAAGCTATATGTTTGGCTAAGTGGAAAAGGTACTATCGATATGGATATGATCTCCCTGTTTCCGCAGCACACCTGGAAAGATAGACCAGCAGGCTTACGTGCCGACCTGGTGCAAAAGTTAGCCGACATGAAACCCGGTTTCCTGCGTTTTCCCGGCGGATGTATTGTGGAGGGCCGCGAACTGAACAACCGTTATCAATGGAAAAAAACTATTGGCGATGTTGACAAACGTACCAACATTATAAATCGCTGGAATACCGAATTTGCAAACCGCTCTACACCCGATTATTACCAAACCTTCGGACTTGGCTTTATGGAGTATTTCATGACTGCCGAAGATATTGGCGCTTCGCCGCTGCCGATCTTGAATTGTGGTATGGCCTGTGAGTTCAACACCGCCGAATTGGTGCCGATGGATCAGCTGGAGCCTTACCTGAATGATGCGCTCGACCTGATTGAATTTGCCAATGGCGATGCCAGCACCAAATGGGGCAAGCTGCGTACGGATTTAGGTCACCCGGCACCATTTAACCTGAAGATGATAGGTGTTGGTAACGAGCAATGGGGGCCGCAATATGTAGAACGCTGGAAAGTTTTCACCAAAGCCATCAAAAGTAAATACCCTGATGTGAAAATTGTATCGGCTTTAGGTCCATCACCTGATGGAAAAGAGTTTGATATGCTGAACAAAACCTTCCGTGGTTTAGGTGCCGATATTTTGGATGAGCATTATTATGCGCCACCAAAATGGTTTAGGGACAATGCCAGGCGTTATGATAACTACGACCGTAAAGGCCCTAAAATATTTGCTGGCGAATATGCAGCACAGAGCGTACATACCGTTAGTGTGGATAACAAGAATAACTGGGAATGCGCCCTTGCCGAAGCCGCTTTCATGACCGGTTTAGAGCGCAATGCCGATGTAGTAAACATGGCATCATACGCCCCGCTATTTGCCCACGTAGATGGCTGGCAATGGACACCAAACCTAATCTGGTTTGATAACTTGAAAAGCTATGCCACGCCGAATTATTACGTACAGCAACTATTTTCATTAAACAAAGGCACAGATGTAGTACCGCTTACCCTTAACAACGATGTTGTTGCCGGGCAGGATGGCTGCTATGCAACCGCCAGTTTGGATAAAAACACCAACGAATTGATCATCAAATTTGTAAACACCGGGGTTACCGCGCAAAACGTAAGCTTTAAACTTAACGGAGGCAGCTATCAAAAACAGGCCAATGTAACTACGTTAAGCAGCGATAAAGGCAGCGCCGAAAACTCGATCGAAAACCCAATAGCGGTAAGCCCTGTGCAAAGTACCCTTGCGGTTAACGGAAAAGCGTTAAACATCAATGTGGAGCCGTACGCGTTTAAGGTTATAAGGTTGAAGAATAAATAAGGGTTAGACAATCATCTTTCTTCCCCCTCCCCGTCATTGCGAGGTACGAAGCAATCGCGAGCTTTACAGGGAGGCTCTGCATAGTTCGCGGTTGCCGCGCTACGCTCGCAATGACATAGTTTTTAAGCCATACATTTTGAAAAAACTAACCATAGCCATATTCCTGCTGCTTGCTAACATCACAGCCAATGCCCAGGAATTGCGCACCGATATTTCGGTGCATGATCCGGTGATCATTAAGCAGGATAGTACTTATTACATTTTTTGTACAGGCATGGGCATCGCTATGTGGTCGTCGGTAGATAAGGTACATTGGAAGCCGGAGCAGCCTGTTTTTGCCACTGCCCCGCAATGGGCGGTTGATGCTATCCCCGGCTTTAAAGGCCATATCTGGGCACCGGATATTTCGTATCACGATGGCGTGTATTACCTGTATTATTCGGTATCGGCATTTGGGAAAAATACCTCGGCAATTGGGGTGGCTACCAATACTACGCTGCATACCAATGATGCGGCCTATAAGTGGGTAGATCATGGTAAGGTGATCCAGTCCATCCCCGGCAAAACCAATTGGAACGCTATTGATCCTAATTTGGTTACGGATAAAGATGGTACACCATATTTAATATTCGGCTCATTTTGGGATGGCCTGAAATTGGTTAAACTTAATAAGGACAGGCTAAGCGTTGCTGAAGATATAGGCAATCTGCCCACCATCGCTTCGCGCAGAAAAGATGCCGTAGAAAAACTACCAGCGGTTGATGGGAACCCTGTTGATGCAGGTGGCAATGCTATTGAAGCACCGTTCATTTACAGGCACGGTAAATACTTTTACCTGTTTGCTTCTATAGATTATTGCTGCAAAGGGCCAAAGAGCACTTATAAAATGATCATCGGCAGATCAAAAACCTTAAAAGGACCATATCTTGATAAAACCGGCCTCGAGATGAATAAGGGCGGCGGCACTATTTTATTGCAAGGTGATAGCAACTGGTATGGCGTAGGTCATAACGGCGTAGCTAATTTCGACGGTGATGATTATATTATTTACCATGCTTATGATGCCGCTGATAGGGGCATCTCGAAGCTGCAGTTGAAGAAGTTGAATTGGGTTGATGGTTGGCCGATGATTGGGAAATAGAAACGGCGTCATTGCGAGGTACGAAGCAATCTCTACACAAGCAAATCGGTCTGCATAGTCCGCTCTTTATAGCAAAGAGATTGCTTCGTACCTCGCAATGATGTGATTTATATGAGTTAATAATACTTACAATGAAAATATCAACATACCTCCTTACACTAATAACTGCATTCAGTTGCTTAACTTCAGCTCAGGCTCAGATAAACGGCGATACCGTCATTCATGCAACTGGCAACCCTATCATCCGTCACGAGTTCACGGCAGATCCGGCGGCAATGGTGTACAAGGGGAAAGTATATTTATACACGGGCCATGATGAAGCACCCGCAAATCAAAATGGCTATGTAATGCACAGCTGGACCTGCTTCACATCATCAGATATGGTAACCTGGACCGAGCACCCATCACCTCTAAATGTAAAGGATTTTACATGGGCAAAGGCTGATGCATGGGCATCGCAGGTGATTGAGCGCAATGGCAAGTTTTACTGGTATGTTGCTGTTGAGCATGGTACAATTCCCGGCAAAGCCATAGGTGTTGCGGTAAGTGATAGCCCAACCGGTCCGTTTAAGGATGCGCGTGGAACGGCCTTAGTTACCAACGATATGACCAAGGCAGCCAAACACCCCTGGGATGATATTGACCCATCGGTTATAATTGACAAAGACGGGCAGGCTTACCTGTTTTGGGGCAATGGCGTTTGCTACTATGCCAAACTAAAAGCCAACATGACCGAGCTGGACGGTCCGATAAAAACCATCACCCTGCCCCATTATACCGAAGCGCCGTGGATTCACGAGCGCAATGGCTGGTATTACCTGTCATACGCCTACGAGTTTCCCGAGAAAATTGCCTATGCCATGAGCAGGAATATTAATGGCCCCTGGGTTTATAAGGGGATAATTAACGAGCTGGCCGGTAACTCCAACACCAACCACCAGGCCATTATTGAATTTAAAGGAAAAAATTATTTCATTTATCATAACGGCGCTTTGGTGCCCGATGCCGGTAGTTTTCACCGATCGGTGTGTATTGATTACTTGTATTATAATAAGGATGGTACCATTAAACGGGTGATAATGACGAGTGAAGGAGTGAAGAAAGTAAAATAAACATAGCGGTAGATTATGTTTGAATAAAATATTTTTCGAGGTTAAAAAAAGATATTTTTGGTTATTGTAACTAACCCTATTTGCAGTTAATTATAATAAGCATCATATGTATAAAATTTTACTTGTTCAATTTCTTCTCCTGCTAAGCTGCATAAACCTGTACGCGCAAAACAAGCAGGAATTTGAGCTTAGTCCCCCTGAGGTCAAAGTTAAAAACAGCTTATACAATAGTATTAAACTCCTTGATTGCAGGTCGGATACCACCAATATTGGGTTTGTGCAAACGGGTTTATTTAACCGGAAGGCTACTGTGGTTGCTAAAAAGCCTTTGGCTCAACAGTTTTCAATATTGTTAAATTCCCTTACCGATTCAACAGCTAAGCACGGAGAACTGTTGCTACAATTACGGCAATTGGGTTTTGCCGAAGTCACAGGATCTGTAAGCGAAAAGGGTTATTGCTATTTCAATGCGCAACTTTACTCCAAAAAGGCTGGTCAGTATCAATTAACTTCGGCAATAGATACGGTAGTATTAGTAAAAGCCATGGATGTAACCAACGGGTTGCTAAAGGCCGGAAGCGCAACTATAGGTAATTTTATTGCCGCCAATCTTTTGCAACAACCCCATGAGGGCAACTTTTACACCTACCGCGAGGTGTTAAAAATGGATAGCGTTGAAAAACGGAAGATAAAACTTTATAATACGGCAACTTACGTAGATGGCCTATACTCCAATTATAAATTATTTATGGAGCAAACGCCCGATAAACAAATAGTTGTTGAAGGGTATCAGATTTACCCGGATGCTGTGAAAGCAAAAGATGAGAATGGAAAACTTAAAAAAGTACAGGCTCAAAATATTTATGCAATAGTTTATAAAGGGCAGCCCTATATTGCTTCCAAACACGAATATTATCCTTTAAAAAAGGTAAAAGACGATTTCTTGTTTACCGGTACAGCAAAGGTAACGGCCTCTACAGGTGATGTAGTTGCCGCGACTATGCTTTTTGGCGGTTTAGCCGGTTTGGCCGTCTCCAACGCAGAAGCGACGTTTGAAATGAAAATAGATCATAAAAATGGAACTTTTATCAGGTTAAGGGAAATTCCTGATCCGCCAAAGCCAGATTATTACGAGTAATAAAAATATACTTGATACATATTTAGGTATATTAGCATGGGCCGCTTTAAATCTAACAAGATATCACATTGAAATATTCCCTGCTATTTATCCTGTTTATATGCTTTGCATCAACCAGCGTTATGGCGAAGGGGCCAACTGCGGATACCGTAAAGACCGGGGTTTATATTACCAGCATCCACGATATTAATTTTAAGGATAAAGAATATACCATTGACCTTTGGCTGTGGCTGAAATACGAAAACAGGAAATTTGATTTTTTGCAGAACCTGGAAGTGCCACAGGCGAAAACAGTTACCAAATCGTTTTCAACTATTGATTCCAGTGGTAACAAAGTTTATATGCTCATGAAACTGCAATGTGTGATGAAGGATTCCTGGGCAATTAATAACTTTCCCTTCGACAGGCAAAAACTAAGATTTTCTATCGAAAACTCACAGTTCGATTCCCAATCGTTGGTGTTTGTTGCTGATACGCTGGGCAAACATTTCGACCCGCGTTTTACACTAAGAGGGTGGAATATTGATAGTCTTAACATCAGCACTGGCATTAAGGCCTACGAAACAGCATTTGGCGATGAAAGCCTGAAGAAACCCCATACCGAATACAGCAATTTTAAAGTTAGGCTACAAATTAAGAGGGACGCCATGGGCCTGTTCTGGAAAATGTTCCTGGGTATGTATGTGGCCTTCCTTATTGCCTATATGTGCTTTTATATCCATACGGATAGTATTGATTCGCGCTTTGGGCTAAGTGTAGGCGCATTGTTTGCGGTTATTGGTAATAAGTACATCATTGATTCAACACTGCCTGAATCAACCACATTTACCCTGGTAGATACCCTGCACGGGATGACTTTGTTTTTTATACTTACCGTAATCATTTGCACCTCATATTCGCTGAGGCTTGTAAAGCAAGAGAAAATAGCCAGAGCCAAAAAGTTCGATTTTATAAGCGCCCAGGTTTTGCTGGTTATTTACCTGTCGTTAAATGCTTGGTTTATTTATAATGCCAACGGTTAATAAATTATTGCAGCTAATTTAAGCTGCAACTTCTTTTAACTCATATGTTTTAGCCCTTAGTATGGGTAACAGCTCATCAGCTTTTTGTTGCGTTTGAAAATCACCGGGCAATATGGGCTTGCCAATACGCACACGTAATACCATCCCTTTTTTATTAAAAAGCTCGGCAGGCAGCATAGCGGTTTGCAAGGCCGGATGTATGTATCTGAGCAAACTAAAACCTATTCCATTATCGCCATGAAAATAAATGGGAAGTACCGGGACACCGGCTTTGGCAATAAGTTTGCCAACAACAGGGTGCCATTGCCTGTCGGTAACCCGTTTTGTTTTAAAATCAAAGGCAGAAACTTCACCGGCGGGGAAAATTGCAACCGGGGTGCCGTTTTTGAGTTTGCACAACGTGTTTTTTAGTCCGCTGATGCTGGAGCTATCTTTAATTGCTTCAAACGGGTTAACGGCGATAATATAATCGGCCAGGTTTGGTACCCGCTTTAGCAGAAAATTGCCCATAAACAAAGTATCCTCTCTTGATGAAACCAGTAAATTAAGCAAAGCGAGCGATTCAACAGCGCCGTAGGGGTGGTTGGCCACCGCAATAAAAGCACCAGAAGCCGGAATATTGGCCAGGTCTTCTTCGTCGATCTGAATAGTGATGCCTAAAAAATCCAGCACAAAACGGGTAAAGGCAACACCTTGTAACATGCCGGCCTGCTGCATCATACTATTAAAAGCATCTATTTTCATCAGCTTCATTAAAAAAGTAGCTAAACCGGGAAGCCTTTTTGTTCCCGTAGCCTTAATAACATCATTTTTGCTGATTACCGCCATTTGGCAAAGTTAAGGCTGCGGTGTAAAGGAATAGATGGATTGTTGTTATGCTTTAGGTATTGAATTAGTGTTTTTCTGCAGGCGACATCCGGTATATTACTATTTTGTTAAATAATTCACATGTACTACTAATACCCAAAAAGTGCATTTAACTTTGCACCGGTCATTGAGATCATTGCGTAGGGTGCTGGCCGGCAGCATATGAAAGGTTCGAGTCCTTTCCCTACATCTGTTTTATTAAACCGGTTATGGAAACGATAAATTATCCCTTAGTAATTGCCGTAGTACTTGCACTGGCTGCATTGGTAGTATGGCTCATCCGCAGGAATCAAAAGGATGAAAAAGATTATGAAAAGGATAGCAATCGATCAGAGATGAAGCCGGAAAAAGGGGCGCACAAAAAGCCCCGTATCTAACCTGTTTACATTATTCATGCAAAGAAGATCAGCATTAAAAAATATTGGCGGCCTGCTATTAGCGCCAACCCTGGGTTTTGGTAACATCATTGATCCTAAAAAAAGTGTGCTCAGGGTAGCACACCTGACCGATATTCACCTTAAAAATAAATTCGACGCGCCGGCTAAGTTTGTTAAATGCCTGCATCATATGCAACAGCAAAACCCAAAGCCAGATCTGGTCTTGAATGGTGGTGACATTGTTTTTGATATGAACAAAGAAAACATTGGCACCATAAACGACCAATGGCAGCTGATGAATGGTATTCTGAAAGCCGAAAGCAGCATCCCCACGCATTATTGCCTTGGTAACCACGACATATGGTGGAACGAGAACGACAAAAACCAGGCTATTTATGGCAAGCAGTATGCAATGGATCAGCTAAAACTTTCAAAGCCCTACAACAGCTTTATCAAAGGCGGCTGGAAGTTTATTTTACTGGATAGTGTACATCTTGATATTGACGGAACGTGGTACATTGGTAAACTGGGCGATGAACAGTTTGCCTGGCTGGAAAATGAATTGAAAACTGCCGATCCTGCCATGCCGGTGTTGGTCATGTCGCACATCCCTATCCTTACCGCTACGCTAATGATTGAGGATGATATTATTAATAAATGGGTAATGCTTGGCGGCGATATGCATACCGATACGGCCAAAATAATCCGCCTGTTTTACCAGCACCCCAATGTTAAATTATGTTTGAGCGGCCACATCCACCTAAGGGATAAAGTGGTTTATAATAATGTTACCTACATCTGCAACGGTGCTGTAAGTGGTGCCTGGTGGGATGGAAACCGGCGTGAAACAGCACCCGGCTATGGGCTGCTTGATCTTTACAGTGACGGAACGTTTGAGGAAAGATATGTGAATTATTTGGGGTAGGGGAAAGTTATGTTGCCCGCGGGATACCAAAGGATTATATAATTTCTGAACGGGATGAGGTTTGGGCATTGAAGAAAGGGAGCCCAGATGGTGTTATTAGTTGCTTTTTATATAAATTTGATATAGTTTAAAGTACTATACGCCATGGAAACAAAGAAGCAAGCATTTGATGAGGCGGAATTGGAGCTTTTAAAGGAAGGTTTAAAACGGACTTACAAAGAGCGCTTTGAAATGGCTACCCGATTATTTAAGATTCAACAAACGATGAATAAGGCCACAATAATCCATAAACCCTATGTCAGTAAATAATTTGTGGACGTATTTGATGAAGAAGCGATTTCAAACATGGATTTGATCAGATACTGTTAAAAAGATCTTCAACGTTTGTGAATTTTTTACCCTTACCTGCTTTAAGTTCATTCAAACACCAAGTCATGCCGAATTATTTCGGCATCCAACATGCAAGCGAACACGGAATAAATCTACAGCAGACAAGTCGGAGACCTGGCAGGCTTGAATGTCCTGTGGGATGCCGAAATAAATTCGGCACGACGTCCGCTTTTTAATTTCATCATGCTAATAGAAAAGCCACTATAAATTTTAAACGCGATTTCCCTGCCGAGATATCAAAAAGCATTCCATGCGTTAAAATATGCTTTACAACTTACCAGCTCATCCTCAGCAATGCCACGCCCTGCCTTGGCAATATGATCTCTGTACTTAATCGTCCCGATTTAACGGGTATCGCTATCGGTTTACCCATGGTTTGCAATTGCCCCGCCTTTTGCAGTTCTTCAATTTGTGCGGAAGTTGGAGTCTTCGGCGATCCCATTTTTTTCCAGGCCTCATAGGAGTTACTATGTTGCTCATCAATCCGGTATTGCGTAAGTGTAACCGTGTTGGCAGGCAAATCAGTAATGGTAACTTTTACAGTATTCCCGGCATCGAGGATGTCATCATCATGATAGTTCCAAACCATAACGGCAACTTCCTTTTTATCTTTAGTGGCCAATGCGCCTATATCGGTATGTGATCCCCTTAAGCCTGAGTCAATCATTGTTTTAACCGGGTACATATGATCTGCCTGTATCTTAATTCTTTTGCCCTTCATCATTCCAAACATCCGAAATACGTTGAGCACTGGCTTATCAACGCCGTTGGTGGCCAGATCCCTGAAACCGTAAAACCAGGGCTGATCTTCAAATTCAAACGACCATGAAACCGCGCCCATGAAGTTTACACCCAATGAATCGGCTAATTGGTATTCGCGGGCAAAGGACGCCGCTGTATAACTGGAATACATAGTGCCGTTGCGATAGGCGTTGGATGGATTGGTAGCCATACCACAGGCCGCGCAGCCTTCCGGGTCAGATTCTCCAATAACTATAGGCAAGTTTTTGGTTTGCGGGTACGATGCTACAATTTTAAAGCCTTCGGCAATATCACGCATCTGCGGAGCCATATTCATCCGCACATGACCATTGGTTACCGTTGGCTGCCCTTTAGCATGAAAAGATAGCACATCAAGCGGCGAGCCTATTTTGCCGGTCGCGTAATTGGTATCGGCTACGCAATGTTCTATAAATGCTTTCAAAAACTTCATCCCGCTTTGACTTGATCCGCCGGCTATTTCCGGTCCGCCAATTTTGCCTGTTGGCAATGCTCTTCTCAGACCATGGGCTGCATAATCATACATTTTAAAAAACTCGGGCATGGTTCCTTTCCAGTAGCCAATGTTGGGCTCGTTCCACACTTCCCAGTACCAGCTTTCCACCTCTTTTTTCCCATATCTTTCTACCGAATGTTTTACCCATTGGTATATCAGCTCTTCCCATTTATGGTAATCTTTGGGCGGATAGGTCCAGCCGGTATAAACATCATTATAATCGTCGCCGGGTTTCCAGTGGTGCTGGTATGGTTGGGGGTGCGTTGAAAGAGCTTCGGGCATAAAACCAATTTGCGCGTAGGGTTTAATTCCCAGTTTAATGTAAGTGTCAAATATGCTATCAACCAGGTGCCAGTTATATACAGGCTTGCCATTGGCATCTTCGGTATAGGCATTGGTTGATCCCCATTTAAGGGCGGCTTTGCCATCGCCCGTGGTAAGCAGGTTATGCACACGCAAATGAACAGGCACAGGGCTAAGTTTTGCCAGCTCGGCAAGTAGTTTGCGGCCATCTTTCATGTAGGTATAGTTTGGCTCATCGTGGCCAAACCAAGCCCAAACCGGGCTCATTTCTGCTGTTTCGTCTTTTAAATTTACGGTAATTGTTGCAGGCTGCTGTTTAGCTTCCTGTGCGTAAACGAGTGGGGAGCTCAGTAAATAAAAAAGCGCAACCAAGCCGAAATACCCTGTTTTTGTTCTCATAAATTAGATGAAAGGTTATTTCACTAATATATGATAAGTAAGGTCAATTTGGGGCCAATGGATTGTATCAATATCATTGATAATTAAACTTTTTGTATCGCGCAAATACTCATCACCCTACGTGTTACAAATCCCAGTTTTTCATAAAGTTTAATAGCATTTACGTTATTGTGCAGCACATGCAGAAACGGCGTACCGTCCTCTGCTTTAATAAGCCGCACCTGGTGTTGTATTAATTGGCTGGCGTAACCTTTGCCTAAGTGGTCGGGATGATTGCAAACAGCACTCACTTCCATGTAGGGCGAAGGTTGTAAACGCCGCCCTGCCATGGCTACCAGTTGCTGATCGTTAAAAATGCCGTAGTAATATCCAAAATCAATAGTGCGGTTAAAAAACGGACCGGGGTTGGTTAGTTTGGTAAGTGCCAGCATGGCAGGGATATGCTCATCCCGTAAAGGGACAAGTTCCACATCGGTTATAGCCTCAGGCGCTGGGTTATTGTATACCATTTGCAAAACCCGCATTTGCTGAATCGTTTTCCATGGCTGAGGGATCTCCATTTCTTCGGGACTAAAAACAGCTACCGTAGTTGAAGATGGCAGGAGGTTATACAGGATGTCGAAGTTCTCGGGCGTATTTTCTGCCATACCTGCAAATGGGGATACATCTTTTATAAAGTATTTAACCAGGTTGGTGCCTGTTGAAAGGTTTTTGTTCCCAGATGTTAAAGCATTCCAGGCCGGGTTATTTAATGGGTGGTCCATTTTAATGTTTGTATAGTTTATTGCAAGTTTATTTGGCGAAATTATACAAAATATCAACGGGCATTAAAGTTAAATGTTTTGTATTGGGATAGGCTGACTTTCGGGTGTGCATTTTTTCGATATATGGTGGCATTTTAAGTTTAAACACGCATATAAAATAGGCTAATAATCCTGTCAATTTGACTTGTTAATGACACTAAAGCCAAGCACGGGCAATTTTTTTGCGGGCGGCTGCACGCAGGGATCTATGAAAATTTTATGAAGTTTTTAAAGTGGAAAAATAAACACTTGCAAAGTGATAAAAATCACATGGTTTTGGATTGAAATTTGCTAAGGTATTGAATAGCAAATGAGTAAGGAGCCGAAACTGTAATTGAAATTGCCATGAAAAACATTAAAAAAAGATTAAGCGATGCCTTAACAAGCAGGGTTATTGATCTGCATGACCAGGGATATACTGACGATTTTTTGTCAATAAAGGATGAAAGATTTTTATGTCTCCAAAACAGCGAAGATTTTTCTTTAGCTGATCTGAATATTAAAGTGATTGACGAAGGGTTTGATCAGTTATCAAATACCTACAAATACATACATACTATTGAAACCACGAACGGGGAAAAAGGTTTGTTGATCACCGATGTTGTTTTTGCTGATCTTGAACCTGTAAATTGATCAGGGTATTGAAGCTTTTTTCATTGATAATTACCCTGAACAGATTTACCGGTAATGAATGTTCTTTTCATTTTTGAAAGGGGGGCTGCTGATTGCACATAAACAAATCATACTATGAAAATAAAAACAACTACCCTGTTATTGGTAATCCTGCTTACCATGTTTTCATTTGCGGCAATTGCTGTTGTTAAACCAGCTTCGCCGCCTGCGGGTTTTAAACATCAATATGCTACAGTAAATGGCGTTAAAATTCACTATGTAACAGGGGGCAAGGGCGAACCTTTGCTGCTGGTGCATGGCTTTGGCCAAAACTGGTATATGTGGAATCGCTTAATGCCCGAGTTATCTAAACATTTTACCGTTATAGCACCCGACCTGCGCGGTGTTGGCGAATCTGGCAAACCTGCCGGCGGGTACGATAAGAAAACGATGGCCGTTGATTTGCATGAGCTGATGAAAAAGCTGGGCTATCAACACCTTAACCTCGCAGGTCATGATATCGGCCTTATGGTAGCGTATGCCTACGCGGCCCAGTATCCGCAGGAGATAAAGAAGATTGCGCTGATGGATGCCTTATTGCCAGGAGTTGAACCCGTATGGAGCCAGGTACGTGCTGGTGCATGGTGGTTTGGTTTTTTTGGGATGCCGCACTCGGGCGAAATTGTTGCCGGTAAGGCTGGGTTGTTTTTAACCAACTTTTGGCCATTGGTAGGTTATGTAAAAAATCCGTTCACTACAGCCGAAAAAAATGAGTTCATCAGGGCATACTCTGTGCCTGGCGCTACAACTGGCTCATTCCATTGGTTTGGGGCTTTCCCGCAGGATGCTAAAGATAATGTGGAACTGATGAAAAACAAATTGCCTATGCCGCTGCTGGCTATGGGGTCTGAGCACTTTGCCGCTCCGTTTTTAGCAGCCCATAGCAGACTGGTAGCCACCAACGTAAAAGAATCTGTTATCAAAGGATCGGGGCACTGGATAGTGCAGGAAAATACGGCCCAGGTGCAAAAAGATCTGCTGGCTTTTTTCCTGGAGAAATAATCAACGCCAAACGGTCGATAAATTTACAGGCTTTATATCTGATCGGAAGCGGGATACAATTCCCGCTTTCCGCCCGCCCCCCTCAGGCTAATGGAACAGCTGTCATAAATTTAAAACGCGATTTTTTAGGGGAGTAGAGGCTGCGGGTTTCAATTTAATAGTTTAGCTAAAAAGCAATAATCCGTTCATCAAAATGTTATTTTACTGTACATTGCCTTCATTTACAAACCTGAAATTTATATAGAAATGAAATACCTCTTTTTCCTGGTCTTATTAGGCTTCGGCTTTATAATTTTATCTTCCTCGTCGCCTCAAAATAGCGATGTTATTGGGCAAGGCAAACAGCCCCAGGTAAGTATTGATAATAAGGGAATAGTTAGAGTAGTATATGGGTTGGACGAAAATATTTTCTGCGCTACATCTAATAATCATGGGCAAACGTTTTCAAAACCGGTTTTAGTAGCTCATATAACCGGCATGCACCTGGGCATGGGCCGAGGGCCGCAGTTAAGCAGTTCGGCTAATTATTCGGTTATTACGGCTATGGATAAAACCGGGAATATTCATTGGTTTAAACTGGATCATACTGCGCAGAAATGGGAGGCGATGGGCCTTATTAATGACCAAAAAGGATCGGCCCCGGAAGGATTGATGGCAATAAGCGCGGATAAAGAAAATCATTTTTACGCGGTATGGCTGGATACCAGGCTGGGAGGCAGCAACCAAATATGGTTTTCTTCCTTAAGCGGCAATGCAAAGGGATGGTCCGCTAATCGTTTAGCATATCAATCGCCAGATAAACATGTTTGCGAATGTTGCAAGCCGAGCATTGCCGTATCCGGATCAACGGTTGCCATCATGTTCAGAAACTGGCTGAATGGCTCAAGAGATCTTTATGTGGCTAAATCAACAAACGGCGGACAAACTTTTTCTGCTGCTCAAAAAATGGGAACAGATACCTGGAAGCTTAACGGCTGCCCTATGGATGGCGGAGCGCTGCGCATTGCACCATCAAATAGTATACAAACGGTATGGCAACGTAAGGGCGATATTTATTATGCCCAGGCTGGCAAACCTGAAATATATATAGCTAAAGGAAGATATGCTAACATTACTGGCAGCACAGCTAATGCCGTAGTCACTTATCAAAATATCGATACCCTGAACATGGTGTCTCTTCCTGATAAAAAAGCAACTGTTATAGGCATCGGGAGCTTTTTAAAGGTGGCGCAATTAACCAGTAAAAACGAGTTTTTTGTTTGGGAACAAGGTAATGACATAAAATTCCGGACGCTGTAAATAGCGCTTGTGAACATCAAAGCTTTTAGAACAGGGGCGGTTATATTGACTTATAATCGCCCCTGTTTGCTGTTGCTTGTTGTCGGGAGCGGCATCGGAAGTTAATCCATTCAATACCTGATTTACTACATGGCAAATAACAATATTATATAAATCATTCCCGGAATACTGTAAGGCCGCGGGGTAGGGCTGGTGGTAAATTTGTACTATTAAATTAGTATAATGTTAGTACAAAAATCACAAACGCTTATCTTCCCGGTTACCGGCATGACCTGTGCTTCCTGCGCATCAAGCGTGGAAACTATGCTTGGTGCACAAAGCGGTGTTGATAAAGCAGAAGTTAATTACGCAACACAATCTGTTAAAGTTTCCTTTCATCCGGATATAATACAACCCATAAAGCTGAAGCAATCTGTTCAGTCAATTGGGTACGATATCATTATCGATACAACAAACGGCAAGCAAAAACAGGAAGAAGCACAGCAGGTATATTATAAAGCACTTAAAAGAAACATTACCTGGGCCACCATCTTAACCATTCCCGTGGTTTTAATAGGGATGGTTTTTATGGATATGGCTTACGCAAATTATATTATGATGCTGCTATCGGCACCAGTGTTGTTTATTGCAGGCAAAAACTTCTTTATTGGCGCCTGGAAACAGGCCAGGCATGGCCGGGCCAACATGGATACCCTTGTGGCCATGAGCACCGGGATAGCTTTTTTGTTTAGTGTTTTTAATACTGTAAATCCGGGGTTTTGGCACCGGCAGGGTTTGCACCCGCATGTTTACTTTGAAGCGGCATCGGTGGTTATTGTTTTTATTATGCTCGGCAAATTACTGGAAGAGCGCGCAAAATCCAATACATCTTCGGCTATTAAAAAACTGATAGGGTTACAACCCAATTTGGTTTACCTGGTTACTGCCGATGGTGAAAAGGAAATTGCTATTGCCGATGTGCAAATAGGCGATCAATTGCTTGTACACCCGGGAGAAAAGATAGCGGTTGACGGCGAGGTATATGATGGCAGATCCTACGTGGATGAAAGCATGATTAGCGGTGAGCCGGTGGCCATTGAAAAAAAACAGGGAGATAAGGTTTTTGCAGGTACGCTAAACCAGAAAGGCAGTTTTAGATTTAAGGCCGAGAAAGTAGGGAGTGATACCCTACTGGCCCATATTATTAAACTGGTGCAGGAGGCACAAGGCTCAAAAGCACCGGTGCAAAAGCTGGTAGATAAAATTGCAGGCATCTTTGTGCCGGTAGTAATGCTTATTGCTTTACTAAGTTTAGGAGCTTGGCTTGTATTTGGCGGCAGCCATGCCTTAACACATGGCTTGTTGGCTATGGTTACAGTACTTGTTATCGCTTGCCCGTGTGCATTGGGCCTGGCTACGCCTACCGCCCTTATGGTGGGCATTGGCAAAGGGGCAGAAAATGGTATCCTGATCAAGGATGCAGAAGCCCTGGAGTTGGGCTACAAGGTAAATGTTGTGGTACTGGATAAAACAGGAACAATAACAGAAGGAAAACCTGTGGTTACGGATCTCATCTGGGCAAAAAATGCTGGGCAGGATATCAATCAATTACAAGCCTGCTTTTTAGCGATGGAGCAGTTATCTGAACATCCCCTGGCCGACGCCGTTACAAGCTATCTGCAATCAATGGGCACCAGCTGGGTGAACGTAGATTCTTTTGAAAGCCTTACAGGTCGGGGAGTGGAAGCGGTGCATGATAAAAATATTTATTACGCGGGCAGCCATAAATTGGTTGAAGAAAAGGGCATTGCTATACCAATTGATCTGCAGGAAAATATTAATACCCAATTAAGCCTTGCCCGCACCGTGATTTATTTTGCTGATGCGAAACAGGTACTGGCTATAGTAGCGATTACCGATCAAATAAAAAAGAACTCGGCAGAAGCTATTAGTCAGTTAAAAAAACAGGGGATTAAAGTGATTATGTTAACCGGAGACAACGCACAAACCGCGGCCGCTATAGCTAAAGAAGCCGGGATTGATCATTTTAAAGCGGATATTTTACCATCTGATAAGGCGGCGTTTGTAAAACAATTACAGGTAGAGGGCAATATGGTAGCTATGATTGGTGATGGCATTAACGATAGTGAGGCATTGGCACAGGCCGATGTTTCTATCGCGATGGGCCAGGGATCGGATATCGCGATTGATGTGGCCCGGATAACCCTGGTATCTTCTGATTTACAGCAAGTGCCCAAAGCACTTAGGCTTTCGCAGCTAACGGTTCGCACTATTCGTCAAAACCTGTTTTGGGCCTTTATATATAATTTGATAGGAATACCAATTGCGGCCGGCATTTTATATCCCATCAATGGATTTCTGTTAAACCCGATGATTGCCGGGGCGGCTATGGCGCTAAGTTCCGTTTCGGTAGTGAGTAACAGCCTGCGCTTAAAAATTTCAAAACTTAATCTTTAAAACACATATATAAACATGGAAACTTTAAAATTCAAAACCAACATCAATTGCAGTGGCTGCATAGCAACAGTTACGCCTTCATTAAACAGCTTAAAGGGCATTGATAAATGGAACGTAGATACAACAAACCCTAATAAAATCCTTACCGTTGAAGCTGGGGAAGAACTATCATCCGATGGAATCATCAGCGCCTTAAAACAAAAAGGCTTTAATGCCGAAAGGGTTTAAACCATACATAGCCAATAGCCCAATAACCCGGGCTATTGGCTTTTAAAAAAAACCACCACGTCGTGCCGAATTTATTTCGGCATCCCACATGCAATGAACACGGGATAGATCTATAGCAGGCAAGTCGGAGACATGGCAGGCGTGAATGTCCTGTGGGATGCCGAAATAAATTCGGCACAACGTGGTGGTTAAAAAAAAGCGATTTCCCTGCCAATAACACGGGCTATTGGCTTTTAGTTATATGAACGGTTTTACGTAATTTTATAATTTAATTACGGGGTTTTATAAAAAGCATGTTTTATTAAAAGGTAACTTTGTTATTAAATGAAAAGGGCGGCAATTATCGGCATGGGAGCATTTTACCTGTTACTTACAACAGGGATGTTTGTTTGTATCGTTCATTGCGCTGCCGCTAACTTGTTTAAAAAGCCAGCGATGTCAATGGCTAATACCGGCGCTGACAAAGAGAACAAAAAACATTGCGCGGATAGTAAGGATTGCGGATGCTGTAAAAAGCATGGTGAATATACTATCAAAGAAAATATTAAACCGGCACTTGATTACCAATTTTCACCAGTAGCTGTTTTAGCTAATTATACAATAACCCCTGGTTATTTATTGCGAAAACCAATAGGCAACGACTTTGCCTGGACAGAGCGTAAGGCACCGCCCGGAAAATCCGGTAAGGCTATCTCCATTCAATTTTGTTCCCTACAGATCTGATCAGGCTTAACCGCGTCTTTTGCGGATTGGACACTTATTGTCTTTTTATTTAAACAGCTTGAAAAGAAATACATGATATTACATATTAAAAATATGGTTTGCGATCGTTGCATTATGGTCGTAAAACAACAACTCCAAAATTTAACGCTTGAGGTGGAGGATGTTAACCTGGGTGTGGCAGTTGTAAACCCAGAACCCGATGAAAGCCAGATGGTTGAAATAGCATCGGCCTTAAAGTTGCTTGGCTTTGAACTGATTGATAGTGAAAAAGATAAGCTGATTGAACATATAAAAAATATCATCATCCAGGAAGTACATTATTCAGATCTTGCTGCAAATAATTTCAATTTTTCGAGTTTGCTTGCGGCTAAATTAAATAAGGATTATGCCTATCTGAGCCGCCTGTTTTCTGAACATGAAGACACCACCATTGAAAAATATATTATTCAGCAAAAAGTGGAAAAGGTAAAGGAACTGCTGCAATATGGTGAGTTAAATTTAAACGAAATTGCCTTTCAAATGGGTTATAGCAGCAGCGCGCATTTATCAGCACAGTTTAAGAGTGTAACCGGTATTACGCCCAGCCAGTTCAAAGCTGCAGAAACCAAGGGGCGCAAACCTATCGATAAACTATAAAATCAAATTCATAAAAACTATACATCATGAAATCACTAAAAAAATTGTTATTAGCTTTTACTTTATTAATAGCTTGTACACAGATCAAGGCCCAGGAATCAACCGCAGCAGGAGCGATAAATAATGTGGTAACCGCTTACCTGGGTGTTAAAAATGCGCTTATAGCCGATAACAGTGCGGTTACTGAAAGCAAAGCCAAAGATTTGCTGGCCTCCATCAGTGCTGTACCGATGAATAAATTAACTCCCGATCAGCATAAATTATGGATGACCTATATGGAAAAGCTGCAGTTTGACAGCAGGCACATTAGCGAAAGCCCGGTTTTGGATCATCAGCGCGAACATTTTACCAGCCTGTCCAAAAACATGTACGAGGTGGTTAAAGGCTTAAAATTAAACAGCACGGTGATTTATGAGCAATACTGCCCTATGAAAAAAGCCACCTGGTTAAGCGAAACTGCCTCCATTAAAAATCCTTACTATGGTAAGCAAATGCTTACCTGCGGAAAAACTACGGAAACGTTGACTCCGGTAACCAAATAATTTAATCAAAAGCTGCCGGCCTGTTTCCGGCAGCTCACATATTATGAAAATATTTATTTTATTTATACTGAACCTTTTAGGGTCGGTTGGTTTGGCCTATGCGCAACATGGCGGTATGAAAATGAATGATGGCGAAAAACATCAGCCATTTTATACCAAAATTGGCAGGCGCGAAATTTACCATTTATACATTGGTGATACTACGGTAAACTACACGGGCAAATTAAAACCCGCGATGGCTATAAACGGAAGCATACCCGCGCCGGCATTGGAATTTACCGAGGGAGATACCGCCGAGATCTATGTACATAATGGAATGATGATGGAAACATCCATCCATTGGCATGGGCTGATACTGCCCAATCGGTATGATGGTGTTTCATACCTCACAACGACGCCAATTAAGGCTGGCGAAACCCATTTTTATAAATTTCCGCTGGTGCAGCATGGCACATACTGGTACCACTCCCATACCATGACCCAACAGCAAAGCGGGATGTACGGCGCATTTATTATTCATCCTAAAGAAGAAGTTGCGCAAAAGGAATACACCTTATTGCTGAGTGATTGGGTTGATGAAAACCCCGACCAGGTGGAGCGATCTTTACATAACCAAACCGATTGGTACGCCATTCGCAAAGGCAGCACCCAAAACTATGCGGAGGCTATTAGTGAAGGTCATTTCAAAACAAAACTAACCAACGAGTGGAAAAGAATGGTTGCCATGGATGTAAGTGATGTTTATTACGATCGCTTTTTTAGTAATGGCAAAGTGGCAAACCATGCCGCGCAGTTTAAAAAAGGCGGCCAGGTAAAACTGCACATCATCAATGGCGGCTCATCTACCTATTTCTGGCTTAAGTATGCAGGCGGTAAAATTACAGTTGTGGCCAATGACGGCGAAGATGTGCAGCCCGTACAGGTAGACCGGCTGATTATAGCTGTTGCCGAAACCTATGATGTAGTTGTTACCATACCTAAAGACGGTAGTTATGAGTTTTTAGCTACCGCCGAGGACAGAACCAAGTCAACCTCTTTATGGTTGGGCAGCGGGCCCGAAGTAAAAGCAAAGCCTTTGCCCCGGTTAAAGTACTTTGAGGGGATGAAGATGATGAACGGTATGATGGGTGTGGATGGTAACATGAAAAAGATGGACGGTATGGAAATGACCAACCAGGTTATGGACATGAACACCGTAATGTACCCGGAAATTACGGGCGATGACGCCATGAAACAAGATACGACGGCTGCAGACAAGAAAATGGCGGATATGCCGGGTATGGAAATGGGTAATGCCGACCTGGTAACATTAAACTATGGTATGTTAAAAGCCGTTAAGCCTACCAATTTACCGGCGGGGCCTGTTAAATTATTGCACTTTAACCTTACCGGTAATATGAACCGTTATGTATGGACTATCAATAACAAAACGGTTTCAGAGGCGGATAAGATCCTGATAAAGAAGGGCGAGAATGTGAGGATCATTCTTTATAACAATACCATGATGCGGCACCCTATGCATTTGCATGGGCATTATTTTAGGGTGTTAAACGGGCAGGGAGATTATTCGCCCCTAAAAAACACGCTTGATATTATGCCTATGGAAACGGATACCATTGAGTTTGCGGCAACCGAGAGCGGCGATTGGTTTTTTCATTGCCATATATTGTACCACATGATGAGTGGCATGGGCCGGATATTCAGCTATGAAAACTCGCCGGTTAATCCGGAGGTGCCTAACCCTGCTGAGTCAATAAAAAAGGTGTATGCCGATGACCGCCGCTTTTATGCGATGGCCAAAATAGGGCTGGAAAGCAATGGCAGCGATGGGAACGTAAGTTTAGCAAACACCCGCTGGAAATTATCAACCATGTGGCACTTAGGCATCAATAACACTAAAGGCTATGAAAGCGAAACCATGGTTGGGCGCTACTTTGGGCAAATGCAATGGCTTTACGGCTATGCGGGTTTTGATTATCATTATAAAAAAACCACCGAGCAGGAAACGAATCTTTTTGGGCAGGCGAGTAATAAAAATAACCGTAAAACTGTAGTTGCGGGTTTGGCTTATACATTGCCCATGCTTTTTGTAGCTGATATGAGGGTAGATGGAAATGGTAAACTGCGGTTTCAACTGGGCCGGGAAGATATTCCTGTAACCAGCAGGTTGCGGCTTACGCTGATGGGAAATACCGACAAGGAATATGCGGCGGGCCTACGATATATCATTACCAAATATTTTTCTGTATCAAGCCATTATGATAGCGATATGGGTTTGGGCGGCGGTTTAACGCTCACTTATTAAGCTATGATTTCCGGGAAGGAGGAGGTAGGGGTTAAATCAGGCGTTCAAGCACCGTTGCAGATGGTATGTCGACGAAACCACTCCCTGCCATTGCGCGCATTTCAGCCGCACCCCTCCCGTTGGGAGGGAATTAAAAACACGTTAAGAAATCTTCTGAACGCCTATGATCTACGGCCGGGTATAAACGCGACTATTACGGTAAAAAAAGGTAGGGGTAATGTGCGATTCCTTCCTCGGGGAAGGAGGAGGTAGGGGTTAAATCAGGCGTTCAAGCACCGTTGCAGATGGTATGTCGACGAAACCCCTCCCTGCCATTGCCGCGCATTCAGCTGCACCCCTCCCAACAGGAGATCGCAAAAAAAAGCCGCTGCGTCGCGCCGTCCGTCGGCTGACGGGTCTGCATTCCACATGCAAAGTAATTAAGTGATGTATCTCAGCCAATCGAATGATTTCTATTATTTACCCTATCACTCTCCTCGTATTCTTAGTACCTTAGATCAAAACTATACGTTTTAAAATAAGATACTAAGATCGAATATATGTGGTGGCAATACTTACTGGTTTTTGCGGGTTCTTTTTTGTTTGATGTTGTTCCTATCCCATTTCCACCGGCTTTTACAATTATGATTTTTTTACAGGTGACCTATGGTTTAAACACCTGGTTGGTTATTATAATTGGAGTTACCGGCTCCATTATTGGGCGGTACATCCTTACTTTATATATTCCATTACTTGCGGGAAGAATTTTTAAGAAAGCAAAGAATGAAGATGTACAATTCCTCGGCGAAAAGATGAAAGAAAAAGGATGGAAAAGCCAGGTGGCCATATTGGCTTATACTTTATTGCCTTTGCCAACTACTCCTTTATTCCTGGCCAGTGGTATGGCAAAAATAAACGCAAGGTATATCATCCCCACATTTTTTGTAGGCAAATTTACCAGCGACGCGCTTACTGTACATTTAGGGAAATATGTATCAGAGAACGCAAAAGGCATAATGGCAGGAGGGTTCTCCTGGAAATCAATTATAAGTTTAATATTGGGCTTGCTTTTTATCTCTTCTATTTTATTTGTGGAATGGCGGTCGTTAATTCAAAAAAATAAGTTTGTGTTGAATTTTAGAATCTGGAATAGAGCGAAGAAAAAAACAACTCATGTAGGGTAATTGGGGTTAGTTATTGTTGTTACTGCTACCTTCCTTCAAGTCGTCGTTGTTGATAGTCTTTTTAGGTTTTTTGGGTTTTGGTGTTGAAAGGCCGCCAAACTTATAGCTAAACGTGATTTCGATACTCCGGTTATGCATAACGTTTACCGCGTTTTGGTTAATGTTGCCCGAGTTAACAACCGTAGGTATGCGGAATGCATTGGTTAAAAAGTTATCGCCGCCAATGCCGATACTGCCCTTTTTATTGGCAAACTTTTTATTGATACTCAGGTTATAAACGCTGAAATTGCCCTGGTAACCCTGTAGCTGGATCTGGCGGGAGCGGCGAAATGCAAACGCCTGGATAGAATAACTATCAGAAAGATCATAGCTGCCAAACAAGCGGTAGCTAGCTACCATACCGTGATTTGAAGCCCGGAAAAGTGGATCGGGGTTTTGGTTATCAAGGTTTAAATAATAAAGATCCACGCCGCCGTTAATATTTAGCTTGTTGGTAAGCGCTAAGTTGGCAGATAGGCTCATGCCGTATGCATTTTGTTTCCCCAGGTTTTGAAAACTGGTTTTCACCGTGTCGCCACTGGTTGTCCTTATCGTTTGTATAGCATCATTAGTATTGCGCATAAACGCCGAAATATTGAAATGGTTATTCTTGATATTAGTACTATAGGCCAGCTCAAAGTTGTTGGTGAACTCGGGCTGCAGCCCGGGGTTCCCACTGGTTATATTTAAGGGATTTGAGGCTTGTATATTAGGATTCAGAAATTCAATTGACGGGCGCTGTATGCGGCGGTTATATCCCAATTTAATCATATCGCCGTTGTCGAATTTTTTGGAGATGTTTAGGCTGGGTACCAATATGCCATAGTTAGGGATATTAACGGCCGAGCCGCTCAGAAAATCGGCATTAATGCTGGTGTACTCGTAACGGGTGCCGGCTTTAATGGTGTAATTTTTAAAGGGAACAAAAGTAAAGGATACATAGCCAGCGGCAACATTTTGCTTGTAATTAAAGGCATTTGAAAGGCTTGCCGATGAAACGGGTAAATAGTTAAGTGAAGAACCTGAAGCCGCCAGGTAAGCATAATCGCTCGTTACCGTCCGGATAATATCCTTAGCCCCAAATTCCAGCAATTGGTTTTTTGCAAGCGGTGTTTGATAGTCGGCTTCTAAAGTCAGTTCTTTATTGACACTGTTATTGTTGTTTTTTAGGCCACCGGTAATCGAACCATCGTTTTGACTGAGGAAAAGGCTTTCAAAATTATTGTTGCGGTTGTTTTGGCTGTACTCGGTAAGCAAGCTAAACTCGCGGTCGGGCTTTGCACCTGTCAGCGTATAGGTTAATGTGGCATCAACCGAGTTTGAATTATTTGTGATCTTGTTTTTCTGTAATGATGAGCCGGTCAGTACATCATTTAAATAACTTTGGGTCAGAAAATTGTCCTGAACTGTGGGGTGGTTATTAGCCCCGAAAACAACGCCAAGGCTGAGTGAATTATGCTCGTTTATATCATAGTCCAATCCCACATTATACCTGGCAAACAAATATTTATTATGCGTGCCGGCAGATTGAGTGGTTAAATAAGTGTCATTTGAAGTAAGGCTGTTTACTGTCTGACTGTTGCTGAATTCGCCTGGAATATTGTAGCCTGTGCGGCCAAACCCTCCAAGAGAAAAATTCATTTTGCCTACCTTGTAACCTCCGTTTAGCCCAAGATCGCCTCCCCGTGTGCCAACTGCCGAATTGAGGTTCAGCGACATGCCTTGAAGTGTATTTTGTTTCAGTATGATATTAATGATGCCACCGGACCCTTCGGCGTCGTATTTAGCAGAGGGAGAAGTGATTACCTCTACGCTTTTGATCAGGTCGGCAGGAATTTGTTTTAAAGCATCCGAAATACTTGCTGAAGCCATTGCCGATGGCTTGCCGTTAATAAGAACTTTGATGTTCTGGCTACCTCTAACACTCACATTCCCGTCCGGATCCACAGCTACCATCGGAACGCGTTTCATAACATCGGTAGCATCGCCGCCACGGGTTGTCAGGTCACTTTCGGCGTTATATACCGTCCGGTCAATTTTTTCCTCAATCAAAGCTTTTTTGCTCGTAACCTGTACTTCTTTCAAAAGCCGGCTATCAGGGCTGAGCAGGATTTTACCCAACTTTAATAAGGTTCCATCAGTTACTTTAAGGTTAGAAATGGTTTTGTTGGCATAACTCAAAAAACTGATCTTTAATTGATAGGTGCCTTTGGGTAATTTTTCTAAAGTGAATTTTCCATCTGTCCCGGTTAATGAACCGGATATCAGTTTACCACTTACCTGGTCAAATACAGATATGGTTGCATAATCAACAGGTTTTTGGCTAAGCGAATCAATAACAGTGCCGGCAATACTTGACGAGCCTGTATCACTGGCTCTTACCAATGTAAACGGTAGTAAGCATAACATTAAGAAGTATATTTTTTTCATCGCTTTTGGTTTTATGCTCCAAATAAAAAGTAAATGACTCAACCTGTAAAATGCGATAGACCGTGGGAGGTAAATAATCGACGAAGAACCGGTTAGACCACATGAAGCGTGAATTAGCCGGTGCCGAAATCTATTCATCGGTAAAATTGCCCCACTGGTCGACAGATGATTGTATATGGACAATCAGACTCCGATGTGAAAACTATATTCCTGTTGATTTTCGAGAACCAATTTGCGGAGAGTTTTGGGGCGTTTGCCGGATATTTGTAAATTTTGAATGGGCGGATTCATAAATCAGCTTTTATTTACTATTTTAGTTTTTAAACCGGCTTTGGTCCGGCCTTGATTACTACGCTATCAACATACAGTCACATTCAAGTCCATTTATAATGGATTATTTACAGCTACTATTACACTGGTCCATAGAAGTATATTTACCTATTTTATTAATCATCAAAAACAAACGCAATGAGTAAGATTACAGTAAAAGACGGAACCGAAATTTATTACAAAGATTGGGGAACCGGACAGCCAATTGTTTTTCATCACGGCTGGCCTTTATCGGGCGATGACTGGGACGCACAGATGATGTTTTTTCTTGGGCAGGGATTTAGGGTTATTGCCCATGACCGCCGCGGGCATGGAAGATCAAGCCAGGTTTCAGGCGGACACGACATGGATACCTATGCAGCCGATGTGGCCGAGCTAACCCAGGCACTTGATTTGAGAGATGCGATACACGTTGGGCACTCAACGGGTGGCGGCGAAGTTATCCATTATGTTGCAAAACATGGAAAAGGCCGGGTAGCCAAAGCTGTACTAATCAGCGCGGTCCCTCCGATCATGGTACAATCTCAAAATAATCCTGACGGCGTTCCTATGGCTATTTTTGATGACATACGCGAGGGTACAGCATTTAACAGGGCCCAATTCTATGAAGATATTACGCTTCCATTTTATGGCTACAATCGTGAGGGAGCGAAAATATCGCAGGGAATCAGAGACAACTGGTGGCGCCAGGGAATGATGGGCGGAGTAAAAGCGCATTATGATGGTGTTAAGGCTTTTTCAGAAACGGATTTTAAAGAAGACCTTAAAAGTGTGGATATTCCTGTGCTTGTTTTACATGGCGAAGATGACCAGATCGTTCCATTTCACAATTCGGCAGCAAAGTCTATAAAGCTTTTAAAAAATGGGAAACTTATTTCCTATCCGGGTTTCCCCCATGGTATGCCGACTACAGAAGCCGCAACCATCAATAGGGATCTTTTGGCTTTTTTCAAATCATAAATAAAAAAGATACTTCATTTAAATTGCCGGCATTATAAAGCTGGTAGTTTTTAAGTTAAAAAACTAAGGCCTTGAAATTTAATATTTCAAGGCCTTATGCATTTTGAAGCAGCCCTTGCCGGGACAATTTCCGAACTATTATAGAGGACCCAAGAAAGACCTCAATATTTCGTAACGGCTCTAAAGCGATTTTCGACAAGACCAGGTATGCTTATTGACCGGGTTTTAAAGATAACAGTGAGCTAAATATCCATCCTATGGTTTTAATGCTCCTTAATTTGCCCTCCACATTCTGCAATACTTCGGCTTGGCTATTTACCAGGTATACTTTACTCCATTGGCCGTTTGTTTCTATCAAGCCTACCTCATAACCTTTTGTTAATTTTTTAAGGACAGTGGCATTGGTAGAAAATGAATTTCTAAAATTCGTGTCTTCGGTATTTACAATATAAATTTTACCGGTGTTATTAGTACTGCCATATACATTTGCCTTAAATGTATCCCAGGGAAATGCCGGTCCGGGATCTGGCTTACGCGCCGGAGAGATATCATCATGACCAACGGCTGCTATTAAATGATACGTATCAAATAATACTTTGCAAAGCTTGTATAACGCCTGTAGCTGAGCATCAGGAAAGGTGCGCCATTGATGGTTGCTTTTACCTGTCCAAAACTTGTGCTTGTGATCAATCTTTATAAACTTATCACCATCGGTAGCCGGATAAATTTTTACACCATCATCTGTAGCTCGTTTAAAAGTATTATCTGCCAGCTTCTCTACAAAACCCGGGTTTACAATTTCTATCCCGATGGAATGAAAATTAAAATTATCTACCCCATCCCAGGTGCTGGTACCCGCATGATTTGCCCGGTGATTAAAAGGGATCAGCTGGGTAATTGTGCCGTCAGTATTTAACACAATATGTGCGGCAATTTTATCAGGGTTGGATCGGGTATCCATAAACCAATCTATTGCTGATTGCGCAGTATCTGTGGCTGTGTAATGAATTACCAAATAATCAGGATCGATAGGGTCCCTGACATTTCCGGATTTAGAAATTTTTATTTTTTCAGTAGCTGAGTCGGCAACTAACCAGTGATCTGTAATTTTCATAAGGGTGCAGGTAAGGTTTAAATAATTGATTGTCTTTGGTTTACTAAAGATAAATAGAATTAATAAAACATTGTAATCCCCAATCGTTTTTTAGATCTTTTTTATAATTGTACACAAATCTTATAAAAACCCGTTGATTGAATCGCGGTTATACCGGATGGTTTTCTGCTCCTGCCGTTTCAATCACAACTTGCGTAACCAAAAGGTCTCATTATATTTGTACTTCAGGGTCTCAGATAAAAAGCCACTTCCTAAAATAATACAAGCTTACATCTATGTCGCAATCAATTACTATAAAGGGTAAGGTATCTTCTTTTTTCTCGGTTTTAAAACAAGCAATAAAGGGTAAGGAAGTTGACCTCACCTCCATCAGTATAAAAAGAGCAATTGTTTTATTGGCTATCCCCATGATGCTGGAAATGGCCATGGAATCTGTTTTTGCACTGGTCGACCTTTATTTTGTAGGTCATTTAAAAAACAGTAGTCACGCTATTCAAACAGTGGGATTAACGGAATCTGTATTAACCGTAATATATTCATTGGCCATAGGTTTAAGTATGGCCGCAACAGCGGTTGTTGCACGCCGCATTGGTGAAAAAAATCCTGAAGCCGCCTCAAAGGCAGGAATGCAAACCATTGTAATTGCTGTGTTTATTAACCTGGCCATCAGTATTTTGGGATTTTTACATGCCAGAGACCTGCTTTTAATTATGGGAGCCTCCACAGAAACTGCCGATCATGGAACTCCATTCGTTCGCATTATGATGGGCGGTAGCCTTATCATTGTGCTGTTGTTTTTAATAAATGGTATTTTCAGGGGAGCCGGTAACGCCGCCGTAGCCATGCGTAGTTTGTGGATTGCCAATATGGCAAACATTATTTTATGTCCTATTTTTATCAGGGGGCTTGGTCCTATCCCGGCTTTTGGATTAACGGGAGCAGCGATAGCCACAAGCATTGGTCGCGGTTTGGGGGTTACCTACCAGATTTATAACTTATTTAATGGCAAAAATGCTTTAAAAATCCGGATAAGCTATTTTATACCCGACTGGCATCAGATAAAAGCGATCATTAAAATTGCGGCGCCGGGTATTTTACAATTCGTAATAGCCAGTTGCAGCTGGATATTTTTGGCGCAATTGGTTGCTACAACAGGTGGCGATCATGGTTCTGCGGGTTACCAAACGTCATTGCGGTTAATGATGTTCTTCCTGCTGCCAGCCTGGGGTTTGAGCAATGCGGCAGCAACATTGGTTGGGCAAAATTTAGGAGCCGGGCATGTGGACAGGGCAGAACAATCGGTATTTCAAACTATAAAATATACAATTGTATTTTTAGGCATTGTGACCGTATTGTTTTTAACCTGCGGGCATTTATTTGCCTCTTTTTTTACTGACGATGAGGCGGTTAAAAAAGTGGCCACCCGGTCTTTACAAATTTTAAGCGGCGGCTTTATTATTTACGGAGTGGGTATGGTTTTAACCAGTGCTTTTAATGGTGCCGGTGATACCTGGACACCTACTAAAATTAACATTTTTACATTTTGGTTATTCCAAATTCCTTTGGCTTATTTATTGGCCAAGTATTTTGCAATGGGGCCAACCGGCGTTTTTATTGCTATCCCCTTTTCCGAAATTGGATTAAGTATAGCGGCTTACATATTGTTTAAGCGTGGAAAATGGAAGAAAACCATGGTTTAGTGCATCGTTCATTATGCGGCTAACATCCCTGATTACAAACAAACCAGCGACCGGCTGCCTTTTCCAGTTCGATGCAATCCGGGTTGTTATCACAAGCCCAGGCGATAATCCCATCAGGGCGTATCAGTACGGCGCTTACCGATACCCGGTCTTTTGCATTGCCTGAAATATACCTGATTTGGTCGCCATATTTACCCGCCAAAGTTTTAAGCGAATCATTCCTATCAAAATCAAGCAGTATCCCCTGGCCATCGTGCATTAACTCAGCAATTTTTGCACCGTTTTCCAACTCAAAGTTGGGAGCGCTGTGACCTACCAGGGGGTGAAGGCCACCGAGATTGTAATGTGTGAAAATGCCCCACACCCGTCCTGCAACATAGGTGGCACCATCGCGTGTATTCATAAGGTCGCGGAAAATCGCGTTCAGTGCACGGGCATACGGGTCTGGTTTCATGATAGCAACCTGGGCGCGTGACCAATCCAGCACTTGTGCACCAATTGGGTGCCGTTCTGTATAATAACTATCCAACAAACCCTCCGGCGCTTTCTCCCGGATGGTTGCGGCAAGCTTCCAGCCCAGGTTCATGGCATCGCCCAGCCCAAGGTTAAGTCCCTGGCCTCCCAGCGGTGCGTGAATGTGCGCGGCATCGCCCGCTAAAAGTATCCGTCCGTTGCGGTAGGTTGTGGCCTGCCTTGCCCGGTCGGTCCAGGTGGTTGCCAAATGCAGTGCGCTGATAGTAACATCAGTGTTTGAGATGCGGCGTAGCACCTCCTGCACGTGTTCCAGCGTGATTGGCTTTTCTGAATTATGAAAAGCCCCTCCATCAAAATCCTGTATCTCCACGTAACCCGGTTGCGATTGCAGGTACATACCTGTTGGTGTCACGTTTCGGCCCGGGCTCAGCTTCCAGGGGTCGGCAATATCAACCTGGGTAGTGTAGCCGGTAAATTCCGGCTCGGTACCGGCGAATTCAAACCCGCCCGCTTTGCGAACAACACTCCGGCTTCCATCGCAGCCCACAAGCCACTTACCCTTAAAGTATTGGTCAACTGAGTTAACAGTTACCCCGTCATCGGTTTGATGAAAGTGAGTAATGGCAAGCCCGCGCTTGATAACTACACCCAAAGCTTCTGCGCGGCGGGTCAGCACAGCCTCAAGCTCCTGCATTTCAGAAATTAAACTGGTGGGGGGCGAGTTTGGCAGGCGGTACCTCCACTGTGAGGTATCAATATCGCCGTCATGGAATGGAATGCCAGCGAAGTGCCCGGCCTGACGGCGTGGCCCTTGTACGGCGTTGGAGTGTGGATTTTTAAGGCGTTTATGTATCTCAAGTTCTTTTAGCAACCCACGGCGGTAAAGTGCTTCAATAGTAGGTGTGGAGAGTCCCCGTATCCCAAAAGGCATTTGCTTCAATGGCGAGTGCGGACTGTCCGCCTTTTCCAGTATCAGGACTGAGCATTTGGCCAGGGCGAGTTCACAGGCGAGGAACAGACCTACAGGCCCTGCGCCGGAGATGATTATATCGTGAGTAGAATGATTTTGTGCTGATTTCTTGCTTTCAGGTGTAACTTTCATATAGGTGATTGAAACACAAAACTCTGGAATGCGCCTGCATTAGGCTTGTATAAACGCGACAAAATCGCTGCTTACAGCCTGTTTTCCCTTCTTGGCCTTTCGTGCGAATGCCGCCGGCGTAGTGCCGCTGTAGCGCTTAAATTCCCTGCTCAGGTGAGATTGATCTGTATAGCCCAGCTCATGAGCTAAGCCGGCAAGGTTTGAATTTGGATAAAGCCATAATTGGTTTCGCACCTGCTCAAAGCGCATCAGACCAGACACGTCTTTAACAGTATAGCCAGAAGATTGCTTGAAGTTTCTTTCCAATGTACGCACCGTAGCATGAGCCGCCGCCGCTACCTGGCTTACCGGAATGGTGCCATTTGCTTCCCTCATAGCAATCCCGGCTTTGAATAGCATACTGTCAATCGCAATTCCCGATCGTGCATTCAAGAAATACTGTTTTACCTCATCCAGCGCTTCATCTATCCTGCCAGCATGAATCCACTTGCTCAATGTGGATTGAAGCTGGGCAATAGGGTGCTCAAATATGCGCACCCCGTCTTTACCGGCCGGCAGTCCAAGCAAGTCGAACACGGTCCATGGAAAGCACCTGATACCAATGATCTCTAAACGATTTTTCGTGTAAAAAACAGCGGGTTGATTGAGCAGCCCCATCATAAATGGCGATGGCAACGGCTGCAGGCCGCCATTGCAAGAAATGCAACAGGCGCTTCCGAAATGAAAAATAATTTCAGCGTAGCCATCAGGTTGTACCTCAAAACCCGATGGTAGTTCTCCGGAGTCTCTTCTGTTATACCAAAAGCACTTTATGATATCCCGTAATTCTTCAGGAGGTTCAAATTCTTGGTGCTGCATTTTGAAAGATAGCATATTTGGGTCAAAAATAAAACGCCCCAAATCGAAAGATTTGAGGTTTTGCCTTTATGACTGTTGCGTTATGATGAGAATTACAGGGTGCTTAAATACTCGTCAAAAAGCATTTACAACGGCCTTAAGTTCATACCGCTGTCCGGTGATAAAGATACTTACCGGGGGAATCAGGTACGAGTGCGCAGGTGAATGCAATGAAAACAGGATCAGCGGAGAGCGTTATAATCATTTTTTTTCAGCGTTATATATTTTTGGTGCAGATCTGCATTTCAGTAAGTAGGTTGAGAGTTTGATGGTCGAAGCGCTGAAACAGATCATTAATTTGGCTGATCTTCATCATTTTATTTCTTCATTGGGCTTCCCATCTTTAATCTATGAAGACGGATCAGCAATTAAAATACAGAAAACCTGATAAAAAGAAAATTAAACCCGCTTTCAGCTGGATATGGGTTTATGTGATTATGTTACTGTATTTTATCTTATCGCCAATATTAACGGATTCTTATGGCACCAAAGAAATCACCTGGCAGCAATTTTCAACCACGATACTAAACCGCAAAGCGACCGAAAAACTGGTTGTGGTTAATAAAGAAAAGGTAGAAGTATATATCAAAAAAATATTTTCAGGTGATACCGCATTTAAAGAGGTATTTAAACCTTCATTTGGCAGCGGCATCAATAATGGGCCCCATTATGTATTTACGATTGGGTCGGTAGAATCCTTTGAGCGAAATATGGATGAGGCGGAAAAAACCTTTTCTGTGACTGAAAAGGTTCCGGTTAGTTATACCTATCAGAGCAATTGGTTCTGGAATATATTAAGCTGGGTGCTCCCTTTTATCTTGATTTACATAGTAGCAGGCTTTTTCATCAGGAGACAGGGCGGCATGGGGGGAACCAGCGGGCCTTCTATTTTTAACTTTGGGAAATCCACGGCGATTTTGGTTGAAAAGGAGAACAGTAATATCAATTTTAATGACGTTGCCGGGTTGGATGAAGCAAAGACAGAAGTGCTGGAAATAGTAGACTTTTTGAAAAAGCCGGGGTCCTTTACTAAACTGGGCGCCAAGATACCAAAAGGTATCATTTTGGTGGGCCCACCAGGAACAGGCAAAACCCTGCTGGCAAAAGCGGTTGCAGGCGAAGCCCAGGTGCCTTTCTTTTCTATTTCCGGTGCTGCATTCGTGGAGATGTTCGTGGGGGTAGGTGCTTCCAGGGTACGTGATCTTTTTAGCCAGGCCAAGGAAAAAGCGCCGTGTATCATTTTTATAGATGAAATTGATGCTATTGGACGATCAAGGGGAAAAGGCGCCTTTTTAGGAGGCGCCAATGATGAAAGGGAAAGCACTTTAAATCAATTATTAACCGAGATGGATGGCTTCGGTACCAATACCGGCGTTATCGTCTTAGCTGCAACCAACCGTGCAGATATGCTTGACCCGGCGCTTGTTCGTCCGGGCAGATTCGATCGCCATATTTACCTGGAACTGCCTAATATGAGTGAACGTGCGGCCATTTTTAAAGTCCACATGCGCAATTTAATGGTTGATGAGGCAATTAATATTCAATTATTGACCGCGCAAACACCGGGGTTTTCCGGGGCAGACATAGCAAACATCTGCAATGAGGCCGCTTTGATAGCGGCGCGAAGAAAGGCAACTAAAATAGAAAAAACGGATTTTACAGATGCAATTGACAGGATCGTTGCTGGGCTCGAAAAGAAAAGTAAGATCATTTCTCCGGAAGAAAAAAGAATCATAGCCTATCATGAAGCTGGCCATGCCGTAACCAGCTGGCTATTAAAAACGGTTGATACATTGGTTAAGGTATCCATTATTCCGCGAGGGAAATCTTTAGGTGCTGCCTGGTACCTGCCAGAAGAAAAACAGTTAAGAAGCAAATCTGCATTCCGGGAGCATCTATGTGCTACACTGGGAGGCAGGGCGGCCGAAGAAGTCATTTTCGGTGAAATTTCCTCCGGGGCAATTGACGACCTTGAAAAGGTGACCAAGGAAGCTTATGCTATGGTGGTTTATTATGGTTTCAATGATAAGTTGGGTAACGTTAGTTATTATGATTCAACTAGCCAGCGCGACTTATCTATTCAGGAACCTTTTAGTGAAGCTACGGGCGAACTGATAGATCAGGAAATTCGGAAGCTGGTAGGTGATGCCTATCTGACCGCTAAAACACTATTGACCGAAAATAAAATTTTACTGGAAAAAGTAGCTGAATCATTATTGAAAAATGAAGTGATATACAGGGAGGACCTGGAAAAAATATTAGGCCATCGTACCAAAGAAGATAAGATCCTCAACGTTTTATAATGAAAAAGGAAACTGCGCTTTTGGGTTTTTATGCAGCGCTTGCGGCATTTATTGCTGCAGCAGGATATGGCGTAGTACAGATTTTACAAATAATAGGTAGCGTGCACTATCCTTTGGATGCCATCCTGATCTATAGTTTTTCAATGGCAATTGCGCTTCCTTTTTTGTTGACAATATTAGCCTTACACTATATCGTGCCTGAGGACCGGAAATTCTGGAGCCACGCGGCCTTATTATTTGCACTAATGTATGCCATTTATGTCGTGCTAATGTATACCGTCCAACTGGCAACTGTCATACCCTTATCGATGCTCGACCCTAAAGAGAATATTCTCACCGTTACACCGCACTCCTTTTTCTGGACGCTTGATGCACTAGGTTATATTTGTATGGGGCTGTCTACCTTATTTGCCGCTTTCCTGTTTGAAAAAGATGGGGAACAAAGATGGCTCAGGCGATTTTTAATAGCTAATGCCATGATGATACCTTTTATTGGCTTTGCCTATTTTTACCCGCATTTTTCTACATGGGTACTGCTACTTGGGGCACCATGGCTAATCACCGCGCCTGGGTCGATTTTATTACTGGCAAATTTTTTTCGGAAAAACCTGGATCACTAAATTTTATAACCCGTTAATCAATTAACTAAAAATCATGAGCAGCAACGACAACCCCCTGGAAGTATTTGAACAGGAAGCCCCTGAAGTATCAAAAGCATTTAACCAATTGATAGAGGCATTAAAAAGCACAAGCGGACTGGACTCTAAAACTAAGCAATTATTGTATATCGGTATTAAAACAGCCCTGGGTGATGTTACTGCAGTACGTTACCATGTGCAAATGGCCAAACAACTCGGTGCCACCCGTGATGAAATCAAAGACACTATATTAATTACCATAAGCGTATGTGGCTTAAGCGGAGTGGCCAGCTGTTTGCCGGCGGCTTTAGCAATTTACGACAATGGTGATCTGAAGTCTTAAATAAAGTTCATAGGATCCGGGAGGACCATTTATAGTTTCATTTCTTTTTTAAAGTTGGGAACAGCACCTCATGGGCATGTTACCCGTTAGGCGCGGAGTGGTGCTTATCGCGTGCGCTTGACTACATGCTCAAGCAAATTCAGTACCTATAGACCAGTACAATAAACCATATTGGCGGCATTAATAAAAGTGCCCCGTTAATGGCGTAAGCTTGACCCCTTGTTTCCTTCATTTGTGCTTCATTGGCATTTTTTTTACCGATGGGTAATGAATATCGGCAGGTTGTTAATTTTGATAAGCAGTTCAGCCGTACTGGCCTTGAATAGGCTGGATAGCCAGTTTCGCCCAAAAGCCCCCATCACCAGGCACGCATTGGCCTCACGCAGCATATAATCAAACAGTTCGTCGTTCGGTTTTCCATGCAGGTCTTTAAAGTTTATCTGGCTGTAATGCTCCTTCAGGTATTCATACAGTTTTTCCTTCTGCGCTTCGCTAAATACCGCCTCCTTATCCGCTTGCAGTACAGTGATTTCACAATTTCTTAGTTCCGGAAATAAATAAGTGAATTGTTTGATCGCAAATACTGACGATGCGTTTCCGTCATAAGCGAATAGGATCTTATTAATCGGTCCGGCATGGTGGGGAGCGATAATGACAGGGCACTCTGATTTGGCCAGCAGTTCCCTAACCAATCCGGCAGGTATCTCCAGCTCTGAGGAAGCAAATAAACCCGGCCTGGTAATAATGGCGTCGGCATAGCGGCTTTCGGCTATTAATTCTTCCTCCGGCACGCTTTGGTCGCGGTGAATCTGGTAGGCTACCCCCTGCTCTTCGCAAAACGCTTTGAATTTCCGGATGTTTTCTGAGCCGGCTTTCAGTTTAAAATCCGTTTCTGGCAGATCGAGGGAATTAATTGTTTCCACAAAAACGCTCCCGTATGCAAACTTCACACCTGGCGCGGATTCGGCGGGGAGATTCTCCAGGAAAATGCCTGTTAACCCGGAACGGGTGAGTTTGGCCAGGTAACAGCCGAATGCAATGCTTTGCTGATCCGGTTTTTCTGCTTCAATAGCAATCATTAACTTTTTCATGTGGTTTATTTAAAAAAAGAAGCTTCCGCAAAATGAACTATACAAAAGCTTCCGGTTCTTGTTAATAGGTTAATTGCAGGAAGCTTAAATAAATTCTCCCTTTTCATTAATTTTTACTTTCATGCGCTTGTCGCCATTCTCCAGCAGGAGCTTAAAACTTTTATCGGCAGACTCCTTCTGGTCATAGTAATGAACCTGGTAGATATCCTCGGAAATATGCCAGTTAGGGAACCGCTTGCTAACCGCATCCCTTACCGCTGCAGGTAGTTTGGTGTTTTTGAATTTTTCGGCAGTACGCAGTAGTTTGCCATTTTTATCATAAGCAGCCAGAATTTTCCCGTCCGGGATATAAAAGGATATAGAATATCCATCATAATCATCGTTGTAGAATTCTGATTTTTTTACATCATAGGTGGCCGCTTTGAACTCCAGCATTCTGACCGGCTGCGCCATTTCCTTGTTATCGGTAGCGTTAAGATACTTATAGATCGAAGCTTTTATATTTACTTCGGGTAGGATGATCTGGGCAAATGACCGCATCGCAGATATGGTTATCACAATCACCAGGCTGAATATTAATTTTGATTTTTTCATGGTTTTACTTTTATAAATAAGTTAATACACAAATTCAGGTTCAACGATAGACAGTTTGTTTTCCACGTGGTAAACACCCGGCGCTGCCCAGGCTACATCTTCCGCGTCTTCACTTTCGGCAAATGAGCGAACCTTTCCGGTAAGTATTACTTTGCTGCCGCTCGTGCTAACGTTTACCTTGCCGGCATCAATGGTGGCGTTTCTCCGGAAGGCCTCCGTAATTTTCTGCTCCAACTCAAATGGGTTAAGGTTTGGTTTAATGGTGATCAGGTTAGTTACTGATCGTACTCCGGAAAGATTTTGGATGGCTGTTCTGGCGTTCATCCGCTGGTATTCCCATTCAAGTTCGCCTTCCAGGGTAACGATGCCGTCTTCCACCTTGATCTTAACCTTTTCTTCTGGTACGGCTGAATGCCATTTAAGGGCGTTAAACACCGCCTCGGCTATTTCCGTATCTGTTTTACGGTAAACGGGTGATACCCCGATCTGAATGTCTTCTGCGATGGCTTTTACACCGGATACCTTTTTTGTTGCTCTTTCGGCGCTTAACTTTTTGGAGAAGGAATCAACTATCCCTGAAAGTGTTACAATCCCGTTTTTTACGGCAACGCCAATTTCGGATGAATTTAAAAATGGCTGCCATTTCAGTTCATCCATCACGTCTTTTTGGATTTGAATGTCCGTTTTCATAAGTTTTATTTTTTAAATGATTTATAAATTAGATACATTTCATATATCAAAGGACAGCCCTTTTGGTGGCTATTTCAATGATTGCCATCATGCGGGTTTTTGATATGAAACACAATTTAAATGGAGGGATCGTTCCCCAATCTGCCTCCCGCGAGACTCAAGGCGATAGATAGTGGAATCCTTTTTTCGAGATATGCTGGTCAACCGCATAGCCCGGCTCCTTCGTTAAATCCAAATGCTACCGGCAGCTTAACGGTTTTAGTAAAATAGAATGGCAAAGCATAGGTGAATGTTATTGCTTCGTGCGAAAAGCAGGCCAGCGTGCTGGTTGTTTGCGCACCGCAGCCCTGGACCTACCTCCGTTTTGCGGCGAAAGTATCACTGCGAGATCCGTTTCTTTACCCTTGCGTACAATGGTCAATACTACATGATTTCCCGGGGCATATTGCGCAAGCAACTCGCGCAATTGGGGGGATGAAATTATTTGTTGCTGATCCAGCTGTATGATGATATCATCCCGCCGCAATCCCGCCTGTTCGCCTGCACCTCCCCGTTGCACACTTTCAATTAAAACGCCGGCTGCACTTTTTGCCAGCAGCCGTTTGGCCTGTATGGCATCCATGTCAACAAAGAAAATATTGAGGTAAGCATAATGAACACTTCCATAAGCAACAAGGTCATGCCAGGCTTTCCTGACAATGCCGGCAGGGATTGCAAAGGTATACCCCGCAAAAGTTCCGGTAGGAGAAATGATCGCTGAATTGATACCGATAAGTTTACCATTACGATCCACCAAAGCGCTTCCGCTCATGCCTTCATTGCTGGCGGCATCAGTTTGCAGATAAGAGTTTACCAGGGATTCATCCGACTGGCTGTCCATGTTTCTGAATCGGGCGCTCAAAATTCCCCCTGTAACCGTAGAAGTCAGATCAAGCGGATTGCCAACAGCAAGTACCGGATCCCCGATCTGTATCGTACCAGGGTTGCCAAGTTCCAGAAATGGGAGCGCATTACCAGGAATTTTAAGTAGCGCCAAATCTACCCTGTCATCCGTCCCGGTCAGCATCGCGCGGTATGCTCTGCGATCTTGCAAAATGACCATCAGGCTGTCGGCCCCGGCCAATACATGGTTGTTGGTAATCACATAGCCATCAGCACTTACCAGCACTCCCGAGGCGCTGCCTGCGAGCATGCCAGTACCGGATTTATTTGATTTAATGCCCATGGAGGTTACCAGGTGAGGATGTATATTCAAAATACTGTCTGACACAAAAGCCTGAATACGAACCACCGCGGGAATTGCCTTTGAAGCAGCATAACTTAAATCCGTCGCGGTCGTAGAAACCTGGCCATGCAGCCAAAGGGGTACTAAACAGAAGGTAAATAAAGTAAGCTTTTTCATGGAATTTATTTCTATAAAACTAATTGACCGGCAATCGTGGACCAATGAGTGCAGTCATGTGAATCCATATTCCACATCACCTATTTATGTGACCACGGTCATTCCGCACCAGAGCTTTTTTGGGGAATATTGCATCGTAGTTGTTATCATTTTTATTTAAGGCTGTGTTTTTAAGAACCATCAAAAAAAATAGACAATGTTAGGGGAAATGACAAATGAGGAAATTGAGGGACTGTTAAAGGAACAAGTCACCGGCCGGATTGCCTGCGGTACTGATGGTAACATCTATATTGTTCCTATTAACTATGTTTATAATGGTGCGGATATTTACGCGCACTCTGCTCAGGGAAAAAAAATTGACATGATGCGAAAGAATCCCGAGGTATGTTTCGAGGTGGATGATATACAAAGCATATTCCGTTGGAAAAGTGTGGTTGCCTGGGGAACGTTTGAGGAAATAACAGACATGGATGAAAAGGAGCGGGTTATGCAAGCTATCATTCACCGGATCATGCCGCTATCTCAAAATGCGCCCGACCATCCGTCGCATGGTATCACGGAAAAGGATAGCGATATAGGCAGTAAAGTGGAACTGATTATCTATAAAATTAAGCTGGGCAAGAAAACCGGCCGGTATGAACGTTAATAGATTAAAGCCGTTCAGTTTGCTTTTGATGCAGGAAACAGAGTCGGCAGCATAAGTTTGCCGCTGTGCAAATAAAAAACAACATGCTATTAATCAGTAAAAAGGGGAATATTTGAAATGAAATTTAAAAGACTCAGTCGTGAAAAAAATACTTGTGCTCACCGATTTTTCAGCTAATGCGACCTGTGCTGCAGAAGCCGGTTTAATACTTAGCGGGAAGTTACATACTGACCTGTTATTGTTCAATACCTATATCGACTATGCAACCATGCCATCCTATGGCGGTGGCGGATGGATTGTGGACGAGTTTACGAAACGAAAAAAAAGCAGCCAACTGGGTTTGGAATCATTGATGGAAGGCCTGGAATCCCTTAGTAGCCAGTTGGAGCCTGATGATCATAAGCCGGTTATCTCTGTTGAGTTCAACGACTGCGACCTGGGAATGGATGTAGATGAATTATTGGTTCAAAACAAGGTGGAACTCATAGTCATGGGAGCGCGATCGCATGACCGCGATGATGCACTATATGGCCATGATACCAATGCTGTAGTGAACCATGCCACTCGACCGGTTCTTATCGTTCCTGCAAAAACAGATCTGAAGCAAATACGAAAGGTGATATTCGCAACCGATTTTGATGAGGCGGATTTTAAAGCGATCCATTACCTCATCAAACTGGGCAACCTTTTTCATTATCAGCTTGAGATTATCCATGTAATCAAACCTGATCAGAAAGAAGCGGAACAAAGTCCTCAGGCGCTTGCCTTCGAAGCAAAAGTTGCGCAATTAAAGTACCAGGGGCTAAGCTATCATAAAATTGGGGGAAATGATGTAATCAACAGGTTGAACCACTTAGGTACAGAAACCGGACCAGTGCTATTAGCCTTGCTGCATCATCAGCGTTCCTTTTTTGTACGGCTGTTTGCTCATAGTGAAACCAAAAAAGCCTTAGCTAAACAGAAAACACCCCTGCTGGTATTTCCTTCTAAAATGAACTAAATAAAATTAACGTTAGTTTACCGCCTTCCCGGATGTTGCGGGTAAGGCCGTAACGGAAGTTTAAAATTGGATTAAACTGGCTGAATATTTATAAATTTTGGATATTATGGAATAATTGTCCCGTCTTCCATCACGATGATCCGGTCGGCCCGTTTAGCAAAATCCGGATCATGGGTTACAACCAGAATGGTCTGTTTATTTTCCAGGCAAATGTCTTTAAAAATGCCAAAAACAATATCGCTGTTCTTTTTATCCAGGTTGCCGGTGGGCTCATCGCCCATGATAATCAGCGGGTCGTTGATCATCGCCCGTGCTATGGCTACACGCTGTTTTTGGCCGCCGCTCAGCTGGCTGGCATTTTTTAGGGCCTGGTCATCTATGCCTAAAGTTTTTAAATGCTGCATTGCCTTTTGCTCTATTGCCTCGGTAGAATATCTACCCAGTTTCATGGCCGGCAGCATCACATTTTTGAGCACATTGAACTCTTCAATCAGGTAATGAAACTGAAATACAAACCCGATCTTTTGATTACGAATGACAGCGAGTTCGGCATTATCTTTTTGACGAAGTGATTCATTGTCCAATATCAATTCGCCTTCATAATCTGTATCCATAGTGGATAAGATATATAGCAATGTTGATTTACCGCATCCTGATTTGCCTGTAATGGAAACAAAACTTCCACGGCTGATAGAGAAGCTAATATCTGTAAGCACACGAAAACGCACCGGGTCTAAAAAATACTTGTTAATATCGATCGCCTGTAAAACCGGTGTTTCCATTATTTCCCCCTTATGATGACCACCGGATCAATTTTTGCCGCCTTACGGGCCGGAAACAGACCGGCGAGATAAGTGGTGATAAGCGCGAAGCTTATGCCAATTAAATAGTAGGTAATTTCAAAATTTACCGGATAGGTTTTTATTGTTGGCAATGCCGAAGTCTGGAACGGAATATGACTTATGATAAGCGATAAACAATACCCTAATATAATGCCAATGACGCCGCCAACTACGCCGAGTACCATCGACAGTTGAATAAATATCGCTTTGACATCCTTGCCGGAGAATCCTGTCGCTTTCAATATCGCTATTGCATCCATTTTTTCATAAATCAACATATTCAATATATTATATATTCCAAACCCGGCAACAATCAGCAAGGTGACGCTTACGCTATAGGCAATGGTGTTTCGTACGGTGGTGCCGGTTTCAAATTGGGCATTGGCGGTTTGCACATCGGTTGCATCAACATCAAATAGTCGTGCATATTCCTTAGCCAGTGCTGGGGCAAGCGCGATGTTTTTTAATTTAACCTGTATATCGGTAATATAGCTGGCCGGCTTACCTTGCAACTTTTGCGCGGTTTGCAGGGAAGTAAAACTTTGCACGTCGTCTACTTCGGCTATTCCAAACTGTACTATCCCTACTATTTTAAGCTTAGCAATATCGGCATCAGGCGTAGTAACCTGTATCACGTCTCCTATTTTTACAATAAGCTTATCAGCAAGCCCTTTTCCAATAATTATACTGTTACTCACCACAGCTAAATCAGCAATAGTTCCCTCAATGATGTTATCATTTAAGTGAAAAAGCTTCTGCTCAAGATCTACGTCGACGCCATCAATTATACCTGACAATTGAATGGTGCCGCTATTAAAGAAAACGGTTGTACTTATTTTAGGGGCAACATCAATTACCCGATCATCCTCCCTAATGGCTTTAATAATGCGGCTTGCATTATAAAGCTGCTTTCCTTCGTCCTTTGGTTTCACTGATAGGATGAAATTTTTGAATCCGGCGAAGTCGGCGGCCCGATTAACAGGTTGCGTTTTGGATGGTGTAATAGCATTGTATAACCTGATATGCGGGGTACGGTTTATAATCAGATTATCCAGCATTTTGTTTAAACCTGTCATGAAACTAATAAGTGCTATAAACATGGCAATGCCAAAGGTAACGCCGGCAGCAGCAACAACCGATTGCTTTAGGCGCGCCATTAACAAGGCGAGGGCGATATTTAAGAGCAGTCCTGTTTTCATTTAATCAGGTTTATAAATAGTTTCCTGTGTATCAAGCCCATGCAGTATTTCCACATTCTTTTCATCCTGTACACCTGTGATCACTTTCTTTTTAATATCGCCTTTTAACCACACACAATTGTTTTTATCGAGGTAGTTTCTGGGGATAAGCATCGCATTTTTCTTCACACTGACGATGATATTAACCTCCGCCGTTAAATTAGGATAGAGCTTCCCTGGAGGGTTCAAAAAAACGGCTTCAACCTTAAATGTACGTGACCGCTCATCCATAATTGGATAAATTTTACTGACCCGGCCACTGAATGATTGTCCCTGATAGCTATTCATGGTAATTTCAACACGTTGGCTTAGGTTAATCTTTATGATATCCTTCTCATCAACATTCATCTCCAGATAAAACTGATCAGGCTTCCCTAAAACACATAGAGTGGTTTGTGTGGTAATCAGCTCGCCTTTATTTTTAATCACATCGAATACTTTACCATCTATTTCACTCTTAATTAAATAATCGGTCTGTCGCTTTTTGGAAATGTTGTAATTGATCTTAGATAACTCCAGGTCGTTTTTCAGTTGTTTTTTCAATTGGGCCAAACTTTTATTCGCGGCATCATAATTTATTGCTGAGGTAGTAAATGCCAAATGGCGCTGATCAAAATCTAAACGAGTGCCTATGTTTTGCTCCCATAAATTTTTTTGACGATAATAAAAGGCAGAGTCGAGTTGGTATTTTTCTTTGGCTACCTGAACCTGGTATATGGCTTCCTGGAGCCGTTCAGAACTGGCCCGACTGTTTGAGGTTGTAAAATCTAAAGCCTGACGGGCATTAGCTGCATTTAAAACGGCTTCCCGGTTTTCCAGAACAAAAAGTATTTCTCCAGCTTTAACCAGGTCACCAGGGTTTACATTGATTTGTTTAACGATACCCGGCACGGTTGATGTTACGGTGTACTGGTCCGTTGCTTTAACATTTGCAGAAGCATATAAGGATACGGTGATATTTTTTATAACAGCCCTGGTATGATCTTTTTTAGTTGAGCATGCACTGATTAAAAATACAATAGAAATATAATAGCTAATCAGCTTCATGTGACTGTAAGTTTAGTTCAGACCAAGGGTGAACTGTATTATGTTAAAGCCTTTCTCTGTCCGTAATTATTCTTTGCTGCTAAAAAATAAAATCAGTTGATCTTGGTGTAAAAATGCGCAATTATGATGCCCGAAAGACTTCCCGGGCGCATTACCGGGACAGGAATAAATTCAATCTGCTTAATAATACAAATTTAGGTTTTAACTTGATTCAAGCTTGTAGCACAAATCATTATTTTAATTGATCCTGATCATTTTTTAACTTACCCGGTACCCGGCATGCCCGGGTTATCCAATATAAATTACGCCCTATCACATCTTTTAATATCCATAAACCGACCGCGGCAAGCTCATTCGCCGGTAATAACGAACATATTACTTCGACTGTTGTGCCATCACCTATGGCTATGCGGAAACAAGTCTTTCGCCCAAGGAGGGAAATTAAAAGGCGGTATTTCTTCAGGCCATGGAAAAGATCCTGAAATCTGCGCGCTCAGCATTCGTAAATGTGCGGTAAATCAAATTTTGGGATGATTTCGGTCATGGGCGGCCGGGATACGATTGATCATATTTGTCATATCTCCTCGTGCAATGAGGATAGCAAAGGGTTTACGTTTAAATAAATTGATCATGAAAAAGATACTGGTGCTAACCGATTATTCAGATAATGCAGATCATGCCGCGGCCGCTGCTATTCCACTGTGTGCGAAGTTGCATGCGAATATTTTATTGTTTAATACTTTTGCCAGCCAGCCAGTTCTATCCGAGTTTGGCGGAACGCCTTATGCAGTAGAACAGATGATCTGGCTGGATGAAAGCAAGGAGAAAATCACCTATCTGAAAGAGAGCCTGGAGAAACTTGTCGCGAAAGTTCAGCATGGGGAACACAAGCCAAGTATCGATTGTCAACGGGAAGAAGGGAGCCTGCAGTATCAATTGAAGTTTTTGTTGGAAAGAAAGGATATCGAACTCATCATCATGGGCGCCCGCTCTGGCACAACCATGGAACATTTGCTGATAGGTAGTGACACCAGCACGGTCATCAATCAAACAAACCGGCCGGTTTTGATTATTCCTCAAAGCGCTGATCTTAAAAAAATAAAAAAAGTTACAATCGCCTGCGACTTTGATGAAGGTGATCTGAATGCGGTACATTACCTCATCAAACTCGGCCGTCTTTTTGATTTTCACCTGGAAATTTTGCATGTATCCCTTTGGGGCCATGATGATTCACGCGAAATGGAAATGAAAAGCAAATTTGTCAACCGTGTAAGAAGATATCGGTACCCTAATTTATCATACCAAGATATATCCGGCAAGGAATTGCCTGCTCGTCTGAATCGTCATTGTGAAGAGAACGAATCTGATTTACTTGTATTAGTGCATGACCATCATAGTTTTTTGAGCAGGATATTTAAAGGGAGTCATACCGGTGAGCAATTAAAACACCAGCAAATACCGGTAATGGTGATCCCGTCACGTATGGAAGTAAAATAAACTATTGATATATATTCACACATAAGCCGCAGAAGAACTTAACTCTCTGCGGCTTTTTTTGGGTTGCAACTTTCAGTTTTGCAAAAGGAATTTAACGTAAAGAGCCCGATTAATTTTTAAGAAACCCTGCCTGTGAAAGGGACACTGGCTTATCATAACGAAAGCCTTTACGCTTAAGTCCATTCGGCAGCAAACCTGTTTTTTGCGCAGGATCAGTTTTGGTTCTGACCCTGATCATTATTTGGAGAAGGTTTTAGGCAGAAATTAGCTTCTCACTAAGCGAGAAGAAACAACCGCCAGCGGGTAGATAAGATATAAGATACTTTCAAATAAATAATGAAAATCAATATGGAATCTTTCATCAAAAAATTCAGTGAAATCGGGATGCAAAATATTGCAGAGGTCGGTGGTAAAAATGCTTCCATCGGAGAAATGTTTACCCATTTGGTGCCCATGGGCATACCCATCCCGGATGGATTTGCGGTTACAGCTGCAGCCTACCAATATTTTTTAACGCGCAATAAACTACAGCAGCCCCTGCAAAAAATACTTGAAGAGCTTGATCGGGATAATTTTACCAATCTTTCCCAGGTTGGAGCAAAAGCCAGGAAACTGATGATGGACGCTGAAATGCCCCAGGACCTCCAAATGACCATTATTGATGCTTATGACTACCTGTTTAATTTTTCAGAACCATCAGTAGCCGTACGTAGCAGCGCGACAGCCGAAGACCTTCCGGATGCCAGTTTTGCCGGTCAGCATGAATCCTATTTAAATATACAGGGGCATTGGGCTGTTATCTATGCGGTAAAACAATGTTTTGCATCCCTTTACACCGACCGCGCTATTAAATACAGGGAAGATAAGGGCTTCGATCACGCTAAAGTTTTTCTTTCTGTGGGTATTCAGCAAATGGTCCGCTCAGACCTGGGCTGTTCAGGTGTTGGATTTACCCTTGAGCCCGAATCGGGATTTAGGGATGTGGTGCACCTTGCCGGGGTTTGGGGCTTAGGTGAAAATATGGTACAGGGCACCGTTGTTCCAGACGAGTTTATCGTGTTCAAGCCTACTTTGAAAAAAAATAAGGAAGCGATTTTACAGAAAAAATTGGGCAGCAAAAGCAAAATGCTGCTTTATACCGAGGATGGGAATGAACACCATACAACGATAAATAGGGATACACCCTGGGAATTGAGGGGGAAATTTGTTCTGGATGATATGGAAATTGAGCAACTGGCCCGCTGGGCAGTGATCATTGAAGAGTATTATAAAAAACCCATGGACTTTGAATGGGCGAAAGACGGACAGAACCACCAGCTTTACATCATCCAGGCAAGACCGGAAACCGTGCACAGTCAACAAAAGAAGCTACAGATAAAAACCTGCCATATTTTAGAAAAAGGTGAAACGATCACCACGGGAGCTGCCGTTGGGCACCAGATCACCAGCGGTTTTGCACGATTACTGAGCTCGCCTGAAGAGGCCGGTAAACTTAACGAGGGAGACATCCTCGTTACTGACACCACCAACCCGGATTGGGACCCCATACTCAAAAAGGTAGCGGGGATCGTTACCAACAAAGGTGGCAGAACCAGTCATGCGGCCATCATAGCCAGGGAACTGGGAGCGGTAGCGATTGTTGGTACCGAAAACGCTACGGTTAATATCAAAGACGGTGAAGAGATAACCCTCTGCTGTACCGAGGGTAAGACCGGAATTGTTTATCGTGGCAAATTGAACTGGAAAGAAACCCTGACTGATTTAAAGAAAGTCCATTTGCCCGAGCATCCCAGGGCACAGTTGATTGTAGGTGATCCTGATCAGGCTTTCCAACTGTCATTTTATCCTAACCATGGCGTCGGGCTGATGAGGCTGGAGTTTATCATTACCCATTCTGTTAAGGTACACCCCATGGCACTGGTTCATTTTGAGCGTGTTATTGACGAAACAGACCGGTTGAGGATTGCGCATCTGACCTCTGGTTACCCGGATAAGACAAGGTATTTTGTGGACCGGCTGGCACAAGGGGTTGCTACCATTGCCGCTGCTTTTTATCCCAAGGAAGTCATCGTTAGAATGAGCGACTTTAAGACGAATGAATACGCGGGTTTGATTGGCGGCAAATACTTTGAACCGGATGAAGAAAACCCGATGATCGGATTCCGGGGGGCTTCGCGTTACACGCATGAGCGTTACCGGGAGGGCTTCCGGTTGGAATGTGAGGCCATGAAAAAGGTCAGAGACGATATGGGCTTCACCAATGTTAAATTGATGATCCCTTTTTGCCGTACTGTTGAGGAAGGTAAAAAGGTTATCGCACAGATGAAAAAATACGGTTTGAAAAAAGGTGTCAATGGACTGGAGGTATTTGTTATGGCAGAAATACCAAGTAATGTTTTGCTGGCCGAAGAATTTGCTGCTGTTTTTGATGGTTTTTCTATCGGTTCCAATGATCTTACCCAATTAACACTCGGTATTGACAGAGATTCTGCCTTGATCGCCGATTTATTTGATGAGCAGAATGCTGCCAGCAAAAAGTTGATTGTTTTAATGATTCAAAAGGCAAATCAATTGAAGAGAAATGTTGGACTTTGCGGACAAGCCCCAAGCGACTCCAAAGATTTCACCAGGCTAATCGTTACCGCAGGTATTGATAGTATTTCGTTTAACCCGGATGCACTCATCAATGGTATTAATAATATCAACGAAACGCTTTCGCCCCTAATCAAATCAACAAAAAAAGTAAACCGACCAGTTAATCTTAAAAATTTATCAACCCATGCAAAGGGCATCGCTTAAACGGAATGGCTACGATATCTGCCCTGGCAATTACAATGAAATTAATGCACTTTAAAAAAACTGCCTGTTATTTAAGTCGAAAAAAATCAAGGTTGAAGTATTGGAACAACGCCGGTGAAGAGGAATAAACTATTTGAAAACAAAGCCGATAAGAATTTTTTTTTGCCCTATATATGGTGTGAGCTCTGGTTACCCGGAGCTTTATTTATAATTATAGATTTTTGAGTAGAAGCTATAATCATCTCCAGGGTGCATTCATGACATTGATCATTTACCTGTATGATGTTCGTCATTTCTCCGCGATGGCGAACGTGGTACTTTTAGCTAAAAATCAGATCTGTACAGCATGGATAGCATGGATAAAATTCATTGGGCTTTTACTGACCGGATACTGGAATTCTTTAAAGAAACCGGTCATGTAATGAGATTTACAGGGCGTTTTTTTTCTATGGGTTTGAAACCCCGGTTTGAAGTAAAAGAGCTGCTGACTCAGTGTTATTTAATTGGTTACAAGTCCCTGCCGCTGATTGGTTTGACCGGATTTATTATGGGCCTTGTATTGACTATGCAATTAAGGCCCTCCCTGATCAGTTACGGGGTCGAATCTGAGTTGCCCGTGATGGTGGGCATAGCTATTGTTCGCGAGATTGGCCCGGTAATTACTGCCTTGATCTTTGCCGGTAAAATCGGTAGCAGTATTGGCGCCGAATTAGGCTCCATGAAAGTAACCGAGCAGATCGACGCCATGGAAGTAAGCGGTACCAACCCCTTTAAATATTTAGTAGCCACACGGGTGTTGGCATCAACTTTAATGTTGCCTATCCTTACTATCCTCAGTGATGCAATCTCCCTGTTCGGCGCCTATATCGGTGTCAATATCCGATCGGTGACGAGTATTCGCCTGTTTTACACCCAGGTATTTGATAGTTTAAGCTTTGGTGATCTTACTCCAGCTGTTATAAAAACTTTTTTTTTCGGCTTTGCGGTAGGCATTGTTGGCTGTTATAAAGGCTATAATTCCAGTAAAGGGACGCGCGGTGTGGGTAGTTCTGCTAATACTGCCGTAGTGTTGGCTTCGGTGCTGATATTTATCATTGATTTATTGGCCGTGCAACTTACCGATGTTCTTGGACTAAACTAAATGCAATGGAAACGCCAATCAGATCATCAACAACAGGCAAGATAACGGGAAAACCGGAAGCTGTAATTGAGATTGAACATCTTTGTAAAAGATTTGGGGAGAATGTGGTACTGAATGATTTTAATCTCAAAGTGTATGAGAATGAAAATCTGGTGGTGCTCGGTAAATCGGGGTCTGGAAAATCTGTCCTCATCAAATGCATCATCGGGCTTTTAAAGCCGGATAGTGGTAAGATCATTGTGCTGGGGAAAAATATACCGGAATTAGATCACGAAGATCTGGACAAGATCAGGACCAAAATCGGTTTTCTTTTTCAGGGAAACGCTCTTTATGATTCCATGACCGTCAGAGAAAATCTTGAATTTTCCCTCCGAAGGCAATGGATCAGGCTGCCGCAAACCGAGGTAGACGCCATGGTGAAAGAAGCCCTGGACAATGTGGGCCTGCCGCATACCGTGGATATGATGCCTGCCGAGCTTTCCGGAGGGATGCTCAAAAGGGTAGCGCTGGCCCGTACATTGATTCTTAAACCTGAGATCATTCTGTATGATGAGCCAACCACCGGGCTTGACCCTGTAACCGCAAGGGAGATCGATAATCTCATTTTATCCCTGCAGAAAAAATACCATACGGCTTCCATCATTATATCTCATGATATGAATTGCGTTAAAAACACAGCCGACCGGGTAGTTTTACTGTTGGACGGAAAGTGTTATATGGAAGGTACTTACCAGGAACTGGAGGATGCTACAGATGAAAATATTAAACAATTTTTTGAATAACAAACTATGGCAAACCAGGGAGAAAATAACATCAAATTGGGTGTATTTACATTGGCAGGATTACTGGTGCTGATATTTTCCTTTTACATGATCGGGAAGAATCACAACCTGTTTGGAGGTGGTTTTGAAATAAAAGTGCGCTTTTCCAATTTGAACGGATTAATAGCCGGGAATAATGTTTTATACTCCGGTATTCAGGCCGGAACGGTTAAAGACATGCAGTTGATTAACGATACGTCGATTGAAGTGATTTTGTTGATCGACCCTAAAGTAGGTTCATTTATTCATAAGGATGCTATCGCTACAGTTGGGACCGAAGGGCTGATGGGTAATAAAGTTATTAATATTCAGCCCGGAACGGGCAAAAGTTTCGCGATAAGCAAGGGTGATTACCTGCAAACCCGTAAAGCTGTAAGTACTGATGCCATGCTGCAGACCCTGGATAAGACCAATAATAATATTGCGCTTATCTCCGAAGAATTAAAAAGCACGGTTCAGCGTATCAACGAAAGCAAGATTTTGGAATTGTTGAACGATAAGGAATTAAGTCCGGTTCTCCGGTCTTCTTTAAAAAACATTCATGAAGCCACAGCAAATGCCAGAGATATGGCTGTAAACCTGGACATCATTGTAAAAGGAATCAGAAAGGGAAGGGGCGCAGCCGGACTTTTACTAACCGATACAGCCTTTGCTGGGAATTTAAATAACACAATGCAGAAGGTAAGTTCGGTTAGTGATCAAGCAAACCTGGCGACCATTCGACTGAATACATTGATCGAAGCCGTTAGCCAGGACCTGTCATCGAAAGATGGCTCCCTTTACGTATTGCTCCGTGACTCCGCTGTGGCCGGGCAACTAAAACAAACCGTGAAAAATATTCAAGACGGCACCGCCGGGTTTAATCAGAATATGGAGGCCTTAAAACATAATTTTTTACTGAGGGGCTATTTTAAAAGCCTTGAAAAAAAGAAAAAGAAAGGCCAATAACTAAAACTAAGAATATTTTAACACAAAAAATCGCCAGGTTGTTGTGGATTTAATAGCAAGCGCAAAACACAGGTATGTTTTGTTTGGGAGATGTGAAAAATAAAAAAACGGAACCGGGATCGCCGATTCCGCAATGCGGCAGTACATCAGTCACTAAAGACAAAATGTACTGCTTCATCTACCGAAACAGGAATAAATTCCATCCATCGGGTAATACAAATATAGCTTGAGGGAAATTCTGGAAACTTGTAGTTTGTCATATATTGCATTGATCTTCATCATTTATTCCCCCGATTTTATAGGGTCGGCGCTGTTTTTTGAGTGGAACGGAAATGAATAGCGATCGAATTTTACCACAGTTGTTGTTATATTTTAAATTGCAGTTTGCAGGCCTGAAGCTATGGCCAACTAAGCTGGCTTTAGCGCGAAAGCAGATCTTTTTCCCGGTTTTAATAATTCAATCCATATTACCGATAGTATGCCCGCTCCCGAGCTGATGGACAACTGAGCAATACTTAAAGGTTCAAATCCAAAAAACGCTGACAAGGGATGGATATAAAACAATGATCCGGAAACAATTAAAGTGATACCGAGCACAACAGGCACCAGGTTATTGCGGTATTTAATGGTGGTTAATAGGGAATAATAAAAGGAACGGTTTACCAATGTTAGTATGATGTTGGCCGCAATTAATGTGCTGAATACCATAGTACGGGTAACAGGCTCATTAGAGTGCTGGTATACGGCAAACCAATAGATACTTAACGTTCCGGCGGTGATGACCAATCCCTGAATAACACTTGTTATAAGCTCCTTCCAGTCAAAAAAGGTTTGGGTAAATGCCCTGGGCTTTTGCAGCATGCTATTCTTTTCAATAGGTTCATTTTCATAAACGATAGAACAGGTGGGGCCCATGATTAATTCGAGAAAGATAATATGTATGGGCGAAAAAATATTGGGATAGATCCAGCCGAAGAACAGCGGAATGAAAACGGTGAGGATAATAGGGATGTGAATAGAAATGATATACTGAATGGCTTTTTTAAGATTGGCGTATATTCTTCTGCCCATGGCAACCGCATCTGTCATTTTTGACAGGTCATCATCTGCAAGAACGAGGGAGGCAGCTTGTTTGGCAATCTCTGTTCCTTTTTTGCCCATTGCAATGCCAATATGTGCCGCTTTTAATGCAGGTCCGTCATTTACGCCATCGCCGGTCATGGCCACAATTTGGTTACCTGTTTTCAGGGCTTGAACCACCCTCAGCTTCGCCTCGGGGAACATTCGCGTAAATACATTGATTTGGAGAACGGTTTCCTGTAATTCTTCATCGCTTTGTATCATTAACGCCGCGCCGTCTATGCATTTATCATATCCCTTGAAGCCGATTTGCCTCGCGATGGATGCAGTTGTCGCCGCATTGTCGCCGGTAATGATCTTTACCCCTATACCTGCTTTATAGAATGTTTTCAGCACATCGGTAATATTTGCTTTTGGAGGATCGTAAAAAGCCACGATCCCTTTAAATGTGAATCGGAATTCCTGTTGGCTGGCAGGGAACGCATCATCTCCAAAAATGGCTTCTCCAACTCCCAACACCCGGTAACCATCATCAGTAAGTGTGGCTATAGCAGCCATGGTATGTCTTCGTTCGTCTTCGCTCAGTAAACATAAACGCATGATAGCCTCCGGAGCCCCCTTGGCGGCAATGATCCGGTGCCCCGAACCATCAGCGAAAATATGAGTCATCATGGGAGGCTTGCCGCCCAGGGGGTATTCATGGATCATTTGATAAAACGGCCTTTCATCAGCCGCAAATATTTGCGTATAAGTATGATGCAGGGCTATCTCCATTGGGTCAAACGGTACAGGCTCACTGGCCCACATAGCTATCCTGATGAGTTCCCGTTCATTTGGATCAAACAGCGCTGCATCATTAGCAATGTGGTTTGATCTCAGCGCGAAGACACCGGCCAGGCTCATCCTGTTTTCGGTGATCGTTCCCGTTTTGTCTGTACAGATCACAGTAGCGCTGCCTAATGTCTCCACCGTTTTCATTTGTTTAACCACGATTCCCATCTTCATCAAACGCCAGGCGCCAATGGCCATAAAGGTGGTAAAGGCTACCGGTATTTCTTCTGGTAATATACTCATCGCCAGCGTAAGTCCTTTCAGCAGGCTATCTAAAATGAGGGCAGAACGGTAGTAATTGATGGCCCAGACAATCAGGAATACAACGACACCCGCAATCACCATCTTTTTGACAAAACTACCGATCTGCAATTCCAGTGGGGTTTGCTCCTCTGATATAGCTTCCAAACTTTGGCCAATTTTTCCCAGCTTTGTTTCATGGGCGATGGCTGTTACTGTAGCAATGGCCAATCCGCTGGCCACCGTGGTACCCCGGTAAATAAAATGGTCACTTTGTTCTGGATCTTTATAAACGGGCAGTGATTCCCCGGTGAGAATGGATTCGTTAACCGAGAAATCATTTGACTGAACAATTGTGGCATCAGCCATAATGGCTGCGCCTTCTTCAACAACCAGGCTGTCGCCCACAACCACTTCGTCGGCACTTATACTTACTGTTTTGCTGTTCCGGATAACACTACAGCCAGCCTGTGTATAGTTCTTGAGCTGTTCCAGCGCATTGCGGCTCCGGGAGTCCTGATACAGGGAAATAGCCGAAACCAGTACAATTGCAGAGGCCAGGAAAAAACCATCGCCGGTATTGCCGCTGATAAAATAAATCCCTGAGGTTGCCAGGAGCAGCAGGACCATAGGCTCTTTGGAAAGGCTTTTGACCGCATCAAAGAAACGATTCCCTTTTTTAAAAGCCAACCGGTTAAAACCAAATTGGTTTCGGGCTTCGATAACCTGCGCATCATTCAATCCGCTTATGCCGGCTATTTTTGCAGTTGGATATCCGGGGCGAACGGTAATAGGAGTAGTTTCCATTATTTATTTTTTAGGCATCGGATAAGCCGTAATTAAAAAGACTTTTGGATAGCTAAACCCGATTTTCTATAAACGGCTTGAGTCCATTGTCAAAACCGCAGCTCCGCTAATCTGGCCTTTCCTTAATTTTTTAATGGCCTGTGAAAGACTGAATACGGTTGTCTGTGTATGAACAGGGATTATTTTTAATGTATCAAAAAAGGGCAGACCATTTTGGCGGGGCAGTTTAGCCGCTGATTTGATCATCCGTTCCTGACTTGCTTTTTTGAATATCATGGACTGCGTAAACCCGGGAGTTTCCATTTTAACGCAATTACAGTTTATCTGAAGGAACAACGTTTGCTTTGGGTATGTTTTAAATAACCGCGCAGCAGTCAGGCGGAAACACCAGTAGCGGAATGGTGATATGCTTAGCCAGTCTCTGCGTATGGCTGCCGCTAATCAGCTTCGAAAGAAAATTATGCGGGCGGTGAACCATGGCCAGCATATCAATCTGGCTGTGTTCATAAAGCCAGTTCAGGCCACTATCTACATCTACGCTCCTGACATGGCGGTAGTAGATTTTTGGATAATTGGCTTTATCGGATACTTCACTGAGAAAATTATCTATATCCTGTTTTTCCCTGAGGTTTTCACTTTTTTCATCAGTAACATGACTAACCAGGATCTCCGCGTTGAAATAACGCGCCATACTGGCCAGGGAATGAATTACCTCGATATCGCTCTTGCTTAAATCAGTGGCAAAGGCAATCTTTTGAATGGGCTTATATATAAAATCAGCCGGAATAAGGATAACCGGGAAATTGGCTTTTTCTATCAGCTCCCTGCTGTTGCTGCCCAGGAAAAATCGACTGAGCCCCCCTGCACCTGACATGCCCATCACCACCAGGGACATTTTTTGTTCTCCCACCACATTTCTGATCACTTCTGTTACTGAGCCAACCTCGCTGCTGTAACCAATGGCCGGTTGATAATCCGGCGGCAGGCCTTCTGCCTGGTCTTTCAGTTTTTGCTTTAATTTTTCTACAGAAAGCTCCAATTGCTCTGTTGTGAAATTTTTCATAGAGGTATAATCTTCCAACGGCCATGCTACTTGCGGCGCCATCCGGGCCTCTGCTGGCACTGAAATCGCGCTGCATAACCTGATCCCTGTTTTCATGCCTTTGGCCAGGTGCAGGGCATAGCGCGCGGCATTGTTTGCGGGAGCAGAAAAATCGGTAGGGACTAATATGGTTTTCATATTGGGTGGTTTTAAAGTGTTGCGTTACAAAGGTTGATTTTTTGCTTCTCCCGTTAAATGATCCTGGTCACTTGCGTATATGATAACAGGCATAAAAATATAATACCATACAAATCATCATGGATTACGATTAAAGCGAGCGGTCTATATCTTTTTTATTAAGAAAGCACCAGGCGGGGCAGCCTCGTTATTATTTAGGGTAGTTTGAACAGGTGATCAAGCTGCTTATCAGCAAAATTGTTTCTAATTGATAAAGATGCTTTCCTGCCCGTTTGAGTTTGGCGGGATATGACGCTGCAATGCCCGGATGAAGAGATCACCCATTAAACGCAGCAGGAAAGCTGTTTCAATTTTATGGAACCCCCGGTCGGCCACCACATGATTGGTATCATGATATTGTTTGGTGAGGTCCGGCGTTATGGTGTTACTGAGATTGAAACTGTTTGGCTGATTGTCCTGAAATTGGGGATCAGTCAATTTTTACTTCTTTTTTGGCCGTCAGGGCTTTGTCTGATTTTTTAAGATCAATGACCAGTAAGCCATCTTTGTATGATGCTTTGATCTTTTCTTCCAAAACGTTTTCGGGCAGCTTAAAGCTACGGGTGAAGGCGCTTTTTGAAAACTCCTTACGGGTGTAATTTTCTTTTTCTTCCTTTTGTTCGCTGCTGGTTTCCGCGCTGATCGTTATCAAACCATTTCCTGTAGAGACCTTAAAATCGTCCTTTTTAAAGCCGGGTGCCGCTACTTCCAGTTCAAAATTATCTTTTGTTTCCCGGACGTTAACTGCAGGTAATTGCTCGCCTGAAAACAAAGGTTTGTCAAAAAACCTGTCGGTGTTCCAAAAATCTTCCATCATTGACCTTAATGATGGAAAGCTGTTAGTTTTTACTAAAGTTGACATAATGATTTATTTAATGGTTACAGTTCAAATTTCCTATTATCTGTGGCCAATCACGATGACCCAGATCAGTTTCCATTGTGACGTTCATCAATAATTTGGCTTCATCTACGCGCTAATTTTACCGGATATTAAAAGCCATTAGTTATGGACAACGCAAATGATGCATCTATTAATGATGCTGTTTATTTACAGTCTTTTGGGGCAGCAGAAACTGTTACAGGTTCAAAACACCTGCTGCAAACACCGGAGTTGAACATCCTGGTAGATTGTGGCTTATTTCAGGGTATCAAGTCTCTCCGGGAACGAAACTGGGAAAGACCGCCGGCTGAACTTTCGGCCGTTGATGTGATGATCCTTACCCATGCACATCTTGATCATTGCGGGTATATTCCTTTATTTGTTAAAAACGGATACGGGGGCAAAATTTATATGAGCCCACCCACCCGAGACCTGGCAGAACTCATTTTGAGGGACAGCGCAAAATTACAGGAGGAGGATGCTGATAAAGCCAATAGGCGCGGTTACAGCAAACACCGGCCGGCCGAACCATTATATACAACGGAGGATGTGGAAACAGCGTTACAGCAGTTTGTGACGTTGGAGCCCGAACGTGCCTTCCGTTTGAATGAGCAGATCTGGTTTAAGTTTTTCCCCGCCGGTCATATTGTTGGGGCCTGTTCTCTGGAGATTACTTGTTATGGAAAAACTATTGTATTTTCTGGTGATATCGGGCGTTATCATTCAGAATTGCTTCCTCCGCCGGTTCATCCGGTTAAGGCTTTTGTGGTGATGGAATCCACATATGGGGATCGGCTGCATGACGCCGCTGATCCGGCGGAAGCATTTGGCCTGGCCATCAAGGATACGATTTTTAGGCGCGGTAACCTGCTGATCCCCTGTTTTGCTGTGGGCCGGGCACAGGATGTGATACATGTTTTATACCGGCTTAAAAAATCCGGGGGAATACCTCAAAGCATCCCGGTTTTCCTGGATAGCCCTATGGCGGCTTCGGCCGGCCGTTCTTTGTTGAAATACCCGGGCTGGCTAACAATCCCCGAAGCAGAAACTACCCGCATGTTCAGCGGGGTGACTATTAACCCGGATTATCACCATACAGAAAAAATCATCCGTCAAAAAGGAAGTAAGGTGGTGCTCGCTGCAAGTGGGATGCTCACAGGTGGCAGGGTGTTGGAATATCTTAAACATTACCTCGGGGATGCAAGGAACACTGTACTGATGATTGGATACCAGGCTGAAGGCACCCGGGGAAGAGCCCTGCTTAACCAGGTGCCAGAAATTAAGATACATGGGCAATATTACCCGGTTAGAGCGCGGACTTTGGAGATCGGCGGCTTATCAGCACATGCAGACCAGCGCGAATTGCTAACGTGGATAAAAGGATTTGAACCGGCGCCCGCGGAGGTCTTTCTTGTACATGGTGAGCCCTGCGCGCAGGAGGCACTCCGGGTGAAGCTAAAAGATGAACTTCGTGTTCCCGTTACGATCATGAAGGAAGGCCGGCCAAAGTTACTGTTCCCGATAAAGCGTAATGAGTTAAAAGAGCAGCCCTTTACCGGAATGGAAAATGAAGATCCGGTTAAACCGGCTGGTTTGCCCGTCTGAAAAATACAGAAGATCAGGCTATTTTGTGCCGGATATCATTTTTTGGGAGATCGGTGGCATCTAAATTTGGTAGTACATTTTGCTTTAAATAGGGAGGAGATATGCCAAGTCTGAAATTTAATTTTTTACACCCTGTTAAAGGCCGGGCTTGTTTGAGCCGCCTTTGTGGTGATACGTATACAGCTCAACAAATTTTGGTTGACAGTGAAGGAAAGAAAGACTTTGAAGTTGCTCTGGGCCCATGTGATGATGGTAAATACCGGTTCATTCTTAACTGGGAATATGAAAACAGGCAATTTACCCACCTCACCGAATTCGTGATTCGTGCACAGGAACTGCTGCTGTACCAGGATTGATAAAACTACTTCAGGTCTGGATATTAGATTGTTAACCAGTAAGCCGTCCGTCATGTCAGGAGAATTAAACGAAAACCAGATAGAGGGTTTATTAAAAAGCCAGGTGCTTAACCGGTTTGGCTGGTTAACCGGGAATGTGTTATAATGAAAAAGCAAGTTGCAAAAGTTTAACCTAACTGTATCCTATGATAAATAAAATGCCGACGACCGTAAAACTTGCTATAGAATTAATAGGCCTGTTTGTTTTAGGAACTATCTTGGTGGCTGGAAATACAATCATAATGCCCATATTAATGGCATTTTTCTTCAGCTTGATGCTCTTGCCTATATTTCGTTTTTTCAGAAAACTAAAACTGCCCGAAGTTATTGCTGTTTTTTTGCCGATATTATTATTAACTATTGTAATAGCGTTAATCATTTGGTTGTTTTCCAGCCAGGTGGGGGCTTTGTTAAATGATTTTCCGCAAATAGAAAGGACCGTAGCTAAACATTTGGATAATTTAAGTATTTGGATAAGTAACTCATTTGGATACTCTCCGGCAGAACAGCTGAAATTTATTAACGTACAAAGCCAAAAACTTTTTAATTCCCTGGGCGGTGTTTTGAAAGGCGCGGTAGGGTCTTTATCAGGCATAGTCATATTTATTGGACTGTTGCCGATCTACATATACCTGATCATGCTGTACAGGAATCTTTTTTTAAAGTTCGTGCTGATGTGTTTTAAACAAGATGAGCATCAAAATGTAGAAGAAGGTATCCGTCAGACGGAGCAAATGGTAAAAAGCTACCTGGTTGGCTTATTGATACAAATCGCCTATATCATTATACTTTTAGGGGGAATATTGTGGCTTTTTGGTATCCAAAATGCGTTACTGATAGGGATCATCTTTGCTTTTTTAAACCTTATTCCTTACCTGGGGGCCTTAATTGGTAATATTTTAGGTGTATTGTTAACCCTTGCTTCATCTGATAGTATTGCAGATGTACTGATCGTATTAGGCGCTATTACGTTTGTGCAATTGCTGGATAATAATATTTTAATGCCACGGATTGTAGGCTCACAGGTAAAAATTAACCCGCTTGTTTCCATTCTTGGGATCATTATAGCGGGCAGCATGGCTGGTATATCGGGTATGTTCCTGGCGATGCCTGTTCTTTCTATTTTAAAAATAGCGTTTGATCGCTCTGAAAATTTTAAGCAATGGGGGGTACTCCTGGGCGATGAGCGACCCTGTAAAAAGCCTGATGGAAGTTTAATGAGATAGTTGAGATAGTTGGTTAGTTTTCCCCGGTATTGCTTTGAAAGCCTGGATAACGACCAATGGTAGCATTCCCGCTGCTATTGCGGTAACCCATAATTTAAGCGAAAGTACCGATAGCCCTAACACTAAACGGATACCGGGGATTGCAAAAACCATTAGTGTAAGGCCGCTACAGATGAAAACTGCCACCCATACAAATTTGTTCCTGGTAATTTCATTATTAAAAAAGCCAGAACCCTTCGAAGACATGTTGAACACATGAAATAATTGTGCAAACGTGAGCGTGATAAACGCTACGTTATTGCATACAGCGTCGTTGGTATGAATCACCTCTTTACAGTAAACTACTGCAATAATTACTGCCGAGGTCATGGTTACGGAGTATAAGGCAATAACCATCCAGCCTTTATTGGTAATGATTTCCTTTGCAGGGTCTCTGGGTGGTTTCTGCATCACTGTTTTATCGCCTGTACCTAAGCCCAGTGCCAGCGCGGGGAATATGTCTGTAACCATATTTAAGAAAAGGATCTGCAGGGGCAGTAAAGTAGCCGCAGGGGTAATAATACCTAAGATGGTTACAATAAAAATCTCACTCAGATTACAAGACATCAGGTAGACGACGAACTTTTGAATGTTTTGAAATATTTCTCGGCCATGGGCTACCGCCTCAGCAATTGAAGTAAACGAATCATCTTTCAAAACAATACTGGCTGTTTCTTTAGCAACCTGGGTTCCTCTTATTCCCATAGCGATACCAACATCTGCTTTTTTTAATGCTGGTGCATCATTAACACCATCGCCTGTCATGGCTACTATTGACCCGGCCTTTTGAAAAACGTCGGCAATTTCCAGTTTTTGTTTGGGTGAGGCACGTGCAAAAACGGCAGTAGCCAGAATACGCTCCTTCCATTCTTTTGTTAATGAGTCACTCGTAGGAAGCTCCCTTCCGGTGATTACATTTTTGTTGTTTTCATCAATTAAACCTACTTCCCTGGCTATATTTAGGGCCGTTTGCGGATGGTCACCGGTAATCATCACCACTTTAATGCCTGCATTTCTACAAGTAAGTATGGCCCCCTTAATATGTGTTCTGGGTGGATCAAGAAAACCAGCCATACCAATATAAACCATATCACTCAAATAATTGTGGTCATCGAGTGTGTTGTCCGACCGGTAGGCAAATGCCAATACCCGCAGCCCGGTCGTTGCCATTTTCTCCGATTTTGAAAGTATGGCAATCCGGGATTCATCATCCAATACTTTTATAAGCGTGCCCGATTGAACTTTACTGCATTTCTCCAGCAATCTTTCAACAGATCCTTTAGCAGCAGCAAAATATCCCGATGATGTTTGGTGCAAAGTACCCATCATCATGATCTCTGAACTAAATGGAATTTCTCCGATACGTACGTATTGTTTGTTTAATGCATCGGTATCCAAACCCCCGGCAACTGCTATTTGTAACAACGCAACTTCCACCGGATCACCGGAGAACTTCTTTTCCCCACCGCTCATTTCGTCTGTTGCAATGATGGTATTATTGCATAGAATACCAGTTAATAGCAATTTTTCAAAGTTTTCGGCGCTCACGTTAATCACATCGTCCGGGAAATTTAAACTATTATTTTCTATGATTACTTTGATACTTTCCTCCGGAAACGCCAATGTATCTGCATAGATCTTATTTTCAGTTAAGGTTCCGGTCTTGTCAGTTAGTATCACCCCGGTACTCCCCAGCGTTTCTACCGCGGATAATTTCTTTACGATCGCATTACGCCTGGCCATAAGCAACATCCCAAAGGATAAAGCAACCGTTGACACAATAGGTAAACCCTCAGGTATGGCAGCCACCGCCAGCGCAATGGATGTTTCAATGATGATCAATATTTGCTTACCCTGGATAAACCCTGTTGCTGCAAAAATAGCGGTCATAGCCAGTGTTATCCAGATCAGTTTCCGACTCAATCTATTCAGTTTTTTATCCAGTGGCGTGGCTGTATCGGTCGAATTTTCCACTAAAGCGGTAATCGTGCCTAATTGCGTATGTGCTGCAATACCAGTGATCACCATTTTTCCGTTCCCGCTGAGCACGGACGTGCCTTTAAAAGCCATGTTTTTTTGATCCCCAACCACAGTATCCTCAGTTAATGCTGCTGTGTTTTTTTCAGATGGAAGGGATTCGCCGGTAAGCGATGATTCATCACATTGCAAGCGGTGCACCTCTACTAAACGGCCATCTGCCGGGATTATATCCCCGGCCTCCAGCGGAACCAGATCGCCGGGAACCAGCTGTTCCGACGGGACTGATTTTGTTTTACCATCGCGGATCACCTTTGCCAGTATGACGTCCATTTTTTTGAGTGCCTTCATAGAACTGCGTGCTTGCACTTCCATAAAAAAGCCAATCAGGGCATTGATAATAATAACAACCAAAATGGCTATTGTCTCCAACAGATCTTTAAAGTAAAGTGAAACGGTCGCCCCCAATACCAGGAGGTAAACGATTGGGCTCCTGAATTGCAACAGCAGGATAAACCAGAGGCTTTTTTGCTTTTGAGTTTTATAGATATTAAGCCCGTAGGATTTACTGCGTTTTGCAGCCTCATTTTGAGGAATACCTTTATTCACATTTGTTTGAACGAGTGTTGCAACTTCCTCCAGGGATAATGAAAAAGGGTGATCTAAGGGATATTTCATTATCATTTGGTAAGCTGTTATTTGTTTTCCATTTTATTGAAGGTGAGTAAAGGGATTTTTCCATGAAAGGAGTAATTTTCTGCATTGGAAGGGAAAAATAATTTTTCAAACATGGACCTTGACTGGTGGGTAAACAAAACCAAAAGAGATGGTTTACTGATTTTAATGGCATCGTCAATATCTTCCAGCAAAGCATTGGTGATATCTCTTTCTCTTTTTAGGATACTCACAGTATAATTCGCTTTTTTCTTTAACATAGCCTCCATAAACTCTTTATCAAATGCAAACTCATAAGGATAGGAAATATGCATCATCTCAACAGTCGCCTTTATAGGCCGTGCAAAGGCAATTACTTTATCGAGTTCACGTTCGTAATCGGTCATGTCCGATGCATACAGAATATGCTTTAATTCTTTGAGATGATAATTACTTGGAATGCATAGTACAGGGATTGCAGAACTGGAGATGAGCTTAGCGGTATGGGTCCCGAATATTTTTGTGAGGGCGCCCGCACCACGGGTACTGATACATATATAGGAGCAATGATGTTTGTTTGCATAATCCATGATCCCATCCACCACATCAATGTTAGATACCAGTACCAATTGATAGTTGCTTTCAGGTTCCTCAATAGCCTTGTAGATTTCTGCAATAAATGAAGATAGCTCTTCAACCGTTTTTTTTCTGAAGTTACCGGCATACTCTTCAAAGGCTTGTTCACTCCATTTGAAGGGTTTTAACAGATGGTATACATGAAGAATAATCAATTCGGCTTTGCGTTGCTTCGCCAGCTTAATGGCAAAACGAATTGCGGCCCTTGAATTGGTGGACTGGTCGGTAGTGACGAGTATCTTTTCCATAATTTTATTTATTGGTGATTTAAGGTCAATTGGCGAAAGAACCTGCATTGCTTTTATATTTATTATTGATGAGCAATAAATAAATGTATATCAATAGCTTTCATTAGTCTTTCCGCCATAATAATTACTGCTTTTTTGGCAATGGCTTACTTACAATTACAAATATTTCTTAAAAAATTGAGTTATATAATGATGGCTGGCATTAAAATAGATGATGCAAATCACGAATTCATTTATCAACCTTTTAATAAGATAAAGCACATTCCAACAGTTTCGATGATGTCAAATCAGGATATACTTAGGTGCTAAAATAGATGTGATAAAGGATTTGTTCTAAACAGACATGTTTAGCTGCTTCCGTCTATTGTGTTTGATATCGCTCTATCAAATATATTGTTCTCCAGTCCGTCAATTTTACCCTTGAAGTAGCAGCAATCTTCATGCGGCATTTTCCACACTGCCCTGAATTCGGAAGGGAACCTGATCCCGTTTCTTTCCATATAACCTCCAGCATAGGCGATCCATTTATACTTTTTGAAAGTTCCGTGATCCGTATAATATCGATCTGAAGTTTCAAAGCGAAGAAACTCATGGTGTTTATTGAAGTAGAAAATACCGCTTGCAGAAACACCTCGATCATGAATGATCCCTTCCAGGGTATAATGATCCAATTCTCTCCAGCTAATATAGGGTTGTAGCGCATAGGCTGGGATCAGCATGGTTTCTGCCAAAATCGTTACCAGTTCCGCCACATCCATTTCTTTTCCCTGGGTATCAGATAGTGTGAAAATATTCATCAGCTTGATCAGCATGCTTCCCTTACCATTTTGATATTTATCCCGCGCAGCAAACGGCACTACACCCATCAATTTGGATCGCATATACACGATTCTCGCAGGTGCCGGAAGAAAGTTCACCTGTTTGCATACCAGGGGAGCCCAGTTTTGTTGATTGGCTATTTTTAAAAACGCCTCTTTCCAACTGATGCTACAACAGATCAAATTTTCTTTACCGGCGAAGCCAGAGGCAGACAAGCACTGTTGCAGAACTTCTGGCAAATCCGTTATATCCCGTAGAGGTCGGCTTACCCCGGAGAGATAATACTGCTCGGTTTCAGCCCGAACTTCTGTTGCGAAGATCTTTTTCAGTGATGTGAAAGCGTTAAAGCTAAACATAGGATGATATGATAATAAAGGGTGTCAAAATAGTTCTGGTGCTTATTTAACCATGATCGTGCTAAAAAGAGTCCGGTCAATATCAATGCTGTTCAAAATTGCAGAGATATTGCCCAGGAAAAAATGCCGAAACTCATTTTAGTTCATAAAATATCGGCTGCCGCCGGTTAATATGACTGTTTTTTCCGACATAAGGTCACCATAAAACATGACCGTCATCAGTTTTATACTGCAAATAATTAGGCAGCTTTATATAACAAATTGATTGTGTAAAGTCATGAAAACAATAGTAATAACCAATGATTTTTCAGAGGGTTGGAAACAGGTTGCCCGTTATGGATTTGAACTGGCAAAGCAATTAAAAGCCAACGTACCCCTTTGTAATGCCATGATCATTCCGGCAGAAATTCCACAAACTGGTTTGGCAGGCTGGCCTCCTCATGTTTTTGAGGAGTTGATGGACGACGAAAATTTATCAATTATAAAGCTATGAACACGAAACAATCCGACACTCAATTAGAGTACGAACTACAGGAACTGTATATTTTAAGCGAGCACTGGTTGCAGGACATTTCTTTTATGGAAGATGAAGTGCGTTTTTTTAAGAATATTCTGCTTAAATACCAGGAAGCGTGCCCTCTAAAAGAAATGCCAGCCACGGCAGCAGACTTTATAACAAAAATACGGGGACAGGAACAGCATATAGATTCCCTTAAAATAAAGATTCCGGAATTTCTCCATTTTCTTAAACCGTTCATTGACGATTCGAAAAAGGAAATGGGAATTGATTTTCTGGAAAGATACAATAAGCTGGGAACAGAATTATGGGCTCTGTTTGCAGCGGTGAAGGTAACCAAGACAGACCTATTCAATTACACGGAAGCGATCATGACAAAGGAAAAAGCGGAATAAAAGCGATGATACTCTATATAACCAACTCATCCATGATCTCGATGATGACGTTAACCCTTTCCATCTAATCAGGCATGGGCCCCGACCAAAAGAAATCATCTCTGATTTATTGGTGCTGCTCATCTCTGGATTGATTAGGAGGGTTACAAAAATTTAAATTCGTCGTTCGGATTGTTATGTTGATGGTCACAAATCTCGAAGGAATAACAGGCCCTGATCAGTAAATTAAAAGATGGCGGGTCATTCTTTGAGAGCAATAAAATGGAAAGATTTGAAAGTAAAGCCTTAATTAAAATACCATGAAAAGAATACTTCTGCTTACTGACTTTTCCGAAAACGCTGCGCATGCGGCACGGTCGGCGGTGATGTTGGGAGAAAAGCTGCATGCCGATCTCCTATTACTGCACAATATAGCCGGCATCCCGGTAACACCCTATCATATAGGCGGTGGCTTTGTGGCCGAAGAAACGAGTTGGCAGATGGATGAAAGCCGCGGGCATCTTCTCAAGCTTACCGAGCAACTTGAAGTAATGATTGGTAAGCTGGGTTCAATGAGTTACAACCCGGTTGTACACCGCCAGATAGCCGAAGGCAGCCTCAGCGAGAACATCGTCACTATAGTTAAACAGCAGCAGATTGAAATGATCGTGATGGGCGGCAGGTCTGGAAGCGCTTTTGATCATCTATGGTTCGGGAACGACACCCGGTCGGTGATAGAACAAGCGGGCTGCCCTGTAATGGTCATACCGCAGGAGCACGACCTCGGCATAATAAAAAAAGTGGTTTTCGCCACAGACTTTAACGCCGGGGATATGAAAGCCGTTAAATACCTGGTCAAATTGGGGGAACTATTTGATTTTCAACTGGAAATTGTTCATGTCAGTCAGTTCGGTAAACAGGAAGGAGCGGATGATCAAAAGAAACTGTCGTTCGTGAGCCAGGTCTACAAATTAAATTATCCGAAGATCATATACAAAGATATCAGAGGTAAGGATTTCCTCGCGAGGGTTGATCGTCTCTGCGGGGAAACGGGAGCGGATCTGCTCGCGCTTGTACATTATCCACATTCTTTTTTTTCACGTATGTTGCAGGGCAGTCATACGATGAAAGCCCTCAGTCGTCCGCATATACCTGTACTGGTGTTTCCCGGCAAGAATTGAAAATCAATGATCACGGAACTGCTGCAGATTAATTTTAGTCCTCCGCTGACCATACCTTTTTATTCGCTTTTTTTTCTGGCTGCCGGTCCCTGTCAGTCTTTTACGCTATCGGTTCCTTCCGCATTCCTAAAACTGAAAGCTCAGCGGTTTACCGGAAAGGTCATTTCAAAACAGGTTTCGTCCTGCGGCCTGCTGTAAAAGCTTAAAGTGCCGCCCATCAACTGTACATATCGTTTAACAATGTGCAGCCCCAGTCCCGTGCCGGGGATATTTCCCGAATCATCAACCCTGTGAAAGATCGTGAACAGTTGCTGCTGGTCTTTTTCTGCTATACCGGTGCCATTATCCTTCACGCTGATAGTGATCCATTCCTCCGTAATTTGCAGCAGCAACCAGATACGCGCCTGTTCACCCGCGTATTTGACGGCATTGAACAATAAGTTGGTCAGTGCCTTTCGGATTAGTTCCTGATCGAGTCCGACCATGCCGGCGTTACCCGTTTGTTCATAGCTGAACTGCTGACCAGGCTTGCCCATGAAACATACTTCCTCCATCGTCTCCCGGCACAACGTATCCAGGTCGAAACTGACGGCGCTGGCCATTACCCGCCCGGTATCCAGTTTTTCGAGCGAAAGGAAGTCATCCAGGATAACCTCGAGTCGGTGAACCACAGTTTTAATCTTCAGGCTATGTTTGACGATATTTTCCGTTTCCTGTTTTTGGGCGTATTTTTCGATCAGCGCGGCTGAGAGCATTACCGAGCTCAATGGCGTGCGGAACTCGTGCGACGCAAGCGTGATAAAATTGCTTTTCAGTTTATTCAGTTGATGTTCGTGCTGGTAGGCCCGGGAACGGCTCTTCAGCTCATTCAGGACGATATAGACCAAAAAAGCCACAATCATCAGCACCATGGCGGTTCCGGCGGTCACAAATAGTTTGATCTGTCTCAATGCACCGGATTGCAGGCCGGTGCGGGCGGTCGTAGCCTGCAGTTGGCTGAGGTGCACATAAGAAATCAATCCCAACACCACAACCAGGACGACAGAAACCCCGCAGCCGGTATAAAACAGCAGGCGGAAACGATACATAATATTATCCCCGCGGTCAGGGATTCTCTCATTGCTATGCTCAACATATTTCCTCCAGCCGAGGATCGCTGCTAATTGGTTATTGTTCATCTGTTTTTTTTAGACAATTTATCCTGTTCTGCCCGGTAACGCAATGATGGCTAACAGAAGAAGGCATGAGTTTAGTCATGTTATGCACAATAGTTGCGGGATTTTTCTGACGATGATCACCTCTTGATGTGTCTCCGGTCATATTTTTCGGAGACTGGCCTGCCTAATTTTAGGGGTCGGTAATAAACGGTAACAGTACTATATGATACTACTCTTTGGTGCCGCCAGTACGTGCTGTGTACTGGCAGTCAAGTTATTGAATTTCACAACAGAATGTTAAATTGCTATAGTTAACGAGACTGGAACATGAATATCAAAATTTTGATTATAGAAGATAACTGCGATATCCGCGAAAGCGTAGCGGAGATATTGGAGCTGGCAGGTCATACGGTATATGTTGCCGGTAATGGCAAAGAAGGGGTGGAGCAGGCCCGGATACAGCTGCCTGATATAATCCTATGTGATATCATGATGCCGGAACTGGATGGATACGGTGTGTTGCACCTGTTGGGCAAAGTGCCCCAAACGGCCCATATTCCTTTTATTTTTCTGACAGCTAAGGCCGACAGGGTGGATCTGCGCAAAGCTATGGAAATGGGTGCCGACGATTACCTGACCAAGCCTTTTGACGATGTGGAACTGCTGAACGCAATTGAAAGCCGCTTGAAAAAAAGGGACCAGCAAAAGGACTTTTACAGCAAGACCCTGGACCAGCTGGGCCATCTTGTTGCCCGGAACAATGGACTGGCGGAGTTGCAACGGATTATTCGCGAACGCAAGACGCGGCATTTCAAAAAGAACCAGGTTATTTACTATGAAGGTGATAAAGGGAACGGGCTTTATAGTGTACTTGAGGGGAAAATAAAGACCAGTAAACTGGCCGAGGATGGCCGTGAACTGATCACCGCTATGCATACCGCAGACCAATATTTGGGTATCCACGCATTGTTGGCCGATGATGCCTATGCCGAAACTGCCACAGCGCTCGAGGACAGTCAGCTCTGTCTTATTCCCAAAGAACAACTGGAGCAATTGCTGAGTGTATACCCTGATCTGGCGCGTCAGTTTATTAAGCTGTTGGCTGATCAGATTCGGGAAAACGAGGATCAGCTATTGCAGATGGCTTATCATTCGGTCCGGAAAAAGCTGGCCGAAGCTATTTTGCGCCTGCAGCGTCAGTCCGTTTCCACCGATGCCGGGCTCAAAATATCCCGTGAAGATTTGGCGGCGCTGGCAGGTATGGCTACCGAAACGGTCAGCCGTACCTTATCAGATTTCCGGAGCGAAGGCCTGATTGATAAGAACGGCAATCTGATCACGGTACTCGATTTGAAGCGCCTCGAGCGCATGAAAAACTAAAAGGAGGGTTGGTAAACCTTTCCCGTGCCCATCGCCAGGTTGAACGGAATGTTACGATAATCATGTGAAAACTTCCACCGTCAGTGCTTGTCAGCGAGCAGGCAGCAGCGGCCGAGCACTTCCAGGAGTTCTTCGGAACTGAAAGGTTTGCGGATATAGCCATCGGCGCCTAAGCGCAGGGCAGCCTCCATTTCCGTATTTTCCGAGTTAGCAGTAAGAAATATGAATGGAATGGCCGCGGTTGAAGGTATGGCTTTTAATTCCCGAAACACCTCATAGCCATCGGCCTGGGGCATCATAATGTCGCACAAAATAATATCCGGAAGGCATTCCTGTGCAAGCAACATTCCGGCCCGTCCGTCGGTAGCCGCCACAACCTCGTATCCTTCCAATTCCAACAGCTCACAGGTGTTTTCCCGGATGTCATCATTGTCCTCTATCAGTAAGATCTTTTTCATGGTGGCTGTTTTTTGTTGTGCGGTGAGCTGGCCGCAGACTATCTATAAAATTAACAAAGATTGTTTAATATTCCTATTAGTTTTGAAACGTCCCTTTACTTGATCTGCGGCTGCCGGAAATGCAGTGTGAAGGTGCTACCCTGGCCGGATTGACTCTCAAAGCTGATCGCCCCATCCATGAGGCTCGCGTACCTGTCCACAATATTCAGACCCAGCCCCGTGCCCTGGATCGACCCGGTGTTCCCTGCGCGAAAAAATGGGCTAAACAAATGCACCTGGTCTCCTTCCGGTATACCGATTCCCTGGTCAGAGACAGACAGGCGGCATTCGCCGGTGAGAAGTTCTGTATCCAGCCTGATTATGGTATCTTCAGCTGAATATTTGATCGCGTTGGATAGCAGGTTATGAAGGCAGTTCTTGAGCAATTGCTGATCCAGCAGCACTGGTTCTGTTGCTCCCGTATGCCGGTAAAGTAGTCGTTGTCCTGGTTTGGCCAGCATCTGCATTTCCAGGGCCGTTTCCTGGCAAAATTCAGACAGGTCAAATTCCGTCAGCGAAACGCTGATCTTCCCAGACTCCAGCTTTTCCATTGAAAGAAACTCGCCCAGGATGCCGGAAAGGTTATTGACGGAATTCTTGATTTTGCCTATATGTTTGGCAATATTAAGGTCCGTGTAAGGCTGCGCATATTTTTCGATGAGGGAGGCGGAGAGTTTGATTGCGCTGAGCGGTGTGCGGAACTCATGAGAGGCCATTGATACGAAACGGCTCTTTAGCTGACTCAATTCCTTTTCTTTTTGCAAGGCCCGGTTCAGTTCGTCGGTCCGTTGTGCAACCATGTCCTCCAGGTGTGTAGTATAGGTCTTTACCTGTTCCTCTGCCAGTTTCTGCCGGGTAATATCACGGGCGATCTTGGAGGCGCCGACAACCCGGCCCGAAGTGTCGCGTACAGGCGAAACGGTCAGCGAGATCGGTATTTCCTGCCCAGTTTTGGTTCGGCGCACGGTTTCGAAATGTTCCACCTTTTTGCCTTCGCTAATCGCTTTGATGAGCCGTTTTTCTTCCGCCAGCCGTTCGGCGGGGATGATCAGGCTAATGTGCTTTCCGATTGCTTCGGTGGCGCTGTAGCCGAACAGCCGGTCCGCGCCCCGGTTCCAGCTGGTGATGTGGCCATCCAGATCCTTGGTGATAATGGCGTCATCGGATGAATCGACGATAGCGGCGAGCAGGGCCTGTTGTCTTTCTGACCTGCGCTGAGCGGTTACATCGATCAACGTATGGATTGCGCCGTCGTAGTTTTCTGCCTCGTCCCAAACCGCGATGGAAGAGACCAGGACATACCGGTCGGCACCATCGGGCATCCGGTAGCGGATCTCCTGCCGAACACCATCCTGATGCATTTTGATCTCCATCGTTACGGATTTATCGCCTGCATCGATCTGGCGCCCTTCGTGGTCATATTTCGTTAGGGCCGGGTACCAATCTTTTTGTCCCGTTAGCGGAGTGATTTCGAACAGTGACGCGGCAGCGGTATTATATTCCACCAATACATCGTTTCGGTCGCATAGATATACGGCTATGGGAAGCTTCTCGTAATACTGAATGGAGGAGGGGCGAACATCATCCATAGAAAAAGGTTTTTGTAGTTGTTGATTGCTAATTTACTATAAATTAACAAATTATATATTTTATTTCTTAGTAATCAACAGCGAAACAATACGAGTGACGAGGAGCCCTCCTCTCTCTCCCAAAAAAAAGAATAATCGTTATAACATGGTTTTTAAACTTGAAATTTTATTTATTACCGTTGTACATTTTAGTATAATATTCATTGGCCAGCCGTCCTGACTCAAAATTGGGAAGTATATCGGCCGCCGCTTTTTTAAGAATGGCCAGCCACTGTTCCGGGTGATCATAATACATGGGTAATACCACATTTTCCAGGGTGTCCATGAGGTTCCGGTTTTCGTGAACATCTTTTTCCACCTCCGAAAGTGTGTCTGGTGCCGGTTGTATCAGGAAACAATTATCCTTGTCGCGGGCGAATTCAGGTACCCAGCCATCCGGCATAGACAGGTTAATACTGCCGTTCATCGCAGCTGTTATCCCGCTCGTCCCCGAAGCTTCGTGGTAGAGCCGGGGATTATTTAGCCAGACGTCTGAACCTTTTTTTAACAATGCAGACAGCTGCAACTCATAGCCGGTAAGTACCGCGCAACGGGCAAACGGTTGGGCGCTGGCGATGATCTGGTTGAACAGCCCAATCGACTGCTCATCACGGGGGTAAGGCTTCCCCGCCCATATTAGTTGCACCGGCCGGTTCGTCTGGTTTAGCAGGCTGATAAACCGGGCCCAGTCTGCCATCAGTAAATCGGCCCGTTTATAACCGGTAAAGCGTCGGGCCCAAACTATGGTAAGTGTGTTTTCATCAAACAACTTACCGCATTGATCGGCCACCACCTTAAACAACTCCCGTTTCATTTCTTTTTTTCGACGGATGATCGCCTGGTCATCCCCGATAGCGATTGCGTTATCCAGCGGAGCATCCTTCCAATAATTTTTGTTCTGCGCGTTGGTGATCGAGATGATATCGCAGATACCGGGGTTGCCGCCCCACATTTGTTGTGCCACTTTGCCATGAAGCCTGGAAACGCCATTCGCCTTCCCTGAGAATTTGAGTGCCGCAAGGGTGTAGTTAAATTGATCGCCCGCTAAACCCAGCAGGCTTTTGACCTCATGTTCCTGCAGATGGTAAAAAAAAGACATTTCTTTTAGCAGACTGTATTTATGCGACTCGTTGCCAGCCATCTCCGGTGTATGGGTCGTGAAAACCACTCTTTTTCTTACTTCTTCCAGGCTTTTGTATTTGGCATAGAGGTAGAAGTTAAGCGACAACGCGTGTCCTTCATTCATGTGATAAACATCCGGCGCCATGCCCAATATATCCAGCAAGCTGGCGCCACCGATCCCTAAAACAATGGTCTGCGCAATCCTGCTCGCCTCATTGGGGTCATACAGGTAATGGGTGATAGATCGTGAAAGTTCATCATTCTCCTTGATATCGGTGCTTAGCAGAAACAGGGGGGCGGTACCAAAGGTCTCCGGCTGCAGCAGGTAGGCTTTAACCTGCACCGGAGCGTCATGCACCCTGACTGTAAAAATGATACCGGTATCTTTTAAAAAAGTATATTCTTTTTTGATGAACGTGGTTTTCATCAAGCCCTCGCTGTCCCTGGTTTGGTCATAATAACCATATTTCCAAAGGATTCCTATACCTAACAGGTTTTGCTTAAATTCATATGCACTGCGCATGTGTGAGCCAGCTAAAAAGCCTAATCCGCCGCAATAGGTTTTGAGCGCCTGGTCAACAGCGAATTCCATCGAGAAGTAGGCGACACTCGTGGCATATTTTTCATCCGGCGAGTAGCCGAAAATTTCAGGTTTGGTCATCATCATTTTGAGCGTTAGCTTGTTTTTTCGGCCGCGGGCCGGTAATCATCTACTGCCAGTGGCAATGTTTTCGTTAGTGTTTACCAGAGGGCTCTTTTCATTATTATCAGCATTTAATTAATAGATGCTGCTGCCCGTACCAGCCTGGCCATCATTAATTCCTCATCAGTTTTAATGACACGGACCATTACACGGCTTGCTGCTGTTGATATGGTATTTTCATTTGCTGCATTCTTTTGCACATCCAGTTCCAGCCCTAAAAAACGGAGGCCCTTACAAATTCGTTCGCGGATGATGGCAGCGTTTTCGCCGATGCCGCCGGTGAATACCAGCGTTTCTAAACCTTCCAAAGCGGCAGCGAGCGAACCGATGTGCTTCCTGGCACTGTAACAGAAAACTGCGAGCGCTTCTTTCGCCTGCGTATTTTCGGGTTCCATTTCCAGTAGTTGCTGTACATCGCTTACGCCGGCAATGGCTTTTAAGCCGGCATGTTTGCTGAGCAGTTCCTCCAGTTCGGCCGGTGTCATCTGGTACTGATTTAACAGGAACAACAACACGCCCGGGTCCAGATCCCCGGAGCGGGAACCCATCACTAAGCCGCCGAGTGGACTAACTCCCATTGTGGTATCCACACTGCACCCTTGATCTACCGCGGCCATGCTGGCGCCATTGCCCAGATGAGCGATTATCGTTTTTTGCCGGGCTGCAACCGGATCTTGCGCCATTAGCTCTTCCAGGATATAGGCGAAGGAAAGACCATGGAAACCGTATTTGAACAAACCTTTTTCACGGTATGTTACAGGCAACGGGTAGTTTTTCGCGATAGCAGGCATATGGCGGTGGAAGGCGGTGTCAAAACAGGCTATCTGCCGGCGCCCCGGATAAGCGGCCCGAAATGCCCGTATTGTTGCAAGTTCAACTGGCAGGTGATTTGTTGCCAGGTATGTATATCGTTCCAGGTCGTCGAGCAGCTCATCGGTGATTATTTCAGGTTCGCGGTGGTCCGGTCCGCCCTGTACCAGTCGGTGGGCGATGGTGTTTATGGTTTGATATTTTTTTTGACCACTTAGCCAGGTGATCAGCTCGCTGACAGCGGCCTGGAAATCGGTATAATGTGCTGAACGGCTTTCGAGTAGCTGCCCTGCGGCATCTTTAATTTCCACCCCGGAATTTTCCTGGCCGATTCGGCTAATCTGGCCGCTGAGTTCCAGCAAACAGGTATTTGCCTGGTAAATGCTGAATTTCAGGCTCGAAGAACCGCAATTGACACATAAGCTATAATTTTCTGCCTGTTCAGCCATGTCCTCTCCGGTGATATTATGATGGGATATAATTCGTATTTCTGCAAAGGTAGTATAGGCCATAGCCGCGTAAAATGATCTGGCCGGGTAAAAAAACTGACGGCGGTCATTAACTGGTAGTGGCCTTGATACAACTGGATGCTCCATGACATAAGTTATTCATCCTTGAAATTGTGTCATCCGGATCCCAAAGAAAAACAGGCAACGCGCTGATAGCCGGAAAAATGAGCAGTATCATGCGTAACGCAGTTGCGGGTCACGAAAAACGCGTGGGGCCTTACTGAACTTTGTCTTTATCAGCGAACGGATCAATCAAATTGCCGGCTCGTTTAATTAACAAATTTAATCTATACAGATATGAAAAAGAATATCGGTATACTCTACAAAGTAGCGTGCGTTTTGGTGGCTGCCGCCATTTTGGCTTTATATTTTTTTAGCGTTATTTCCGGCCTGCTGGCTATGCTGTTGCTCGTGATCGCTGCTGGTCTCCTGCTAACCGGCCTGGCTAGTTTTTGTCAATTGTTTTTTCCGTCAAGGATACGGACCCGGAAATCCCTGATCAAATAAGTAGAATGATAAGTGTCACTTTCCGGGCTGCTGCCGGTCATTCCGGTTTTGGGAGGTCCACCGTAATCTTGTCATATGAAAAATCATGTTAATATTAAACACATCAAAAACCTGAACAATGACGGTTTGAGAGGCACTGCCTTTTATAAACAGGAGTTGGGCATCCTGCAGGAAAGACTGCAAGAGATCGCAGCCGACAACACGACGCGCGAAGTACAGGAAGAAGTAGAGCATTTCCAGAACCAGTTTCTGATTCACGGGAATTACCTGGATGAATTAAAGCAAGATATCCACGTCAATGACCAGGACATCGAGGCCGAGCTGCTGCTTACAGGTACCATGGTTTCAGAAGCCGTTGCTAACGAACATTCCCTGATTCATGAGCGTTACCTCAATGAGGAAAAAATATTTAACGACCTGCGTCATGAATTTAACTCCATGGCGGCGAAATGGATGTAAAGATTTTTAAGTGAATTTTACCGAAGTTCCGCTATGAGCAGCTGAATACCTGTTCATAGCGGAACTTCCTGCTTTGGCTGCTGATGGGCTTAAAAAAAGGCACCTTTTGAGCACTGCCCAAAAGAGTGTGCATTAGCCCAATGGCCATAACTGATTTTCCGCTGTGCGCTTCAGTAGCGGCGATATATATTGTTTTGCCCATATCCGATTAGTAGGCCGTCCAACCACCGTCAGCTGTCAGCACCGCCCCATTAATGAAAGCTGATTTTTCTGAAGCCAGAAATAAAGCCAGTTCTGCAATCTGCTCCGGATTTGCAGCCGGCGGGGCATTACCGGTTCCAGCGTTCATTCTTTCAAAACCGAAGGGGTGGGGTTCCATGCCTTGAATAATGTTGGTATTTATGCCACCGGGCGCTATCGCATTGCAGCGAATGTTTTTTGTGGCATATTGGTAGCCGATATTTTTGGTGAGGCCAATCAGGGCGTGCTTGGAGACTGTGTAAGCGGCGCCTGCCCGGCCGCCGTACAGGCCGCCGATTGAAGCGATATTGATGATCGTTCCTCCTTGTTTCTTCAGGAAAAGTTGAACGGCCTCCCTACAGGTGAAAAAAGGACCATTTAGATTGGTGCCCAGCACCTTGTTCCATAATTCATCACTGACCTCGGCCACCGGGGTGAAATTATCCATAACGCCGGCATTATTGACCAGTATGTCGAGCGTTTGGTAGCTATCCAGCACAAATTTTATAACCAGTTGTACGTCCTCTTTGCGGGCGATATCCGCAGCAATGCACAATGCTGTTCCTCCTTTCGCGTTGATCCCCGCCGCAACGGTTTCGATATTTTGGTGATGGATATCGGTCAGTACAACTTTGGCGCCTTGTTCGGCAAAAGTTTCTGCGATGGCTTTCCCGATCCCTGATCCGGCTCCGGTCACCAGGGCTGTTTTTTGTGTCAATAGCTTCATAATGGTAGAATTTTATTAAACAAAAGTCCTGCGTAAATCGGGGTTAAAGAATGATCACGGTCACCCAAATGGATGATGCCATACCGTAAAGATCAGGCAGCAAAATTCGGCAGTCATTTTGCAGAAGTTGCCAAACCTCGCTTTTTCGGGGTATGGTTACGTCTCTTCGCTGTTTTGGGTGTGCTTATGTCTATTTGTTTTATACAACTCCACGCTAAAGGTGACAATTGTCATCTCTATAAATAACAACCATCATTTATCCGATGAAAGGTTGATTGTAGCTTCGTCTTAGTTTACAGTGGGCTTTAGTAAAGCTGTCTACAATGCTATCGCTAACGATTATTGCGGCTTTTGAATGTCAGATTCAGTGCCGTGGCTCCCGCCGGACAACCGTGTAAAATGGCAGGGGGATTATTCCACAAGTAAAAAACTAAATGATCGCAAATATATAGTTCAACCTTAATGGCTCAGTAATCAAAAAAGCAATTATGAATACATTATCTCAAAAAGAACTGACTGATATCAATGCCTACTGGCGGGCAGCAAACTACCTGGCGGCAGGGCAGATATATTTACAGGGAAACCCCTTACTAAAGGAGCCTTTAAAGCCAGGGGATATTAAGCCACGCTTGCTCGGCCACTGGGGTACTTCTCCTGGCTTAAACCTGATCTATGTTCATTTGAACAGGCTGATCAAAAATACGGGCGCAAATGTGCTTTATGTTTGTGGACCGGGGCACGGTGCTCCCGCCATTGTAGCCAACACTTACTTAGAGGGCACCTATTCAGAAATTTATCCGGAGGTTGGACAAGATGCGCAAGGTATGCGGCAGTTGTTTCGCCAGTTTTCGACACCGGGAGGAGTGCCCAGCCATGTAGGAGCTCATGTGCCCGGATCGGTGCATGAGGGCGGTGAATTGGGATATGCGTTGAGTCACGCATTTGGAGCGGTATTTGATAATCCCGACCTGCTGGCCGCCTGCGTTGTTGGAGATGGGGAAGCGGAAACAGCTCCGCTGGAAGGTAGCTGGAAATCGATCGCATTCCTAAACCCCGTACGTGATGGCGCCGTATTACCGATACTGCACCTTAACGGTTATAAAATATCCGGTCCTACAATACTTGCCCGGATGACCGATGTGCAATTGACCCAGCTATTCTCTGGTTATGGCTATGATGTGTTTTTTGTGGAGGGGGATATACCTGCGATGGTTCATCAGCAAATGGCAGGGATATTGGACGAGGCCTACCGGAGGATCAGGTTGATACAGGAAAAAGCCAGGGCGGGCGGTATTACAACACCTATCCGGTGGCCGATGATTATTTTACGGACGCCAAAAGGCTGGAGCGGACCCAAAGAATGGAAAGGGGTTCCAATTGAGGGCACCTTCCGGGCGCATCAAGTGCCACTTACCGGGGTAAAAGAAGATCCGGATAAACTGATATTACTTGAATCCTGGATGCGCAGCTACCGGCCGGAAGAATTGTTTGATGACGCTGGAAAACTGATACCCGAATTGGCCGCTCTGGCGCCGCAAGGGGATAAACGGATGAGTGCATTGCCTGATGCTAACGGAGGTGTACTGCTAAAGGAACTTATCTTACCTGATTTTAGCTCATACGAATTAAAGATAACAGGTCCTGGTGAAACAGAAGCGGAAAGCACCCGCAATTTTGGCAAATACCTCCGCGATGTTTTTACCCTTAATAAAGATGCTAAAAACTTCAGACTTTTTTGCCCGGACGAAACGACCTCGAACCGCCTGGAAGCAGTTTTTGAAGTAACCAACAGGCGTTCTATGGAACAGATTTTGCCCAAAGATGACAAGCTGGCCAACGATGGGCGGGTGATGGAAGTATTAAGCGAACATTTGTGTGAAGGATGGCTGGAAGGTTATTTACTCACCGGGAGACATGGCTTGTTCCCCTGTTATGAGGCTTTTGTCACCATTGTAGATTCTATGGTGAGCCAGTATGCCAAATGGATCAAAACATCGCGTGAACTGCCTTGGCGCAAGCCTGTAGCATCGTTGAACTATTTACTGACTTCACATACCTGGCGACAGGACAATAATGGTTACAGTCATCAGGGGCCTGGTTTTATAGATACGGTGGTGAACAAAAAAAGCTCCGTAGTCAGGATTTATTTGCCGCCTGATGCCAATACCCTTTTATCGGTTATGGACCATTGCCTGCGCAGCAAAGATTATGTAAATGTGGTGGTGGCAGGAAAGCAGCCGGAATTGCAGTGGTTGTCTATGAAAGAAGCTATTGAGCATTGTGCCAAAGGAGCTTCTGATTGGAAATGGGCGGGTAATAGCCATGGGCAAATGCCTGATGTGGTATTGGGCTGTGCCGGTGACGTACCCACACTGGAATCTGTTGCTGCAGCGAAATTATTAATGGATCATTTTCCCGATCTGGTGGTTAGGTTAGTTAATGTGGTGGATCTGATGGCCCTCTCTCCGCAGGCTTATCACCCCCATGGAATGAGTGATGAATTGTTTAGTGAACTGTTTACAAATACAGCTCCCGTAATTTTCGCATTTCATGGCTACGTACGCATTATTCATGATCTGGTGCATGGCCGCCCTGATCCTGCCCGTTTTCATGTACGTGGCTTTATGGAGGAAGGAACTACAACTACGCCCTTTGATATGGTGGTATTGAACCAGATGAGCCGCTATCATTTAGCGATGGAAGCAGTGAAAAGAGTGCCGCGGATGCATCAGCAAGCAGATGGTTTTATCAACTGGTGCGAATCCAGATTAAAGGAGCATCACAACTATATCTGTGCTCATCTGGATGATATGCCCGAAATTAAGAACTGGAAATGGACCCGGACTGAAACGGTAGTAGAAGATTGATCGTTTTTGCATACCCGCCAAATTACCAATAAGTAGTACGCATCATCATAATGATGCGTACTACTTCGATTCAGGGTCTGACGTTAAACAATTCCTGATGTGATGTTTATCATTTAATTGCCGGGGCATTATTGCAAAATTTACAACAGGAGGAATATTCAACCGGATACATTATGAAAACTATTATCGTTCTCCATGACAACTCGCCGGCAGACCTTCATGCAGCCGTTTTCGCCAAGATGATCGCCAGGAAGATCCAGGCAAAAATAGTGATTTGTCATACTTCAAAAGTACGGAAGCAGAAACGCGAAAAAGTGCGGGCTGGAACACATCTCGCAGCGGATGAGCATGAACAGTATGTAAATAAAGTATTGGATGAAACAGATGTACCAAATTATTCTGAGCGTAACAATAACCCCGTTATTGAAGAAATGAGGATTACTGATTTCAATATTCCCCGCTTTGCAGAGATGGTCAATAAAGATCAGGTATATATGATCATCAAGGGTTTGCCTTCTAAAGTAAAAAAGAACGATGCGGAAGGGAAACTGGATGCCTATTGCGTATTGAACCGGGTGCTTAGCCCGCTCATGCTGATCCCGGAGGATTGGCCGCTGAAAGATCTGGAACGCCTGGTTTATATAGCGGACCTCCGCTATTGCCGCATAGCTATTGTTAAATACCTGGTTGAGCTGGCTAAGCCATTTAACGCCAGCTTAACCATTGCCCATTTATCTGCCAAGGGATTGCCGCATATTATTGAGTCATATGCACAAAGTATATTTTTAGAAGAAATAAGTTCTCGTTTTGATTATGACCGGCTGTTTTTTAACAATATACAGGAACGCGATTTGATCAAAGCGGTTGACGTGATGATCAACGGTATGCATAACGATTTGCTGGTTGTGGTCAATCACCGCTTTCATTTTGAGGAAATTATAGGTGAATATTTAGGGCATTCCCTGCCCGTTCATATCTCTGTGCCATTGCTCATTTTTCCATGCTGATTAAACTATGGAAGTAATGGCCGATACTGAAATGAAATTTTGGGAGTTTGATACAGAAACGGCTTATCAGCAGCTATCCACTGATTCTAAGGGCTTATCAGATCGGGAAGCGGCCATCCGAAGGCGGCTTTATGGGCCCAACACAATCAGGAACAATCCAAAAACATCTTTTTTTCTTTTATTTCTGGCACAGTTTAAAAGCCCGGTTACGCTGTTACTAATCGCAGCCGCTTTACTTTCTGCTTGCTTGGGTGATGTGGCGGATACTGCAATTATCCTCGCCATTGTTCTAATCAGTGGGTTTTTAGGCTTCTGGCAGGAAAAAGGAGCCGCAGACGCGGTTAAGGAACTGTTAAAATTGGTACAGCTGCACTGTGATGTGCTGCGGGATGGTCAATTTAAAGCCATTCCTGTGGAAGAAGTTGTCCCTGGGGATGTAGTTAGCTTAACCGCGGGAGACTTTATTCCCGGAGATAGTTTACTGATGGAATCACAGGACCTGTTTGTAGATGAAGCTGCATTTACCGGCGAGACCTTTCCGGTTGAAAAGCGTTGCGGCGCTGTTGCTGCCAATGCTCCCATGGCCAAACGGAGTAATACCTTGTTTATGGGATCACATGTGATCAGCGGCAGGGCCAAAGCATTGGTCATCCAAACAGGAGCCGGGACAGAATTTGGAAAAATATCCGCAGAATTAATGAGCAGGACACCCGAAACTGATTTTGAAAAAGGGATAAGAAAATTCGGCTACATGTTAATGGAGATAACCTTACTGCTTGTTATTATCATATTCGCCGCAAACGTACTGCTTCATAAACCTGTATTGGATTCCTTTTTATTTTCCCTGGCATTGGCTGTAGGACTTACGCCGCAATTGTTGCCAGCCATTATAAGTGTGAACTTAGCGGCAGGGGCAAGAAGGATGGCCCAGCAGCAGGTGATCGTTAAACGCCTGTCTTCTATAGAGAACTTTGGCAGCATGAGCATCTTATGCACGGATAAAACCGGGACAATTACAGAAGGAAAGGTAACCCTGGCAGAGAGTCTTGATTGTAATGGCAGGCATAGCGATAAGGTGTTGCAATATGCATGGCTTAATGCTAAAATGCAGCAAGGCTTTCATAACCCCATTGATGAGGCAATATGTAATACGCACGTGGACACGCTAAGCGACTATCATCTCCTGGCGGAAATTCCGTATGATTTCATCAGAAAAAGATTGACTATTCAGGTTAAAAATGACACCTGTAATATGGCAATAACGAAAGGCTCACTGCAAGGTATCCTGGCGTTATGTGACCAGGTGGAAACAAGCGAGGGAAAACGGGCGGATATCCGGGAAATGGAAACGGTGCTTCATGAACAATATACCCGGTTAAGTGAAGCTGGCCTCCGGACGTTGGGTGTGGCTTATAAACCTATTGACGGTAAACTCATCATAACAAAAGATGATGAGCGTGGGATGATCTTTTTAGGCTTTATTACCTTGTTTGATCCACCCAAGGAGGGGATTTATGAAACAATTAAAAAACTGAATACACTTGGAGTCAGTTTGAAAATAATTACCGGGGACAATGCCCTGGTTGCTAAAAGCCTGGCGCTACGGATAGGTATTGGGCACCCTAAGTTGCTCACTGGATCCGCTATACAAAAAATGAGCAATGCTGCACTAAGCCACCAGGCGCCCCTTACAGATATATTTGCGGAAGTGGAGCCTAACCAAAAAGAAAGAATCATTATGGTTTTGAAAAAGGTAGGGCATGTGGTTGGTTTTATGGGGGATGGCATCAATGACGCCCCGGCCTTACATGCGGCAGATGTTGGAATCTCTGTGAATACAGCGGTGGATGTAGCCAAAGAGGCCGCTGACATCGTATTACTTAGCAGGGACCTGAATGTGTTGCTGGAGGGGATCCTGGAAGGGCGCAAAACGTTTGCCAATACCATGAAATATATTTTTATGGCCACCAGTGCTAATTTTGGCAATATGTTCAGTATGGCGGGCGCATCCTTGTTTTTGCCTTTTTTGCCGTTGTTGCCAAAGCAGGTACTGCTCACGAATCTATTAACGGATTTTCCAGAAATGGCGATCGCGACGGACCGTGTTGACGACATCAATATCCAGACGCCGCAACGCTGGGATATGCGGTTTATCCGGCGTTTTATGATCACCTTTGGCCTGTTAAGCTCGGTTTATGACTACCTGACCTTTGGGGTCTTATTATTCATCATCCATGCCAATGAAAAGGTATTCCAAACCGGCTGGTTTACCGAATCCGTTATTTCGGCTATCTTAATTGTACTGATTGTGCGTACACGCCTGCCATTTTTTAAAAGCCTGCCCGGTAAGTATCTTTTTACAGCAACGATAATTGTCCTTACAGTGGTCTTGACCCTGCCTTTAACATCGTTAGCTACCTGGTTTGGTTTTGTTCAGTTATCCTTCGCATTTTACTGCTGGATGTTATTAATCATCGTATGCTATATGTTTAGCGCTGAACTTGCTAAATACTTTTTTTACAGGGGAGCGTATCATCTTTTGAAAAAGGGTCGCTTTAAATTTTTAACCAAATGAATCAAACCGAGATCCGTTTCCTGGAAGGACCGCATTCACGCTTGCAGGAATTGAAGTTTACTGTGCAAACCATGATTGACCTGATTCATGGTTTGCGGGCATTGCATTTTATTGGTCCGTGCATCACCATATTTGGCTCTGCAAGGTTCAAAGAGGATCATCCTTATTATGAAATGACCCGACGTGCTGGCGCAGCATTTGCCAGCCTGGGATTTACCATTTTAACTGGCGGTGGTCCGGGTTTAATGGAGGCAGCCAACAGGGGGGCAAAAGATGTAGGTGGGCGGTCTGTAGGCTGCAATATACAGCTGGCTGCTGAACAGCTGCCAAATGCCTATCTGGATAAATGGGTGTATCTGAAGCATTTTTTCGTGCGCAAGGTATTGCTTGTGAAGTATTCTTTTGCTTTTGTGGTAATGCCCGGAGGATATGGTACCCTGGATGAATTTTTTGAGGCCCTTACCCTGATACAGACCCATAAGATCCATAATTTCCCGGTCATCATATTTGGAAGGGAATATCATCAGGAATTGCTCGACCACATCGCTATCATGAAAAAGGACGCGACCATAAGCGAGCCGGATACAAGGCTTTACCTGGTGACCGACGATATTGAGGAGGCTGTAAACCTGATCCGTGAAAAAAGCATCAAGCAGTATGGATTAAAACCCAAACGTGTAACAAAACCATTAAGGTGGCTTTTTGAAGATTCCTGATAACAGGTAATGGGAGGGGTGCTACTTATGCTTATTAAATTTGCAAAATTGTATGCCAAAGCAAGGTTTACACTAAAAAAAGATGCTCAAGAAGCAGGGTAGTGTGGAAATATAAATCTGCGACTATATTATCTAAAGTATGATAAAACAAACTAATGCTGATCGGCAATTTTGTAGGAGTGCTTATTGTAACCCAGAGATATTTTTTCAATAAAGCCGGCTTCTACCAATTTTTTTAACCGGGTGTTAAATGAACTGATGCTCATCTTATACCCTTGATCGCATATTGCAAGCCAAAGGCTTTCCGCGTTTTTCTCCCCCGGTAATGTGGTCATATAATCGATGATCTGCTCGTTAATTATCCGTTGTTGTTCCTGCGGTTTGGTAGGGCGTGATTTAGAGGTTCTAAAAGGAAATGGGTTATTCATACTTGTATCGCAATCAATAATAGCTGCCGTAGTTTATTTAATCCCATTAAAATAGCGTTGAAATTTGAAGCAAATCTGAAGTTGAGGCAGAATGACTTAAAGGAGGTTATATCAGGTTTTTGTTAAAATCTGTTAAATGCCCTCAATTTCATGCCAACTACAGAATGTTAGGATAGTATTGTGAAAATAGAAGGTCCCGGGCGGTTATGTTCTGGTGTTTGTCGATACAAAAGCCCTCTCTGCCGGCACATCGTTTATAATGTTTAAAGGCTTTTTAAATTTAATAGAAACTTATTGATGTAACCTGATTTTAAATTTATGGACAGAAAAGAATTTCTTTCAGCTATTGGTATTACTGCCGCGTCATTCGCCCTTATCAACTGCGTAGGTTGTTCCAAAAAATCGGACGGCTCCGCATCTGGCGTTACTGGCCCATCCGGCGTAGACTTTACACTTGATCTTAGTACATCAGCTAACTCAGCACTGCTTACTAACGGCGGTTACCTGGCATCTAACGGAGTTATTGTTGCCAAAACATCCGCCGGTACGTATATAGCTGTTCAACAATCCTGTACTCACGAGAGTTATCCCCTGATTTATCAGGGCAGCAGCCAGCAGTTTTACTGTAATAACCATGGTTCGGCTTTTACAGAAAAGGGTGTTGTTAAAAATTCGCCGGCAAACCGTAGCCTAACGGTATATCAAACTACATTAACCGGAACATCGCTGAGGGTGTTCTCTTAAAAATTGATAAAAATGAAGCTATTAACAATTTTTCTTTTCTTGTTTACAACCAGCACCGCCACATGGCTGGGTGATTTCAATAAAGCACAAACTGAGGCAGCAGCAGCACATAAACTTATCCTGGTTAATTTCTCCGGATCAGATTGGTGTGGCCCATGCATTCGTTTGAGGAAGGAAATTCTGGAATCGGAAAAATTCAATGATTTTGCTACAGATCGCCTGGTGTTGGTTCGTGCCGATTTTCCGCGGCAAAAGAAAAATCAATTGAGCAAAGAACAGGTAAAACTGAACGAAGCGCTGGCCGACAAATATAATCCCGACGGCAAGTTTCCATTTACGCTGCTGATTGATGAGCATGGTAAAGTATTAAAAGAATGGGATGGATATCCCGATGAAACTGCCGACCAGTTTATTAGCCAAATCCAATCTTCTGCAAATGCCAGCCATTGAAACCATTAAAAAGGCAACAACCGCTTACAAGCGGGTACTGAAGTTGATGGGGAACCGGTTTGAGATTAGTGTTGTAGGCGATAACCAGGATTGGGCAGATAGTTGTATTGATATGGCTGTTGCCGAGATTAGCCGGATTGAAAAGCTGTTGACCACCTTCAGCGATGATAGCCAAACTAACCAGATTAATGCGGCTGCGGGTATCCGGCCGGTAAAGGTTGATCTTGAAGTATACCAGCTGATAGAGCGCTCATTGAAAATATCTGAGCTTACCCAGGGAGCGTTTGATATTACTTATGGTTCTATTGATAAAAGCCTTTGGAATTTTGATGTGAACATGAAAAGCTTGCCGGCTGCAGAAACTGCCCGGGAAGCGGTACGCCTTATTAATTACAGAAATGTAATCATGGATGCCGAAAATACCACAGTTATGCTCAAAGAGAAAGGTATGCGCACTGGTTTTGGAGGAATAGGAAAGGGCTATGCGGCCGATCGCGCTAAAGCTGTGCTACAGCAAAATGGAGTAAGTAGCGGGATAGTAAACGCAGCTGGCGACTTGATTACCTGGGGAATGCAACCCAACGGCAACCCCTGGACGATTGCTATTGCCGATCCGGATAAGCGAATGACGCCATTCTCTACACTCAATATCAGCAATATGGCTATTGCTACATCCGGTAACTATGAAAAGTTTGTCATCATCAATGGTAAAAAATATTCGCACACTATTGACCCAAAAACCGGCTTTCCGGTAAGCGGAATTAAGAGTGTAAGCATTATTTGCCCCAGCGCGGAGTTTGCCGATGCAATGGCCACACCCGTCACAGTTATGGGGGTTCATGTAGGACTTAACCTGGTAAACCAATTGCAACAGCTTGCTTGTGTAATCATTGATGACGATAATCAACTCTATACCTCCAAAAATATTAACATTAAAAATTAGCAGATGAAAAAAATACCCCTGATTAAATTAATACTCATAGCCAGTTTACCAGTCTTCGGCTTATCGTCATGTATGTCTGTAAAAGCTTATCAAAAAAACCGCCTGAATGATGCCGAAATGGAGTTGTCTGCCCGTAAATCGCAGAAGTTTGAACAAAGTTTTCAATTATACAGAGAAGGTGGCTCGGGAGCCAATGGTGGTAAAAGCGGCGGTGGCTGCGGATGTAACTAAAAACGCGGCTTGATATGAGAAAAATATATTTATGTGTGGCTGCCCTATATTTAGGGATTGTTGCTTCGCACGCGCAAACTAAAACTTTACCGGTTAAGGATAGTAGCAATTATGAAGCACGGAAGCTTAAAATTGAAGAGATCAATATCATTTCGGCTTATTACCACCAAAATGGTAACAACTCTGCAGTAACCGGAGGCATCGGCACCGAAAACTTAACTGATTTTGCCAATACATTTGATTTGCAACTTTCAAAATATGGCGTAAGTGGCAAAAAACATACTTTTACTTTCGAACTGGGGGTAGATCACTACACCTCTGCATCATCAGATAAAATAGATCCGAACAGTATTTCCTCCGCCTCCAGGCAGGATACCCGAGTATACCCATCATTGAACTGGACCGTTTCAAACGACAAAACCGGCAACGCTTTCGGATTAACCGGATCTTATTCGCATGAGTTTGATTATCAGTCTTTTGGTGGGGGTATAAATCTTACCCGGGTATCTAAGGATAAAAATACCCAGTTTGATTTTAAGGGACAGGTTTTTCTTGATACCTGGAAAGTAATTTTACCGGTTGAACTGCGACCGCCAGGATATGGTTCAGGATCTGACCGCGACGGGCGAGGTTCTGTTGACCATAGTCCGCGTAATTCATTCAGTACGTCGTTTTCTGTTTCACAGGTGCTAACGCCCCGGCTTCAGGCTTTACTGATCATCGAGCCATCTTATCAGCATGGTTTGCTGGCCACCAAATACCAGCGTGATTATTTTACCGATGGCTCTGAACGGGTAGAAAGCCTTCCGGGTAATCGATATAAACTCCCCATAGCCGTACGATTTAACTATTTCCTGGATGATCATTTTGTGATCCGGACGTTTTACCGTTACTATATGGATAGTTGGGGTATCCGGGCTCATACTGCAGAGCTGGAAATACCTATTAAGCTAACTTCATTTGTATCGGTGAGCCCTTATTACCGGTATAATAACCAGCAGGGTACACGCTATTTTGCACCTTATGGGCAGCATAATCCTACCGATACATATTACACCAGCGATTATGACCTGTCTACATTACATAGCAATTTTGTTGGGGCCAATATAAGGTTGTCTCCGCCTACAGGTGTGTTTGGTTGGCAGCATTTCAATTCGCTGGAGATTAGGGCAGGCCACTACATGCGCTCTACCGGATTGAATTCAAATATTGTAACGCTGGCCATGAAGTTCAAATAATATATTCGTTAATAAAACAAGTGTAAATGCATCACGAGCACCATGTAACCAGTTCAGAAACCATCAGAGATATCGTGATCGGTATGTCTGATGGGTTAACAGTCCCTTTTGCTTTAGCGGCAGGTTTAAGCGGGGCCATCAGTTCTTCGGGCCTCGTGGTCACCGCGGGTATCGCGGAGATCCTTGCGGGTTCTATAGCCATGGGCTTGGGTGGTTACCTTGCCGGGCGAACAGAGGTAGATCATTACCAGTCTGAACTAAAGCGGGAATATGAAGAAGTAGAGCGCCTGCCTGAACAGGAAAAGGCAGAAGTGAGAGAAGTATTTGCAGGCTTTGGTCTTTCGGAAACTTTACAGCATCAAATTGCTGATGAAATGACAAAAGACAAAAAACAATGGGTGGAGTTTATGATGCGCTATGAATTGGGATTGGAAGAGCCCAATGCCAACCGGGCAAAAAAAAGTGCCGTTACTATTGGTATCTCCTACATTGTTGGAGGCATTATCCCCCTGACGCCATACATTCTTATTAGCCACGCTCAGGAAGCTCTTTTTTATTCTTGTGGACTTACATTAATTTGCTTATTTATCTTTGGTTACTTTAAAAGTAAGATGACGGGCCAACCGGCATTAACCGGGGCATGCAAAGTAGTTGTAATTGGCGCACTTGCCGCTGGGGCTGCTTTCATGATGGCTAAGCTAATTACCGGAAAATAAAGCCTGCTAACTTAGTGTAAATATGAATGCCATTCCTGTTAAAACAAAAATTGCATCAAATCAGGTTCTAAAAATCAGCCCGTTTAAGGAAGTGATCAAGCCCACTGTGCCGCATAAACATGTTGGTTACTTCGAGCTGATCATATTAAGTCAAGGTTCGGGATTTCATACCATTGATGATAGCACATTCGAAGTATTGCCCCCAGCTGTTTATTTTTTAAAGCCTGGACAAACGCACTGCTGGGATTTTTCCAGGATACCCAAAGGCTTTGTTATCCTGTTCAGAGAGGAGCTGCTGAACAGGGAAGGTTTGGAGATTGTTTATCATTTACCTTCACACTTAATTCCTGCAAATAGTGATACGCTTTTAGAGTTGGTAAAAAGATTTCACCAGGACTATCAATCCGGTACATCACTCACTATACTTAAGGTTTATTTACAACTGATTCTGTTAAAGATTGCAGAGAGGGAAAATGCCTTACCCCAAAAAGATGCAGCGTTTAATGCTGTTTATTACCAATTTAAAAGCCTGGTTAATGAAAACTACCAACAGATAAAAAAGATACAGGATTATGCCGATCTGTTAAACGTGCCAGCATCCCGGTTAAATATGATCTGTAAGAACGCTTCAGGTAAAACCCCTTCCATGTTGTTAAATGAGCGCATCCTCTTAGAATCCAAAACGTTGTTATCCAATACTCCATTGTCTATCAAAGAAATTGCCGCCGTTCTTGATTTTTCTGATACTTCACACTTTGTTAAATTTTTCAGGCTCAATACCAATTTAACACCGGGCCAGTACCGGGAGCTTGCCCTGACATCGGCAGGCAAAACAGTTTAATTATACCGCAAATGATAGGTATTATACCGTGATCAACATGCGGTAAACTCTACTTTTACAGGTGCTATCTGCATGCTATCATGAAAGTACGTTTACTACTCGGTTGTTTCATCTTGTTTTTTTCTTATACCCATTCATTTGCGCAGAGAGCGATTTTGAAAGGTAATGTAATGGATGCCAAAAGCAAATTGCCGGTTGAATATGCGAGTGTTGCCCTATTCAAAACAACAGATTCCACACTGGTTGCCGGCCAGGTAACCAGGGCCAATGGCGAATTTGAGTTTGCCAAAATACCACAAGGCAGCTATCGCCTCAAAGTTGTATTTATAGGCTATGAAACTAAATATCTGAAAGATATCAATATATTATACAGTCAGCAACTGAACTTAGGCGATATCCAGATCAATCCCTCGGGTAAAATGCTGAATGAGGTTGCTGTTTCTGGCCAGAAAATAACAGCATTAAATAAAATTGATAAACAAAGCTATAAAGCCTGGCAGTTTGAGTCTGCCAAAGGCGGCTCAGCTATTGACGTATTAAAAAATTTGCCATCTGTTGCTGTCAATGCCGAGGGCGACATTAGTGTACGTGGCTCAGCGGGCTTCATGGTTCTCATCAACGGTAAACCTGTTTTGGCCGATGCACAAACCGTGCTAACACAGTTACCGGCCAATGTGATAGATAATATTGAACTGATAACGGCGCCATCAGCTAAATATGATCCGGATGGCCGGGGCGGCATCATCAATATAGTTACTAAAAAGGGTACGGCTGATGGCCTTACACTTACAGCCAATGCACAGGGTGGGCTGCCCAGTACAACCTACTATGGCAACCTGGAGAAGCCGAGACGCTTTGGAGGCGATGCCACCATTAACTATAGAAAAAATAAGTGGGATATTTCGGTGGGGGGTAATTATACCCGGAATGATAATGCAGGTTATCGGGAAGGTGACGTTTATACAAAAAATTTCACCAACAATACCATCACCCGTTTCCCATCTAACGGAGAAAGAAGTTTCGACCGGTATAATTATGCCGGAAGGGCATCCGTAAGTTATACTGCCGACCCGAACAATGTGATATCGGTGGGATTGTACAGTGGCAAAAGATACCAGGCGCGCCTGGCCGACCTGCTGTACAGCAACACCACTTCAAACCTCAGCAACAATACACCTATCAAAAGCACAACCTATTATAACTCAAACCTACAAACCAAAGAAGGCGCTTTTAATCTGGGGAATATTGATTATGCCCACACCTTCACCAATAAATCAACCCTGATAGCCAGTTTGCTGTATGAGCACGATAACTTGTACGGGGCTACTCAAAATCGAAATTTAAAATATCCAAATACAACCGACACCATACAATATGTAAATAACCCTTACAAAAGACCCATCAATGCTTACCGGTTAAAACTTGATTATAGTGTAACCCTTGGCATGGGGAAACTGGAAAGCGGTTACCAGTTCAGGCATGATACCCAGGATGGTATTTTTGATTATTTTGTAACACCGGCCACCTCGCAACCCGATCTGGACAGGTTTAGCGGCAGTACCCACGCTAAAAATGATATCAATTCATTTTATAGTCAATATACAGGCAAAGTACAAAAGCTGGAATACGTTGGGGGCTTGCGCTATGAATATGCAGCACGCACGGTTAACTTGTCATATGACCTCAATCCTCATATCCTGAATCTGTCCAATATATTTCCTTCCGCCAGTTTGCTGTATCACATCAACCAGGGTTGGAACCTCAAGGCGGGATATAGCAGGCGGGTACAGCGTAATAGCAATTTAGAATTAAACCCTATACCCGAGCGCGAACATTCAGAAACACTGGAACAGGGCGACCCCGACCTGCTGCCGGAATTTATTGACCTGGCCGAGTTGGGTATGAACCGGAGTTTTACCAAAGGCTCCTTTTTTACCACACTATATTACCAGCATATTAAAAACCCCATACAACGGCTCAACAGTGTGTATGCCGATACCATCCTGAACCGGGTGTATACCAATGCCGGAAGCGCCAAGTTATTAGGACTGGAGGCGGGAATGAATTTATCGCCCTTTAAATGGTGGAGCATTTATCTTGGCGGCAACCTGTATAATTATAAAATACTTGGTAATATTGCCATTTTAAATGAGCCTTTTATCATCTCTAATACAAAGTGGGCCTATTCGGTTAATGGTAACACCAGCTTTCAACTCAGCAAAACGCTTAGTTTGCAAGCTAACGTGAACTATCTTTCTAAAAGGCCAACAGCCCAGGGAGAAGATGGACGTTTTTTTGTACCGAATACCTCTGTGAAAAAAACATTCATGAAAGGGCGTCTGTCTGCATCGCTGCTATGGCAAAACATGAACATGGGGTTATTAGGCGCAAACAAACAGCGTATTACTACTGCCGGGCCTGATTTTTACACTACAACAAATTACATCTCTGAAACAGATATACTCCTGCTCAACCTTAGTTTTAGTTTAAACAGGATTACCAGTAAATTAAAATTACCCACCAGCGAAACAGGTGACAAAGAGTTTTAATAAAGAAAGGTTACAAAATAATAGCTTCGTTTAAACTACACTTTACCCCCCATTGATCATATCAGAGACGATACCTTTATTATCCTTGCGTTCGGCTAAAAAAACACCAGCCAGGTGAACAAAGATAAAAGCAATGATCAGGTACATACAAAAGCCATGAACCTCTTTAACGCTGTGTCTGATGGATTTGAAAGGTGCCAACAAGTCTTCAAATGCCAAAAATAAACCGGTTACAGCCATAACCACGAGCAGAATATAAAATGCAGCATAAATAGCTTTTACCGTAAGTTCATGTTTTGCCAACTCCCTTTCCTTTTTTGTAGATTGGAATTGCCGGTAAATGCTTTTCATTTTACGAATGAATTTTTGATCGGCCAACTGAAAAAACTCAAAAACTAAGCGAAATAAAAATAAACCAACCAATACATACCCAAAATAGGTGTGTATGCTCCAGACACTATCGCTAAGCGCATGTGCAACAGAACCAGCCTGCTTATCGCTTACTGTGGTGCCGGCGTTCTTTAACTCATCTTTAATCAGTGTTGATACCACGCCGTCATCCGTAATGGTTGCATTGATTAATACCGTGATTAATGAACCGCTGATAACGATAGTATTGGCCCAGTGCCATACGCGTAGTGAAGTTGAATATTTTTTTGTATGTCCGTTATGCTGGACGTCTTTACGGACAGGTTCGATTGTTGCCATATTGGTTCTAATTAGTACAGGCTTGGCTTAAGTATGTTTTAATGTTAATCAGATTTAAGCGGATGATCGTGATTGTATTTTTTAATATAAAATATCGGGCTTTCTTTTTTGAGTACCCTATTTATCGTAAATAGCGGCTGAATTGTTTGTAAATTACCAAATAAATATGAAGCAAATCTGTAGTTGCGCTATTGTTACCCGATTCATAAAATAACAGGTCGCATATACTTCAGGTTGTCTTCAATTTCGGTGGTTATATTTGAATAAAAAGCACTTTGAAAATACTGGTAATAGAAGACGAGCAAGGTTTACGTGAGAACATCACCAACTATTTGAATGTAGATGGCAATATCTGCGAAAGCTGTAGCGCGTTGAATCCTGCACTACAGAAACTATCAGACTATGACTATGATTGCGTTCTGTTGGATATCGGGCTGCCTGACGGAGACGGTTTTGGTGTTCTGGAGTACTTGCGAACCAATCAGAAAAATGAAGCAGTGTTGATCATTTCTGCCAGAAATTCGTTAGATGATAAATTAAAAGGATTGAATGTTGGTGCCGATGATTACCTGACCAAGCCCTTTCATTTAGCAGAACTCAAGGCTCGCCTTATGGCAGTTTACCGCAGAAAGGCATTGAATACCAATAATAAACTGGTATTTAATGAGATATCGATCGATGTATTGGGCCGGACGGTGGAAGTTAACGAAACCGCTATCGTCCTGACCAGGAAGGAATATGATATGTTATTGTATTTTATTGCCAACAAGGGTAAGGTTATCTCCAAAAATGCCATTGCCGAGCACCTGTGGGGTGATGAGATGGATATGCATGATAATTTTGATTTTATTTACACACACATCAAAAATCTTCGCCGGAAACTACTGGACGCGGGCGGCAAAGACTATTTAACTTCCATTTACGGGCTTGGGTATAAATTTATTGGTTAATGAAATTATCGGCACATTATACCAGGACGAGTATTTACATCACCCTCAGCGTATTATTGACTGGGGCGGTCATCTATTATTTTGCTATTAATTACATTGCCCAGCAACAGCTGAACGAGGGACTTCAACAGCAATTGACAGAAGCAGAAGAATATGTAAGGAGCAGTAATCAAAACCCGCAACAGTATGACCTTGACAAAGATCATGCAGTGTTTATCAAAACTAATGAGCAGGAGTTACAGAAACGCTTTTTTGATACTATCTATTTCAATCCCAAGGAGCAGCGGAAGGAGGCTGGACGTGCAGTTGAGGACCTTGTTAAGCTAAAGGATACCAATTACAAAGTTATTATTACCATTTCCAGGGCTGGCCAAAAATACCTTATAGAGATTATCATCATTATTACCCTTGCCCTGCTGGCAGGTTTGTTATTGGTGCTTTTTATTATCAATAAATATTTTCTCAATAGCCTTTGGAAACCATTTCAACTCACATTAAAGGAGATAAAGCAATTCAACATTGCAGATGTTAACCAGTTTAAAGGAAAGGCAAGTAAGGTGGACGAATTTGCTGAACTTAACGAAGCCATCCGGGAGATGTCTTTAAGGGTAACCTATGATTACCTTAACCTGAAGCAATTTACAGAGAATGCCTCCCATGAAATGATGACCCCTTTAGCTGTAGTGACCACCAAGCTGGATACGCTGATACAGGATGAAACCTTAAGTGTTGAACAATTGGCACAGATTACTGACATCTACAGCTCGATCAATAAATCAAGCCGGCTTAATCAATCTCTATTATTGCTGGCAAAATTGGAAAATAAACTGATCGCTGATGAGGTGCCTATTAGCCTTGAGGATGTGCTGCCCGCAAAAATGCTGCAGTTTCAGGAACTGATGCAAACAAAAAATCTTTCGTTTAAATCCAATCTGCAGCCCAGGCAGGTGTTAGCCAACAAATACCTGATTGATATTTTATTAAATAATCTGTTCAGTAATGCCATCAGACACAATAATCCCGGTGGCGTTATTAGTATCGAATTGACCGAAGATCAATTGTGTATTAAGAATACCGGTGCTGGCCATCCGTTAGATGAGCATCTGATCTTTGAACGTTTTCAAAAGGGTAAGGAATCACAAGGCACCGGCCTTGGATTAACGTTGGTTAAAAATATCTGCCAGCATTATGGCTATACCATCCGCTACCAATATGAATCCGGATGGCACGGGTTTATCCTCTCTTTTAAGAAAACTGTTGCTGATCAGGGATTATCATGATCCTGTTTTGTCACTTTTGTTATACAATTCAAATTTAGCGACCAACTACAATTTTGCTTCAGATTATCACAATAGTTTTAAGGCGAATGCGATTTGCATACGTTTAAAGCCGAATATCAATGAAATATCTATGCGTACTTATCCTTGCGTTTTCTACCCTGAAACTTAAAGCACAGGACAATTATGAGATCCAGGTTTATGGTTCTGAAACAGTTGAAAAGGGTAAAACCATGGTGGAACTGCACAGTAATTACACGATCAACGGAAGTAAGACAGTAGCTAATGGCGAGCTTCCGACAAACCACGTAGAACATGAAACGATTGAGATAACCCATGGCTGGACCCCCTGGTTCGAAACCGGTTTTTATTTTTTTAATTCGATAGGCGATGGCGGGCGTACCGCTTATGTAGGCTCCCATATCAGGCCAAGAGTTGCTGCGCCGTTGAGCTGGAACTGGCCAGTTGGTGTAAGTATTTCAACCGAATTTGGCTTTCAAAAAAGTGCATTCTCGGCAAATACAAGCACACTGGAAATAAGACCTATAGTTGATAAAAAATGGAATAAATTATATGTTTCTGTTAACCCAACCCTGGAGAAAAGCTTTAAAGGGCCGGATGAGAACAGGGGATTTATCTTTTCGCCTAATGTTAAAGGCAGTTATGACGTGACTAAAGTTGTTGCCCTCGGCTTAGAGTATTATGGCAGCACCGGCCCGTTTTTTCATTATGACACATTCAAACAGCAGGATCATCAGTTGTTTGTAGCGACAGATTTGAATTTTGACCCTAATTGGGAATTTAACGGTGGCGTTGGCTATGGTTTTACGCAAAATGCAGATAGAGCTATCATTAAAATTATTATAGGGAGGAGATTTTAGACAAGATTTATAGTCTGTGACAATTTTGTTATCTGGCCTTTCGTGAGACTTGAACTTCTCGTTAAGGTTGGTTTACTATAAAAGTACGCTGCTGTTTAACAACCCGCCCGCCGTTTAGATTGATATAGCCCGGCGTTAATAAAAAAGCTGGGTATCCGTTAGAAAGCCCAGCCCAAGTATCTTGATAGCACCAAAGTGTTAGCTCTTTGCTTTTTTTGCTTCTTCCTTTTTCTTTTGCTGTTCTAAGAAATAACAATGTGCAGCACACGCATGTAACTTATAGTTCATATGAGCGGTTCCAAAATTATGTCCTTTAGGGTCTAAAATGGCACATTTTTCTTTATCAATGTCTTTCGTGTTAAGAATGTTCTGTCCATTGATATTGTAATAGGCCCCATTTTTCTTGGCCATACCCAATTTCTTACCATTGGCATCAATCACATTACCGCTCCCATCAATAAAGTAAAGCTTTTGCCCTTTGTTGTTGCGCACGATGTTGTCTTTATCGATATACCCCAATTTGGTGCCACCGTAGTCTCGTATCCATCCCTTGTCGGTAATGGAGATTTTAAATGTCGTGTCTTTTTTGGTTTGGCCCCACGCACTAACAGTAACAGCTGTCGTCATTGTTAGTATAAATAAAAATAAATGTAGCTTTTTCATGATTTTGATCTTATCTGACGTAAATCTCCTTTATTTTTATTTTTAATTAAATGATAATCAATTGGTTATTAGGTGATGGAAATCACTTTTCTGATGGCGGGAAACGTCTTGCTTACTAATGGCTCCATTGTTATTCCACTGAGGTTGACGGGTCAATGTAAGCAAAAGATCCAGTCATTAGTGTTTCCGGACGGTTTTACTTTTAGTAAAAAAAAGAGGAAGTTCGAACCCCTCGAATAAATTTCGTGTTTTTTCTATGTTAATTATTTTCAATAACTTATGAGTAATAAAAAGCGACATGCCAGAATTAAATTTGGATTTTGCCGCTTTCGCCTGTTTGGTAGCCCAACCAGACTAATCTGTTTTCGCTGTGGATTTTATTTTTCCATATTTTCCTGCGTAAAAATCCCGGTAGGCAATTGCTATTTCTGCCTGTGAATTCATTACAAACGGGCCCTCTGCTACCACAGGTTCTTTATATTCTTCGCCACCAAATAATAGGATATCAATTGTTGTTGGAGAAGTGTTTTTTATTTCAATTTCTCCTGCACTTCGATCAAATTCTACAAACTCTCCTTTTTGAAATTCGGTGTCGTTTAGCATCGCATTTTGCGTGGGCAGAAAAGCAGCAACTTCTATATCGTTCTCGATTTCTATCGAAAGGTTTTTACCTGCTTTCAATTGAATATGATACAAAAACTGCTCAGAATAAGTCGGGATCTTCGAACTCAAGTCTTCATAGCTGCCAACAATAACCTTTAACCAACCACTTTCATTCGGCAATTCTTTTTTGGGGACTTCGCCATCTTGTACAGCGATATGAGCAGGCTTTTCAGCTTTGTTTTTGGCAGGTAGATTTATCCAAAATTGAAAACCCTGGATAAATTTGCTCTCTGTTTGGGAGTCATAATTTAAATTTTCATCGTGGATTATTCCATTACCTGCTTTCATCCATTGTGCACCTCCTGAATGAATTATCGCCTCATTTCCCGCACTGTCAAAATGCTCTACTTCGCCCTGAAGAATATAAGTTAATGTTGCAATGCCCCGGTGAGGATGTGCTCCCATACCATTTTGGGTTATAGTTTCTTTAACAACAGGGACAACATAATCTAAAAACACAAACGGGCCAACTTTGTTAGCATACCGATTAGGTAACATTCGTTGGATAGATAGTAGGCCGACTGCAGTACGATTGCCTTTTGTTGCGAAACTCGTTTTCTTTTTCATTTTCTTAATTGTTTTTACTCAGCCACTCCTGGAGCGGCACAAATTTGTGGGTGGCAGTTTCTTTTGCCAACTCAATTCGTGATGTTGAATCAGGTCCCATGTAGGTGTGTTTTTCAAAATACCCAAACATCTCTGCTAACTCTTTTGCCCCTTCAAAAAAAGTGGAAAATATTTCAGCTGGCACTTGTGAAAAGCTGTACTCTTTGCCATTGGCTTTATAGGCTTCTATGATATCATTAAAACTGTACAACCCGGTTGCCAGGGCAAGGTAATTACCGTTTCCAACTTTTTCGGGTTGCAAAAATGCACCAGCGACAACCTTTCCCAGGTCATTAATGTCCGACATGTGAATCGCTTTTTTTGTTGGGTCAATCGGTAGTGTCCAGCCAGTTGTGCCATCTTGTTTTGGCTGTGGTCCCATCATTCCAACAAGATTTTGAAAATAAAACGGTGGCTGAACCAATGTTGCATATTTGAACCCTGCACTTTTCACCAGATCATCCACCTTAGCTTTGCCACTAAAATGAGGTACTTCAAATCCTGCTTCACTAATGAGTTCAACATCCGGAAGTGTTGACCAAATAAAATGTTGTACTCCCGTTGCTTTTGCCGCTTCAATGGCATTTTTACCTTGAGTGATTTCGTCGGCACCTTCCCAAAAGTTGGTTACCACAAATACGCCATAAGCATTTGTAAAAGCATCTTTTAATGATGGCAAATCTTTTAGATCTGCATAAACTGCTTCGTTTGCCTTGCCTGTATATTTTTCCGGATTACGGGTTATTGCTTTCACATTAAAAGAGCCTTCGTTTACAAGTGCATTTACAATACCCTTACCTTGTGCCCCTGTTGCTCCAATTACTACTATTGTTTGCTTTTTCATCTGTTTGTTTTATGATGTAAAATTGCAGCAACAGCATGCCCTGGAACGATGAGAAATGATAAAAAAAAGCGTTGATATTTATCAACGCTTTTGTAAAACCAAAAATTAAAATAGAATTTATTTACTTGCTTGTTTTCTAACTCTGCTTAACGTTTCTTTAGTTATGCCCAAAAAAGAAGCAATGAGATGCTGGGGAAATCGTTGAATAAATTGAGGGTGGTTATCGGCAAATTCTTCATAGCGTTTTTCTGCTGTATTACTAATGGTTGAATTCAATCTTCGCTGAGAAACGATGAAACTTCTTTGGTCCATTAATCTTGTCATTTGTCCAAATGAAGGTACTTTTTCTATCAGATCCAGCATGCCTGCTACTGTAGCAATGAGTAGTTCGGTATCTTCCCAGGCATCAATATTATATCTTGATGGAGTAAGCATGACCGCACTTTCACGGTCGCTTGCCCAATAATTTTCAATGTATAATTGTACAATATGCTCCACACCTTTGTCATCTACGCTGTATTGTCGCATTGCACCTTTTACAATAAAACCAACGTATTTACACACATTGCCTTCTTCCAAAAAGTATTGCTTTTTCCTGAGCTTTTTGGGGTGGAAAGTCGCTGCAATTAATGCTTCTTCATCATTTGTAAGTGGCGAGGTAGCGTGTTCGTTGATGTATGCTAATAAGTTTTCGTGCATTGATTTTCATGATTATTAAATTGAACCCAGTGCAAATATATATTTCACTTTGCTAATACCAGTACTCGCTTTAAAGCAAATGTAAACCGGTAACAAAAGTAAAGTTTATCAAAAAACAAATCAATAAGAAGATTAGTCTTTTAAACAGTTTTACCTGTTTATGGTCAGCCTGTTTTCACTGCATCATTAACCTGTAGTTCCCAAAAAAACGCCTCAAATCTTTCGACTTGAGGCGTTTTACTTGAAATGAAGCCCACACTGGATAATTCACGAACTTTTTCTTTGAGGATTTGCATAGAATGGCGTTTTGAAAAACAGTTCGAGAAGGGCACTGGACAATTCTCGAACTTTCAATGGGTATAAAAGTGGCTCGAACCGTTTTATTTAGTTGATCAATAAAACGGTTCGAATTACTTATCACCTGCCGATCAACTTCATTAGATATCCGTAAGAACCGATGGATCTCCTGAGCGCCAAACATTATCTATTGTAACCCGCTGAATAATCCAAACATCTTCTTGCCTGATCAGTTCCACATCGTATCTGTTTTTCATGAGATAATGCCGGGAATGATCGTTCGAGGGTAAATGTTGTGCTTCTACAAGCGCATCCATCACCGCTTTGTCGCCTTTAATAACTACCCTTGGGTTATTCACCGAATGGGTGGTGTCAATATTTGCCAGTGAGCCTGTAAGTGCAGCAACTATGGCATCTCGTCCTTCCAGTACCGGATATTCGAAGCCGGCTTTTCTTGCGGCGGGCCCGAAATCAGATATTGCGTCTTCCGCAAAAGCTGATGCAAGAAGGTTGCTATCACGCAGGTCAATGCCCGCAGCGAAGCGGTAGAGGGTTTCAACTACCGCAAATTTGTCTGCGGTTTCCTGAAAGTTTATTATTTGATTTTTCATTATATTAAATTTTAGATATGAATTTTTAGATGTTTAATAGCCAACGCCTCTTACACCGCCCGATGCTCTGATAGATTCACCTGTTACCCAATGTGCATCTTCGGAAGCAAGAAAGACAGCAAGCGGGGCGATATCTTCCGGTTCGCCAAATCTGCCAAGGGGTGTTCCCGCGATCAGTTTTTCGCCAAATTCGCCCTCAAAATTTCCGGCGGTGGCCGGTGTATTGGTGTGGCCCGGAAGTATTGAATTTACCCTGATCTTACGAGGGCCAAGCTCCCTGGCCAGTGCTACTGTCAAGGTATCCACAGCACCTTTGGTTGCTGAATAAACGCTTGATGCCAGGTAGGGATCCGTGCTTAAAATAGAGCTGATATTAATGATGCTTCCGCCATGATCCATCTGTTTTACAGCAGCCTTCGCTGCCAGCAAATAACCCATCACATTCAGATTAAACTGTTTGTGAAAAGCGTCCTCAGTCAGGTCGTCGAGCATTTCGAAAACTGCGACACCGGCGTTATTGACCAGGATATCAACAGGTCCGAATTTCACTTTTACCGCATCGAACATGCGTGTGATATCGGTTGAGCTGCTCAGGTCGGCCTGAATGGCGAAAGCCTTTCCGCTGGCTGATACGATTTCATTAACAACCTGATCGGCGTCCTTTGCACCTGAGGCAAAATTTACGATCACTGTTGCGCCCGCTTTACCGAATGCTTTGGCGATCCCGGCGCCTATGCCTTTGGAAGCACCGGTCACCAGCGCCACTTTATCTTTGAGTTTTAATTCCATTTTATTTAAATCTGTAATAAATGATGGTTCAAAGGTAGATACCCCTAACTTTACTTATGTTATGGGTTTCCTGAAGTAAAGCGGGTTCCCTGTTCAGACAGCAGCACATGGGAAAGACCAAAACGATATATGAAGAAGAGGCAGATTGTTCCAAAATACTTTTTGCCATACAGGATACACTCGATCTGATCAGCGGTAAATGGAAGATCAAAGTGGTGGGTGTTCTGTTATATGGTAAAAAGAATTTCACCGATCTTCAGCACCGGATCAACGGGCTTGGCGCAAAGATGCTTTCAAAAGAATTACAGGACCTGGAGATCAACGGAATGATCACACGGACGGTCAACACAACAAAACCCATCACCGTGACTTATGAACTAACGCCCTACGGGCATACACTTGAACCGATCATTCAGGCACTTGCCGATTGGGGAACGGAACACCGGCACAAGATCACGGGCCGTTAGGTTTATTACATTTATTTCTGGGGAGCCTCAATTTACATAAGTGAATAAAATGACATTATTTTAGAACAGTTGTTCTAAAATAATTTTAGGTTTGCAGGAGAAATGGCAAGGAACTTAGAATTTAACGAAGAAGAAGCAATCAAAAAAGCGATGGAGGTTTTTTGGAAAAAAGGCTACAGCGGCACTTCTATAAGAGATCTGGCCGAGGCGATGAATATCAAGATCAGCAGTATCTATAATACAATGGGTGATAAACATCAGCTGTTCATCAAATGCATTCGCAGTTACACACAAACCCGGGCGATTGAAGCACAAAACAGCGCCGGCAGAGTGAGGTCACCATTAAAAGCCATTATTAGTTTTATTGAGGGTGCTGTACATACGATCCTTTATAGCGCTAACAGTTGTTTAGCTATAAAAACCACTTTCGAAGTAGCCGCAACCGATCCGGAGTTGCAGTCCATTCTCCGCGAAGACCATGAATTTACGTACGGCTTATTGACAAGTCTTATCCAAAAAGCGATTGAGCTAAAAGAACTCCCTGCTGATGCTGATGCGAACACCCTTGCCGATTTTATCCTTAACAATTTTACCGGCTGGCACGAGTCCTACATTATCCATCAAGACCCGATCAAGATCAAAAAAATGGCTAAATACTTGATCGGTCAAATATCAAAGTAATACCGTTTTACCTATGTGCTTATTAATAGAGCAACACAAATAGGCGCTTATTTTGTAACAAGTGTTCTAAAATAAGCGATAATAAATTGTCCACACGCATACCCTTTAAACAACTCAAATGAGCAAAGAACTGAATTTCACAGAGGTAATTTCCCGGTCAAAACAGATCAGGAAGCAGTATCATGAACTTGAAAAAGAACACCACGGCAGTGAATGGACCATTGAAGAGGATGCTCTGGCATTTTTAACAGATGCAGGTCTGGTGGGCAGGTTAACCATGTCGCAACAAGAGCGCTGGCCAAAGGGAGATACGACGAATGAGGAACTTTCACACAAATTGGGAGAAAGCATCTGGTGGCTGATCATCCTGGCCGGCCGTATGAATATAGATATTAATGTTGCACTGGAAGGCTTCCTTTCAAAAACAGAAAAACTCTTAAAGAAATAAAACATGACCACGATAAAAGAAAAAATGGGAAAGCTACTGATCTACGGTGCCACAGGCTATACCGGTACCATGATCTGTCATGAAGCCGCACGAAGAGGACTTGATTTTGAGATCGCGGGACGAAGTAAGGATAAGCTGGCCGTATTGGCGGGTGAGCTCAATGTCTCTTATCATGTATTTCCGGTTAATGATCATGGCGGATGGGGGGCGGCACTCGCAGGTAAAACCGCTTTGCTGAATATTGCAGGTCCGTTTAGCGAAACGGCTGAACTGGCCATGGAAGCTTGTATCACGTTCAACGTGCATTATATAGACATCACCGCAGAAGTGGATATTTACCGTCTTGCTGAAACAAAGGATGAGAAGGCTAAAGTCGCGGATATAATGATACTTTCAGGAGCAGGACTTTTTGCAACTTACGACCCGCTGGTAATGCACACAGCCAAAAGAGTAAATGAACCGGTGAAACTACGCGTGGCCTTCAAATATTCGGGAGGTTTTACACCCGGCTCCATCGCCAGCAGTGCCAATATTATCAATGCCGGATATTTGGTGCGTAAAGATGGCAAGATCGAAAAGCTGATAGAAGCGCCCTCTGCTGCTTTTGATTTTGGCGACGGACCGGAAGATTGCTTTCCGACCCCTCTTGGCGGTGTCGTTTTATGCTACAGATCGACCGGCATTCCCAATATCGAAGAATATTTTCAGATGGCCCTGCCCGCAAATACACCCGATCCCGAAACCGTAAAGATCCAAAATGGTGAATTGAGCGCGGATATAGCTGAAAGGGTAAGTATGATCGTTGCTGAGATCACCGGCGCAGACGGAAAGATGGTCAGATCTTTGGCGAAAATGCCTTCTGGGTACATGCCAACGGTCACTTCCGCGATAGAGGTTGCATCCCGTGTACTTAAGGGCGGGTACAAAGCAGGCTTTCAATCGCCGGGATCTGTCTATGGGCAGGACCTTCTTTCTTCATTGACTGATGTTGAAGTGATTGATCTGGAACAATAGCATGCAATTACCTTAAACAAATACACCTTACAGCGATGAGCTGTAAGGTGTTTTTCATACTGATAGTTACAATATGACTAATCTAAATAAGCATCAATATGTTCAATAAGTCCCGCTTCATTGACACGAATATCCAGGCCTCCGGTCTCATGGCCGAAATCCCCGGTAAAATCCACTTTGACCAAAACATTATCTGGTCCGGAATATTCCAATGATAGCAATTGGGTTGACGTGTGATAACCGATGAAAAAGGTCACAAAGTAATTTTTGATCCCCGCTGTATGCTCGAATTTATCACCCACGGAAACATCTTCGATCACTGCGTCCGCAGCGAAAAGGTTAAGGACAGCCTGGGTGTCAAAGCGGTTGGCCGCAGCTATGAATTGTTGAGCGATCTGCTCAAGTTCGGAATGTTTCATAAAAAGCTTTTTAATTTAAAGACTGCCTGAAAGCAAGCGGTGAAAATTTGGTTTTGCTTTTGAACAAGCGGTTAAAGGATTGCGGGTGTTCGAAGCCTAATTGGTAGGCGATCTCAGCAACGCTTAATTCACTTGCGCTCAACAATTCTTTTGCTTTTTCGACCAGTTTAGCATGGATATGCTGCTGGGTGTTTTGGCCGGTCAGCGAACGAAGCATGTCGCTCAGATAATGTGCTGACACATTTAGTGCTGCCGCCAGTTCATCAACCGCCGGCAAGCCATTCGTTAAGGGCTTGCCGGTGTCAAAATAATCAGCGAGTAAACTTTCAAAACGAACCATCAGATCACTGGTGGCTGTTTTACGGGTAATGAATTGCCGGTTATAATAGCGTTTACTATAGTTCAGTAATAATTCCACCTGTGATATCAGTACGTCCTGGCTGATCTGGTCGATTGCCGAGTCAAGTTCCATTTCGATGTTCCTGAACAGAGCGACGATGACTTGCTTCTCTTTCTCTGATAAGTATAAAGCTTCACTGACTGCGTAGGAAAAAAAACCATAGTTTTTGATGCTTTTCCCCAAGGGGTACGACCTGATAAAGTCAGGGTGTATCAGCAATGTGTAGCCCCCGTAATCAGCTTCTCCTTCCAATGCGCTGATCACCTGGTTCGGTGAGATAAAGGATAAGCCGCCCTCATCAAAATCATAATGGTTTTGGCCGTATTTTACTTTGCCGCTAAAATTCTTCTTGTAAGAGATCTTATAGAAATTGAACAGCATTCCTTTTTCCAGTTCGACTGTATCCACCGTAATATTACTGTAATCTACCAGACTGATCAGCGGATGCAGGGGTTTGGGTAAACCCAACGCCCGGTGCAGTTCCGAGATCGAAGTGAATACAACGGGTTGTTTACTTACACTTTTCATGCTTGTGGGTATGGGCTCTGCAAGTTAAGGTATTTTGTCAAACCGATACGGTAAGCTTCAGGGCCTTCAGCCAGGCGTTTGGCATAAAGACGCACCGCGTCATTCCCGGCCGGGTAAGTTAGCTGGTCTTTTTCATCCGTAGCTGCCTGATAAACCACCTCGGCAATCTTTTCAGCGTCCGTAAATTCCATCAACGTTCCATCTTGAAAACCTTCGGTCATTTTGGCCACCGTAGCTTCATAGGCCTTATCCTCGGTTACCTGCATGGCTTTCATAAAATCACTTTTAATGCCGCCCGGTGCTACGTTCTTGATACCGATATTAAATTGGGCCAGATCATAGGACAGGCTTTCCGCCAGGCCTTGCATGGCCCATTTTGAAGCGTTGTAGATCGCCGATTGCGGATTGGAAACCAAACCGCAAAGCGAAGTGGTATTAATAAACAATCCTTTATTACGCTGACGAAAATAAGGGATAAATGCCCTGATAACTGCCAGGTTACCAAAGAAATTCGTGTCGAATTGCGCGCGGATCTGTTCTTCTGTATGCGATTCGACCGGCCCGATCAAACCGTAGCCCGCGTTATTAAATACTACATCAATATCACCAGACTCCAATGCAGCCTGCACGGTTTTTACTATCTGTTCGCTATTAGTGATATCCAGCGGCAACAGCGTTAAGTTGGTTAATTGATTGAGTTCTGTTTCTTTTTCCGGTGACCGCATCGTGGCAATGACGTTCCATCCCTTAGCCTGGAATAATTTGGCGGTTGCTTTGCCTAATCCGGCCGATGCGCCGGTGATCAAAATAGTTTTCATGTTGCTTTCCTTTTGTGTGATACAAATTTGCGATGTTACAAAAGCGTGATCATAACCGAATCGGACGGTGTTATAACCGAAATGAAGAATAGCTGAATTTTGATTTATCAGTTGAAATGGTTCGATAGGTACCTTAAGGGAAATTCGAACCTTGAAAAAATGGCGTGGAAACACTTTTCAACGCGCTTTTTAGACTATATGGAATAAAAGGCTAAAGACTTCGTCAGTAAATTTCGAACTAAAAATGACCAGGTCGTAACGGTTTGGATCACAGAATTTTATTGGCATAAAAAAAGGAAACAACCACGAAGTGGTGTTTCCTTAAGTAGGGAAGCGGCAAAAGTTCTAACTTTCATCATGATATTGAGGCAATTGTAAGTGCTCGAACATTAATTGAAAACGCAAATAGTTTATAGGATTAATTCTTCATTCTTTACAATTCGCTCCGGGTAAAGAGCCTTTGTCAGCCACGATTGATCGACTATCGTTCTGACTGTGAGGTCAGCGTTATTAATTTTCTCGAAAGGCTGTTATTTTCGGCTGATTATTTATTCTCATAAATAATTCCAACTAGATATATAAATCTACTATATGCATCGCTATTGTCACACAATTATATGATTTAAATCATATAATATAGATCAAAGTGTGTTCATTTTTGCGTTATGGAACTCGCAATAAATCCGCAAACAAAGATCAGTCAACTGCTCGAAGTCGACCGAGACCTAGTGATCAAGACGCTGGTCGGCTTGAATAAAAAATTTTCAAGACTTAAAAATCCATTACTACGGAATTTATTGATCAAAAGGGTTAGTATTGCCGATGCCTGCAAAATATCAAAAACCGAGATCGCTGATTTTATGTGGAGCATGAAGCAGATCGGATTCAAAGTAACCACTGATACTTGCGTTGAAAATAATATATCCGTGCCGAGTGCTTCTTTCCAGGAGCCGTTGGATTATCTCGAACTTGATGTGCGCCCTATACTGGCCCGGGATAAAGATCCTCTAAAAGAAATATTAGCCTGTATTAAGAAACTTGAAGAAGGTCAGGGATTAAAACTTATCAATACCTTCGAGCCGCTGCCATTGATCCATTTGCTGGCGGACAAAGGGTTTTCTTTCCGTATGGAACACCCGGAGCCAAACGTGGTCGTAACTTATCTTAGCAAAGCAGTACCGACCACGGAAGAAACGGCAACCATTCCTTTAACAGTCCCGACAGCTGATAATGACCAATTCGACCAGCTGCTGAAAAGATTCGACGAACACCGAATTATTTTTCTTGATGTTCGCCAGTTGGAGATGCCAAAACCCATGCTGGCCATCCTGGAGCAAACGCCGAACCTTGTGGCGGGCAACGCCTTATTTGTACATCACAAAAAGATGCCGGTATACCTGCTCCCTGAGCTGGAGAAACAGGAATTGACCTATATCTTTAAAACGATTGGCCCGGCTGATATCAAGATGCTGATCTATAAAAAATGAGTGGGATAAAGCAGAACCCTGGCCTTTATAAGATCGTGGTAACCCATTATGTGGCTGCCGCGTTTTGTTTTTCGGCGCTTTCTGTGATGATGCTGTGCTCCGTGAAAGCTTTTACCGGGCACTATTTCCATCCGCAGATCCTTGCTATCACCCATATGGCCGCGCTCGGCTGGGGAACAATGATCATCCTCGGGGCATCTTATCAGTTGATCCCTGTTGTACTGGAAACGGAACTGTACAGCGAAAGGCTCGCGTGGATAAGCTTTGCGCTTTTTATGCCAGGGTTAATTGCACTTGTCTATTCATTTTGGGTATTTGTGCCAGGTATCCACATGCAATGCGGGGCTATTTTATTGCTTTTGGCGGTTGTCCTGTTTACGGTCAATGTATATCTGACTGCTAAAAAGAAAAAGCAGCAGACCATCCAGGAGGATTTTATCTTCAGCGCCTGTATCTGTCTTTGCCTGACCATTGCATTAGGCGCGGCTTTGGTCTTTAATTTTACGCTGTCCATATTTCCGCAGGATCATCTGCATTTTCTGAAATTGCACGCGCATATGGGGTTGATCGGATGGTTCCTGCTGATGCTGATCGGTGTGAGTTCCAAACTGGTACCCATGTTCCTGGTATCTTCGTATCAAAACACCAAATTGCTTACCTACAGTTATTACCTGATCGTCGGCGCGCTGCTGTACTTCCTGGTAGATTCCTATCTATTCGGGCTCAGCCTACGTACCTATCTGATATTCGCGATAGGAGTCGCCGGATTAACCTGCTATTTTATCTTCATTTTAAAATGCCTGCGGTCGCGGTTAAGAAAACATATCGACCTGCCGATGATGAACAGTTTCCTGTCATTTATTCTGTTAAAGATAGCAACGCTAACCGTTCCATTCATCATCTACTTCCACCTCAGAAACAACCCGGTGACGATCCGGTTTTCCATGATTTATGGTGAATTCATGTTGATGGGCTGGATCACCGCGTTAATACTGGGGCAAACTTTCAAGACTCTGCCCTTCATTGTTTGGGTAAAACACTACGAGCATCTAACAGGAAAATTCAAAACCCCGATGCCCGCAGACCTTTTTTCAAATAACCTGCTAAAGGTACAAACGGTTTCCTACCTGATCTTTTGTGTGACCTTTATGCCTGGCTGTTATTTATTGTTTATGCCGCTGATCTACGTCGGGATAGTCGCGCTAATAATTACCGCGATGCTTTACCTATCCAACATCTTTATTGTACTTTTTCATAAAACGAAAACTTATGGCAAGCTTTGATATTACCGACCCCAATTCCTTTTTAAAAGAACAAATCATAGAAACGCTCCGCCTGGTGATGGATCCGGAACTGCACATCAACATTATCGACCTTGGGCTGGTTTACGGCATAGAAATAGACAGCCCTAAAAAACAGGTTCAGGTTCAGATGACCTTGTCCTCTTCGTATTGCCCAATGGGTGAAAGCATTGTATCCGCGGTTAAAAACTGTATCGAGGGCCATTATGAAGGTTATACGACTAACATCGACCTTGTTTGGGAACCAGTTTGGTCATATAATAATATATCTGATGAAGGTAAACGGTTGTTAGGCATGTAATGAAACGCTTTTTCACTCTTAATTACCCCCGCTGGGCGACCGTTAATTTTATTGTCCTGAGCATCTTCGGCGTAATGCTGCGTTATATACAGCTTTACCACATTACCGGACTTGATTACCAGTTCATCCTGCACGCACACTCGCATTTCGCTTTCTCAGGCTGGATGTTTTTTTCAATTGCCTTGCTGATCGCATTATTATGTGGTGACGGCAAAATCGGTTCCGGTTTCACAATTGTCCTTTTACTAGCGCTCGTCAGCGCTTATGGTATGCTGGCCAGTTTTTCCTGGCAAGGCTATAAACTTGTTTCCATTAGTTTTTCAACACTTTTTGTAGGTGTAACTTTTCGTTTTACGTACCTCGTATTTCATGGAAATTTATTAAAAACCCGTGTGGGCGAAACGGCTTATATCCTCCTCCGGGGTGGCCTGAACTTATTATGTCTTTCCGCGTTGGGGCCATTCACGTTAGGCCCGCTGGCTGCATTGGGGCTTAAAAACACACCGTACTACCTGGACGCGATCTACTTCTACCTGCATTTCCAAATGAACGGGTTTATGTTATCCGCAGTTTTGGGACTACTGGCTGCTGCCTTGCCAATTAAGCCATTAGGAAGGCGATCAAGGCTATGGCTGTATCTTTTTGTCTTTTCTACGGTACCTCTCTTTTTTATTTTCACCTTATGGAGCAAGCAAGGTAATATTGTCTGGATTTTAGCCTGTATCAGTGCTGGCTTAAACCTCGTTAGTTGGCTTGTACTGTGTTTTAATTTTAGGAGTCAATGGCGCAATTTGTTGTTTATAGAACGGGCGGCTTTCATAGGCCTCACTTTCAAATGCGTTTTTCAACTCCTGGTATGTGTTCCTGCGGTTGGTGACTGGACCTTCCTCAACCGCAACCTGATTATTGGTTACATCCATTTGCTTACCCTGGGAATAATCATGCCCCTGTTGATCGGTCAGTTTTTAAGGAAAGGCCTGATTGTCCGCTGTAAATCAGTTTCCATAGTAAACACCCTTTATATCTTGCTCGTGGCAACATACCTCTGCCTGCTCTTTATGCAACCCTTGTTAGCGTTATTTTTCATCACAATCCCATCTTTCCAGTCCCTGTTATTTTTACTTTGCCTTTCCTTTCTTCCCGTCGGTATTTTATTGTTGTTTAAGACAAAAAGCAACGTATAAAGACCAGACGTGACGACAATCACTTTTTGATAAATAATAAAAGATATATTTGTCTTTTATTATTTATCAATTTAGAAAATGGAAGTATTAGACATTTTGGACGTGACCGTGATCGAACCACGGTTTAAACATCCAAAGATTTTTGACAAGTTCGATTCGCTGTCAGCAGGCGAAGCTTTTATTATTTACAATGACCATGATCCTAAACCTTTGTATTATCAGCTCCTGGCTGAAAGAGGTCAGGTATTCTTTTGGGATTATCTGGAAAGCGGGCCGGAAGTATGGCAGGTGAAAATCGCCAAAAAGACCGAAGCAGAAGACACCGAGACCATTGGTGAGATCGTGGCAAAAGATTACCGTAAAGCGCAAGTCTTTAAAAACTTAGGTATAGACTTTTGCTGTGGTGGTAAAAAAACCATAGCTGAAGTTTGTGAGAAAAAAGGGATCAGTCCCGAAGAAGTGGTGCGTCAGCTCGAAGCCGTTAAAGGGGAAGCCACCACGACCAGCGAAAACGATTTTCAAAACTGGGACCTGGGCTTCCTGAGTGATTATATTATCAATACTCACCACCGTTATGTACGCGAGAATACAGCTTTCATCCTGGAGATTGCGCAAAAAGTAGCCCGCGTCCATGGCGAAAGACATCCTGAACTTATCCAGGTAGCCCAGTTATTCGAACGGATCGGCAATGACCTGATCCTGCACATGGTCAAAGAGGAAAAAATACTATTTCCTTTTATTAAGGAACTGGCACAGGTTTATCATACAGGTGGATTACTGCCTTCAGCAAACTTCGGAAAGATCTCCATACCGATACAGGTGATGGATTCCGAACATGAGCAGGTAGGCGGCGACTTTGAAACTATAAGGACCATCACTTCGAACTATCAATTGCCGATAGACGCCTGCAGTTCTTATACTATACTATTCAAGAAACTGGAAGAATATGAAAACGACCTGCACCGTCACGTGCACCTGGAAAGCAATATCCTGTTTCCTAAAGCCATTCAGCTCGAAAAGGAATTATCTTAACGGATAATTATATATAAGGGTTGTAAAATCAAGAGCACAAAGAATGATACTATCCAAATCATGTGAATACGCCATCAGGGCGACGGTTTATGTCGCCCTTAAAAGCAGGAAGAATGAAAAGACGGGGATCATTGAAGTTGCTGGAGCAATTGGTTCGCCCATGCATTTTACAGGCAAGATATTGCAAACCCTGGTCCATAAGAAGATCCTTTCGTCCGCGAAAGGGCCGACCGGTGGTTTTTATGTTGAAAACGGGCAGGACCTTTTCCTGATCGACATTGTACGGGCCATTGATGGCAACGGCCTTTTCACCTCTTGTGTGCTGGGTTTAGAGAAGTGTTCGCAAGCACAGCCATGCCCGATGCATGAACAGGTCAAACCGATCCGGGATATGTTAATGGCCGAGTTCAGCAAGAAGCCGGTTACCGAACTGGTGGAAGAGTTCCATCAGCATAAATACTTTTTGAAGTAAAAAAATTTGATTTAATAAAAGACATTTATATCTTTTATTAATATGATTTAAAGTAGATAAAATAAGCATAAACAAATAAAACACAGCTTATAATATGATTTAAATCATATTATAAGCTGTCGGACATCACGTCCACCCTGCTTGTTTACTGATAGTTTTATCAAAAATTAAAACACAAGAAAAATGAAAAATTTAAAAACCTTACTTATTGCTACGCTAGTGTCAGGTTTGACCTTTTTATATGCCTGCGGTCCGTCAAACGGAGCCACGGAGGCAGACAATACATCGGCCGCTACGCCAGCAGCAAGCGCGGATATTGACCCGGCTGCAAAAAGCGACAGCAAGGGTGTCGGCAAATTCACGGATGTGAAACTGACTGCCATTGACCCCGCAATGGCGGATAAAGGGCTTGTCGTGTTTAACGCGAAATGCGCTGCCTGTCATAAATTGACCGACCAGAAAGTGGTTGGCCCGGGCTTGAAGGATGTTACCAAAAGACGCACCCCGGAATGGATCATGAACCAGATCACCAACCCAGTTGAAATGGAAGCAAAAGATCCGGTTGGCCAGGCATTATTGGCAAAACACCTGACCCAAATGACCTTCCAGAATGTAACGGATGAAGAAACCCGCCAGGTATTGGAATACTTTAGAAAAAACGACAGCAAATAACATTTAAACTTTTACGGATTATGAAATTTTCACCTTATAAATTATTGGTAGCGGCCCTGGTTTTGTTAGCGGGCAGTACCATTTATGGCTGTAAACCCGGAAAAGCCGGCTCATCAGTCGATGCCGATGCCGCGCAAAAAGTATATGTGGCACCAGGTAAATATGATGAAGTATATGCTTTTCTATCCGGCGGGTTTAGCGGTCAGGTAGCTGCCTACGGTATTCCTTCCGGACGCTTGTTAAAAGTGATCCCTGTATTTTCTCAAAATCCTGAGAACGGCTACGGTTATTCGGAAGAAACCAAACCGATGCTGAATACTTCACACGGCTTTGTGCCCTGGGATGATTCGCACCACCCGGAGCTTTCAAAAACCAATGGCGAAGATGACGGTCGCTGGTTATTTATTAATGGAAATAATACGCCGCGTATCGCTCGTATTAACCTGGCAACCTTTAAAACAGCAGAAATTTTAGAATTGCCGAACATCGGCGGAAATCACGCGTCCCCGTTTTGTACGGAGAATACCGAATACGTGGTTGGAAATACCCGTTTCAGTGAGCCGCTTGATAACAATAAAATCGACAATCCGATCAGCAGCTTTAAACAGACCTTCAAAGGTGCTGTATCATTTGTTAAAGTAAATAAAGACGATGGAGCAATGAACCTGGCTTTTCAGCTGATAGTTCCCGCCTTTAATTATGATCTCGCACATGCCGGTAAAGGCCTGTCACATGACTGGATCTTTTTTACCTGCTATAATACCGAACAGGCGCATACCCTATTAGAGGTGAATGCCAGCCAGCGTGATAAGGACTTTATAATGGCCGTGAACTGGAAAAAAGCAGAGGAATTGATCGCCGCCGGTAAGGGAACTAAAACGCCTGCAAAATATGCGCACAATATATATAATGAAAAAAACCACACGGCTACCTCTGTCATTGAAACAGAGACACAGACCATTGATGTCACTAAATTTCCAGGCCTTGTTTATTACATGCCCTGCCCGAAATCTCCGCATGGTGTTGATGTAAGCCCTGACGGTTTAAGTATTGTCGCAAGTGGCAAACTGGCGGCCGTTATCCCGGTTTTCTCTTATCAAAAAATGCTGGACGCTATCGAAAAAAAACAATATGACGGTATGGTAGCCGGTAATATCCCGGTATTGAAATACGAAGCCGTCCTTCGCGGTGAAGTTAAAAAGCCGGGTTTGGGCCCCCTGCATACCGAGTTTGATGATAAAGGCTATGCCTATACGACCATGTTCGTTTCTTCAGAGGTGGTTAAATGGAAAGTGGACAACCTGGAAATTATAGACCGGATACCTTCTTATTATTCACCCGGCCACTTATCCATTGTCGGCGGCGACTCTAAAAAACCATTTGGCAAATACCTGCTTTCCCTGAACAAGATCACCAAGGACAGGTACCTGCCAACAGGTCCGGAACTTGCCCAGGCTTGCCAGCTAATTGATATTACCGGTAATAAAATGAAGCTTTTGCTGGATTTCCCAACCATCGGTGAGCCGCATTACGCGCAAATGATCCCGGCAGAAAAGGTGCTGAAAAACCAAATCAAATTCTTCAAACTGGAAGAAAATAAAAACGCCTATGTAACCAAGTCTGAAAAAGACACTAAAGTAGTACGAAACGGCAACCGGGTGGATGTTTACATGACGGCTATCCGTTCACACCTTGCACCTGATAACATTGATGGCATTAAGATCGGGGACGAAGTTTATGTCCATGTAACTAACCTGGAACAGGATTGGGACGTACCGCACGGCTTCGCGATCAAAGGTGCAAATAACGCAGAATTATTGGTCATGCCGGGTGAAACCTGTACCCTAAAATGGACTCCAGGATTAGCGGGTATTGTTCCCTTTTATTGCACTGACTTTTGTTCAGCGCTTCACCAGGAAATGCAGGGCTACTTTAGGGTGTCACCAGCAGGCTCCAATGTACCCATTAAATTCTCTATCGGCGAAAACCCGGTAACTCAATAATTATAAATCAAAGCGTATAGTGTTTGAAAACACTATACGCTTTGGATAATTCCCCGACCATGAAAACCCATACAAGAGTGTTGATCTTAATCAGCGGCCTGCTGATGCTGAGCGCTTATTTTTTTCCGTTATGGCATATTTTACTGGACGCTCCCCAATACCCCGAAGGCCTGGAAATGAAGATCTGGCTGAACGGACTATCGGGTAGTATCGATCAGATCAACGGTCTGAACCATTATATCGGAATGAAATTTATTTCTGTAGCCGATTTTAAAGAATTTAAGATACTCCCCTATGTATTTGGGGTATTGACGCTCATCGGTCTCGCAGCCGCTATCGCCAAAAGCCGCAAGCTTTTATGGACCTGGTTTATTGGTTTGTGCCTGTTCGCCTGCGTTGGCTTTAGTGACTTTTACATGTGGGAATATAGCTACGGACACAAACTCAATCCACATGCCGCTATCAAAGTAGAAGGGATGAATTACCAGCCGCCGCTTTTTGGCTATAAGCAACTGCTCAATTTTACTGCTGGTTCGTTACCTGATACCGGTGGGATCCTGGTAGGATTAGGCGGGTTATTAGCTGCAACTGCACTTTTTTATAAACCGAAAATTTCTCCAAACAAGATCAAATGAAAAGGTTAAACATTATTACAATGGTGCTGTGTTATTTTTTGACGGCTTGCAGCAACGCGCCCGATCCCATCCGATATGGTAAAGATGCCTGTGCGCATTGTAAAATGACGATCATGGATAAGCGTTTCGCTGCTGAGCTTATCACCGCGAAAGGCAAAGTATTCAAGTTTGATGCAGTTGAATGCATGGGTAATTTTATAAGCGAAAATCCTGCCATTGCCGACGACTCGAAGAGTGTTTTTTTAGTCAATGATTTTAGCAAACCCGGACAATTTACCGATGCCCGGAAATCCTTTTTCCTCCGGGATAGTTCGCTGTCCTCACCTATGGGTGGGAATTTGGCGGCTTTTCTTTCCCGGCCAGCGGCAGAAGCCGCAAAAAAAGACAGGTCGGCACAGGTGTATGACTGGTCACTGCTATTAAGTAAAGACAAATGATGAGATCGCTGATCGTTAAAATAGGTTTGTTGTTGGCGATGCCGCTTCCGTTATGGGCACACACGATCATCGTGGCGCCCGGAACAAAGGTGGCAACGCTCAAACAGGCTGTAAACCTCGCCAAAAATGGCGATACCATACGCGTTGAAAAAGGGACCTATATTTCACTGAATACGATAGTAGATAAAGAACTGACCATTTTAGGGCAGAACCAACCGATCCTGGATGCCCGTTACCAGGAAGAAGTGCTGACGATCACTTCCAGTCATGTTAAACTGGACGGTTTTATCATCCAAAATTCAAAAACGGGCTCCATGCGTGATTTTGCAGGCATCCGCTTAAGTAATGTGGAATTTGTGACCATTAGCAACAACACGCTCGTCAATAATTTTTTCGGAATTTATTTATCCAACTGTAAACACATCCAGGTACTGCATAATCATGTTACCGGCTCCAACAACATTGAGAACTCCGGGAATGGCATCCATTTATGGAAATGTAAGGAAGTACTGCTCAACGGAAATTACGTGACCCGTCACCGGGATGGTATCTATTTCGAGTTCGCTAAAAAATGTCTGATCGAGAATAATTTCAGTGAAAAGAATATCCGTTACGGGCTGCATTTCATGTTCTCTGACGATGACACCTATCGGCAAAATACCTTTAAAAACAATGGATCAGGTGTTTCCGTCATGTACACCCGGCGCATTGCCATGCTGGATAACACGTTCATTGAAAACTGGGGTAGCTCTATCTATGGCGTATTGCTCAAAGAGATCACCGACGCGCGGATCGAAGGCAATCATTTTATCCGGAACACCACCGGTATCTATATGGAAAACTCCGACCGCATCATGATAACCCATAACGATTTTATTTCCAATGGCTGGGCCATGCGGGTACTGGCCAGCTGTAACAAGGACCATTTTACCCAAAACAACTATAAAGGAAATTCTTTTGACGTTACCACCAACGGTACTTTAAAAGAGATCTATTTCAACGACAACTATTGGGACAAATACGAAGGCTATGACCTGAACAAGGATGGTACCGGTGATATCCCGTACCGCCCGATAAGCCTGTACGCGCAGATCATCGAACAGAACCCGCAAAGCGTCATGCTGATGCGAAGTTTCATCGTTAACCTGATCGACAAGGTAGAACGCGCCATTCCTTCCATTACGCCCGAATCTGTTAAAGACGAAAAACCAAGAATGAAACCATGGAAAAGATAATAGTGGTCAAGGGACTTAAAAAATCATTTGGACGGCTGGAAGTACTCAAAAATGTGAGCTGCGATTTTACCAGCGGCGGGGTGGTATCCATCCTGGGGCCGAATGCCTCGGGGAAAACTACGCTGATCAAATCCATCCTAGGGATGGTTATACCGGATGGCGGAGAGATCTTGTTTCAAGGCAGGTCTATTCTGAACACCTTTGATTATAAAAGAAACATCGGTTATATGCCCCAAATAGGGCATTACCCCGATAACATGAAGATCGGTCAGCTTTTTAAAATGGTTATGGATATCCGGCAACAGGACGCGGTGGACACAGAACTGCTCAAAGCTTACCAACTGGAAAGCATGTATCAAAAAACCATGCGCACTTTATCCGGTGGCACGTTACAAAAAGTAAGCGCTGCGCTGGCATTTATGTTTAACCCTGATGTGCTGATCCTCGATGAACCATCTGCCGGCCTTGACCCGCTCGCCGCCGAAGCGCTGAAAGAAAAAATACTGGAAGAAAAATCTAAAGGTAAACTGATCATGGTAACCTCCCATATTTTGAGCGAAGCCGATGAGATATCTGATCATATCCTCTACCTTTTTGAAGGCCAGATCAAATTTTATAAAACTTTAACGGACTTGAAACTGGAGACCGGCGAGCAGAAACTAAGTAAGGCCTTAACACAAATATTGAGTTCACCATCATGCTAAAGATCGCTAAATATATCATCCTTGATATTGTACGCAGCAAGGTATTGCTAGCGTATACACTTTTATTGCTGGCGATCAGCCTGACCATTTTCTTGTCAGATGCCGACGTAACCAAAGGTCTGGTAAGCATTACGACGGTTATCCTGATCATCGTTCCGCTGGTGAGCATCGTTTATGCGACCACTTATTACTTCAATGCGGCCGAATTCACCGAAATGCTGGTATCGCAGCCCATCAGCAGGCGAAATATTTTACTGGGGAAATTCATCGGGATCAGCAGTTCGATCTTGCTTGCCTTTTTTATTGGCGTATGTATTCCCGTTTGCCTGTTCGCTTTTTCTGCCACCGGCATTACACTGATGATCTCCGGCTGCCTGCTGACACTCAGCTTTATTTCGCTGGCTTTCCTGACATCGACCATCACCCGCGATAAAGCCAAGGGTATTGGACTTGCCCTAATGCTTTGGTTCTATTTCTCGATCATATTTGATGGGCTTGTTTTATTATTCCTTACGCTTTTTGCCGATTATCCCCTGGAAAAAGCGATGATCGTTTTAACGGCATTAAACCCAATAGATCTTGCCCGTATCCTGATCCTGCTGCAACTGGATATTTCCGCGTTAATGGGCTATACGGGCGCGCTTTACCAGCAGTTTTTTGGAAGTGGTATCGGGATCGTATTTTCCCTGTTGATGCAAATGATCTGGATCATTGTGCCATTATTTTTTGCACTTAAAATATTCAAAAAGAAAGACCTATAATGAAAAAATCAATCACTGTTATTGTGTTTGCACTCGCTTTTTCTGCACTTCATGCAACGATTCGCTATCAGCATGAAAAAACTTCCGAGGAATTGGTGCTGAATAATGGCACCAAATGGAAGATCGACCAAGCTACCGGTAATAATGTTGCCCGTCTCCGGCAGATCGCAAAAAAAGTCAACGGCAATACGTTAGCTGATTATCACCAGGCAGGCACCACGTTAAAGGCGGGTATCGATCAAATGATCAAAGAATGCCGGATGAAAGGCCCTGATCACCTGGCCCTGCACAAATGGCTGGAACCTTTGATGGAACAAGTTGCCCAGCTTAACCAGGCAACTAACGCAGCATCGGCCAAAATCCACATCAATGAAGTAAAAAAACGCTTAAATATATTCAATCAATATTTTAAGATATAACAATGTTAAAGCAGTTAACGGCATGGCTTTTAATTTTCTCGGTGCTCACCGTTAACTACTCCCGGCTGTTCGTTTATGCCGGGTTCAAATTGAACCAAAGCTATATTACCGCCAAACTGTGCGAAAATCGAGATAAACCTTTACTGCATTGCAACGGTAAATGTTACCTGATGAAAAAGATAAAGCAAGCGGAGGACAAACAAAACAATGCCGAAAGCCAGGCGCAAAAAAACCTGTTCCAGGATGGTTATTTTGTCAATAATTTCTTTCACAACAGCACCTTATGGCGCGTGGGTATCGAAAGCCCGTTCCCGTCCGTAGGAAATTACGGTAAACTTCGAGGTGCTTTTCACTCCATATTCCGCCCGCCCCAATTGAGTTGATCTTTAATTAAGTGTAACCATCAAGGAGGAGCCTTTTGGCACCTCCAATGGATAATTTATGCACGGATCGTTTCTTCCGGCCTAAAGAATAATTTTCAACGATCAGCAAACCGCGAGCGGTTTTACTCAATATATATTCCAATGAATACGCTAAAAAAAATGGCGTTGCTTATGATAGTCACCGTTTTAGCGGTGCAATGGGCAAACGCACAATACATTTATAAAGGCCATATCGCCGATAATACCATCAAACAGCCACTGGAATGCGCCTGTATTCGCGCCAATGGCAAATTGTGCTGCACCAGTAAAACAGGGGACTTTCAGCTTTCGCTTCCATCTGACACGGCCACTTTGACAATTACTTATATTGGTTACACGACAAAAGTTTTTCCGGCGCACAGTTCAGCTATTCCGGTGAGCATTGTAATGGATAACGGGCAGGTTGACCTGAAAGAGGTGGTGATTGCCCCTTCACTGATGTGCAGTCCTTTTCATACCCTGAGTACTTTAGATCTGCGGCTGCGCCCGGTCAATTCTTCACAGGACCTGATGCGTCTGGTTCCCGGCTTGTTCATCGCCCAGCATATGGGCGGCGGCAAAGCGGAACAAATTTTTGTACGGGGCTTCGATGCAGATCATGGCACCGACCTGAATGTTTCGGTCGATGGTATGCCGGTCAATATGGTTTCCCACATTCACGGGCAGGGTTATGCCGACCTGCACTTTCTAATCCCTGAAACGGTAAAGAATTTTGACTTTGGCAAGGGTCCTTATTATTCCGCTTATGGCGATCTGGCAACGGCAGGCTATTTAAGTTATACCACCAAAGACGCGATTGACAGGAGCATGATCAGCCTGGAAGACGGGCAGTTCCATACCTTCCGCATCGCGGCACTGGTCGATCTGTTAGGGAAGCAAGCCGCTCAAAGCGGAACAACAGCCTATATAGCCGGGGAATATAATTATACCGATGGCGCTTTTAAGCTGCCGGAACATTATAAACGCACCAATCTGTTCGGAAAGTACACTCAAAAAATAGGAGCAAACAATAAATTAACCTTAAGCGCTTCTACCTTCAGCACCAGTTGGATCGCTTCCGGGGAAATCCCTGAACGGGTAGTTGCGGCTAATACGGTTGCGCTTGACGAACAGGGAAACGCGATCAGAATCCAGGCCGCTCCTGTAACCATCGACAGGTTTGCCGCCATCGACAGCGCCCAGGGAGGCCGCTCAACAAGGGTGAATGCCATTGCCCGCTTAACCACTGGTTTAAAAAACGACTGGTCCATGGAAAATCAGCTGTACTACACCCATTACACATTTTCATTGCATGTGAACTCCACTTTTTTTGCGGAAGACAGTGTTAACGGCGACGAGCGACAGCAAGCGGAAACTCGGGATATGTTCGGTTATAACGGCAAACTCAGTAAACGCAAATACTGGGAGAATAACCTCCTGACTTCTATTATTGGATTGGCCGGTCGCTTTGACCGCACCTATGGCACCGTTTATGACCACGTAACCAAACAATACCAATTCCTGGATAACATCACCCGGGGCGATATCCGACAAAATAACACGGCCATCTACCTGGATGAAACATTGGAAAGTGGTAAATGGCAGTTCAACGCTGGTGCACGGCTGGACTACTTTAAATTCAATTACCATGATTCCACTAAAAACAGTTTCGAGGTAAGTCCAAAACTGAATGTCCAGTATACAGCCAATGAACAAATTCAATTTTATCTGAAAGCGGGTAAAGGGTTTCATTCCAATAACGCGATCGCTATCATCGCCAATAACGGGCTGGAAACTATCCCGTCAGCATATGGGTTGGACGTGGAGCTGAACTGGAAGCCAATGCCGCGCTTATTCATCAACGCAGCGGTGTGGTACCTGTATCTGTCTCAGGAATTTGTTTACACCGACGATGGTGACATTGTGCCAGGTGGTAAAACCAAACGTTCTGGCATTGATCTCTCTGCCCGCTACCAGCTGACCAAATGGCTTTTTGCCGACCTGAACGTCAATATGGCCCGTCCAAGATACGCCGACAGTACAAAAAGCACCGGCTACCTCGCGCTCGCGCCCACGTTGACCAGCACCGGGGGGCTGGATTTTAGATTAAATAACGGGATCAACGGCGGGTTGAGCTACCGCTATATGCACGACCGCCCCGGAAATAACACGAATACACTCACCGCAGACGGCTACTTCGTAACTGACCTGAAGATCAACTACAGCAAAAAACGCTACGAGTTCGGTTTAACTGTAGAAAATCTGCTGAACAAAAAATGGAACGAATATGCCGTTGAACAGGTGAGCCGCTTGAGAGGAGAAGCTGCACCGGTTGATCAGATGAGTTTTACACCAGGTACCCCCTTGTACGCGAAAGTCAGGGTGGCTTTTTTCTTTTGACAATATATACTATCATTACCAACTGAATATTTAAACGAAAGTCCATGAACAAGCCCCAGAAAGGATGTAACCTCGAAAAATGTTTTTTGTGTAGTAATACCGTTCCAGAATGGCGCGAGACCATCAACCTCCATAAACAAAACCTGAAATTCAAAAAAGGCGAGGTGATATTTAGCGAAGGGCAACCGGTAACAGGCATTTATTTTGTTTATTCCGGCGCGGCAAAAGTTCATAAGAAATGGGGCGATGACAAAGAACTGATCATCAAGTTTGCCGCCGATGGGTCTATACTAGGGCACCGGGGACTGGGTAGCAAACTGGTTTACGGCGTTTCCGCTACTGCTGTAGAATCGCTGGTAGTTTGTTTTGTGGATATCAAGTTTTTTGAAGCTTCGCTGAAAACCAATAGCGACCTAAGTTATAAACTCATGGTGCTTTTTGCAGAAGAACTGGATGTTTCCGAACGGAAAATGCGTGACCTGGCACATATGCCTGTCAAAGGGCGCGTGGCGCAGGCCTTGCTATCATTAGAAGAACAGTTTGGAAAAGATGTGAATGGCTACATTAACTTTACCCTTTCGAGGCATGATCTCGCGGCCTTCGCCGCCTCGACCTACGAAACAGTGTTCCGGGTGATCATGGACCTTATAAAAGAAAATATAGTTATCGTGACTGGTAAGCAGATCAGGATCAATGACCGCCAAAAACTGGCGGGACTCACAGGCTGGTTGACTATGAGCGTACATTAATGTATTGGCAAATAGGGCAACGCATTTTCGAGGAGGAACAACAAGGGAAAGACCGGGCGGATTATGGCAATTACCTCACTAAATTTATTGTTGATCAATTAGAGCCGGAATATGGTTGTGGATTCTCGAAACGGCAGATAGAACTATTTCGTCAATTTTATCGCACATTCCCAATTGCGAACGCAGTGTATTCGCAATTGAGTTGGAGTCAATATAAAGTTATCATCAGGCTTGATAGCCAAGATAAACGCGATTTTTATATAGCTGAAACCATTAAGAATAATTGGACCGTACGCCAATTGGAACGTCAAATCCATAGCAGTTTGTGGGAAAGGTTGTTAATGAGCAATGACAAAGATAGCGTATTGGCTGTGGCTCGAAATGAAAAGCAACCGTCCGATGCTAAAGAGATAATTAAAGATCCCATGTACCTTGAGTTTTTAGGATTACACCGCGAGGCGTCCTATTATGAAAAAGACCTGGAGCAAGCCATTATTACACATTTGCACGATTTTTTATTAGAAATGGGTAATGGTTTCGCGTTTGTGGCAAGGCAAAAGAGGCTGCATATAGAAGGCGACGAGTTTTTCATTGATCTTGTCTTTTATAATCGCCTCTTACAATGCTTTGTAATTATAGAAATAAAAACCATAAAATTTACACATCAGGATATTGGCCAACTACAGATGTATGTAAACTACTATGATCGGTACGAAAAGAAAGACTTTGAAAATCCAACCATCGGTATTTTATTATGTGCAGAAAAGAACAATGCTGTTGTAAAGATATCTCTTCCGGAAGATAACAAAACTATTTTTGCAAGTGAGTATAAGCTGTATTTACCTACCGAACAGCAATTAATTGCAGAGGTTAAAAAAGAAATCGAAAAGCGGGGGTAACAATAAGTAATTATGTTGGTTCTTCAAGGCTTTTTACTTGAAAAGTAGCGGAGGGGAGCAGGATCGAACTGCCGTTCGTTGACTAACGAATATGAACTCTAGGCCTTAATAAATTTTATTGTTAATAATGGCAATATACAAGAAAAGCCCCTTTTTCAAGGGGCTTTCTGTCAAGTGTAGCGGGGAGCAGGATCGAACTGCCGTTCGTTGGCTAACGAATATGAGTCCTACGCTCTAACCATCTGAGCTATTAATTTTTTTGTTAATAACATTCCAAATAAATTGTCTCCCGTTTGCTGATTTAAGTTGCTTTTCGCGTGTTGTGGCTTCCGACTTTGTTGAAAAATCTTCGGTATATGCTATTATCCAAGGGCGGTATTTGATAGTGTGCCCCTTTGTGGCTAATTCATTATGGGAAAGAAATCGGCTCTCCAGGTTTGATGTATAACCAATATAAATTTGTTTGAAGGTTTGGGAATATAAAACGTACACTGTGAACATAATGGCAATATACAAGAAAAGCCCCTTTTTCAAGGGGCTTTCTGCTGTAGTAGCGGGGAGCAGGATCGAACTGCCGACCTTAGGGTTATGAATCGATTAAAATATGGTTCGTTCGATCTTGAAAACCGCTTAAATAAGGTGGAAACGCGGTTTTTGAAATTATATCAATACACATAATCCCATATTGATACAGCTGTTGTATGAACATTGTATGACCAAAACTATTAGCTTTATCTGACGATAAAGTAGGGTTTGATTAGTGTTTATTATGGCAACCGTAAGGGTGTATATTAGAAAAAGGCCGACAAGGGACGGCAAATTTCCTATCTCAATTTGCATTACGATCAATCGTAAACAGGAGTATATTATGACTGGCCAAAAGCTTGACAGCCTCTCACAATGGGATGAGAAAGCGCAGCGAGTCAAAAAATCACATCCCAGCGCAGTCAGACTTAACAATTTTCTGTTAAACGAATTGGCCAAAGCTAACGATAAAGCTTTGGAGATGGAGACAAAGGGGCATGTATCAGCCAAAGCCGTTAAGGTTAGTTTAAAGCCAGTGGAAGAAATTAAGGTCTACTTCCAAGATATAGCCCAGCAATATTTAGAAGATCAGCGCTCACTCGGTAATTATGATATTTTTCAAAATGATACAGCACGTTTAAAAAGATTTTATGAATTTATAAAAGATGAGAAAATCACTTTTGAAGAAATATCTGTAGATCTCTTACAACGGTTTTTGATTCACATGCGCCTGTCCAAGAAGTTTCAGTATGATAAGACCAAACCCCCAAAACCACTTAGTGAGCGTACGATTATCAATCACCTGATCTTGATCAGGACGCTCTTTAACCGGGCCATAACCGCAAAACTTGTCAGCAAGGATTATTATCCTTTTGGCGGTAAAGGCAATATTTCCATTAAATTGACCGGGGCGGCCAAAATCGGGCTGGAAGAGGCAGAGATCAGAAAGCTGGAGCAACTAGACCTATCGGGTCACCTGCCCATTTATAACGATGCACGCAATATATGGTTGACCGAATTTTACTTTGCAGGAATGCGTATTACCGACTGCTTGCTACTTAAATGGCTGGATTTCCAAAACGGTCGTTTGTATTACAAAATGTCAAAGAATGGCGAAAACGGCTCTGTAAAAGTGCCGGAGCGGGCGGCAAAGATTATCAATCAATATCGGTATCTAAGTAAAACCAAAAGCAATCCGCATCAACTGGTATTTCCTTATCTGCAAAACCTTTCATCATTGGACGAGCGTTATGAAGTGCGTAAACGTATCTCATTCACAAATAAACGGCTAAACACGATTATGAAAGAGATAATGACCATGATAGGCAGCACTAAAAATGCCTCTCAGCATAAGGCAAGGCACTCGTTTGCTCAGAGAGCCGAAGAAAAAGAAATTCATCCTAAGGTATTACAGAAAATGTACAGGCACGAAAGCGTATTGACAACCATGCTATATCAATCGAACTTCTCTTTCAAGAAAGCGGACGATGCGATAGATGCTGTCCTGGACTTTTAAGGTGTGGAGATGGTAGGGGTGAGGAACTATTCTACAGGTGAGATCAAGCTACCCTCGTCCCGGGAAAAAAACTATGATTTCTATTTAGACTACGAACTTATTTCTCCGGCTTATGATTCACACTGGAAATTATATTACCCGGCATCCCTGGATGTTTGAGTATAAACTATCAATGACGCAAGTTCTTCATGTTGACGCGTTTCGTTTTAAGCCCTTGCTTTTTAAACTTATAGCGAATGAACGTGGACATCATATCCTCATGTGTAGATATAAAAATTTGTCTGTCCCCAAAATCATTACGAAGTACTTCGATAAAGCTAGCAATGTTCAGTTCGTCCATCGTTTGCACCGGGTCGTCAATAAACAATATATCGTTTAATGAATACTTTTTATTTAAAGCAAGAGTAAAAGAAATGATCAGGGCAGCAAGCTGGCCGGCACTCATAGAAAATACCGCATCATAGGTTTTTTCCGGATCGGTCACGAATTTGATTCCTCTTTCTTCTTTGATGAATAGCCCTAAACCTCCCTGAAAATCCTGAACGATACGGCCTGAGTAGATATGGAACAGGATCTCGATATCCCTAATCAGTGCCTGGTTATATTCCTTCAGCGATTTTTTGTAAACGTCGATGATCTCCTTAAGCTTACCTGAAAGGGTTTCCGCTTCGTCATAGACCGCCTTGTCCTTCGCATAAGCTGTTTCTTCTTCGCGGATCAGCGCGTTATGATAAATTCCATAACGCCATTCTACATACCGGATCTTGTTTTCCACCTGAGCTACAGAAATGCTCATGAAAATATCCTGGTGATCCCGGAAGTATTTTTGATAAAGATCATTTAACAGCGGGCGACCAGTTTTTGCATCATAGCCCCTCTTAAGCTGTTCAAGCGCGGCGATCAGTTCTTCGGTTTGCAATTGCGTATCCTTCACCGGACTTTTGTTCAGGTAAGGGTCAATGACAACACCCAGTTCTTCAAAAACGGCGAATTGGTGAGCGAGGTTCTCTACCTTCAATTCAACTAGTGCAGCGATAAATTCGCTGTCTATAGGGTTATGAGATAGATAATACTCGATCTGTTCCTTCAGTGCAGGGATGGTCTCGATTTTAAATGCCTCATAAGCGGTAATCAAAGCAGAACTACTGGCATTGACAAGCTCCTGTAAAATGACCGCTTGGCGCCTTATGGCATCCAATAATTCATCATATTCCTGCCAGTCTTGACCACAAAGCGGACAAGTTGTATCTTTTTGATCGAGGTGGACTTCATGATCGATGAACTTTTCAACCAACCGATTGCGCGATGTTTGGAGATCGGTAAGGGACTTCTCAAAGGTCGTAGAATGTTTTCGCTGATCACGCAGGAGTTTTAAAGTGCGCTCGTAATTCACGACCGCTGCTTCATTCAGCGAAGTTAAAGCCGCTATTGTTTCTGGTGACAGATCGGTCTTTTCTTCATCGATCCCATCAGTTGTCAGATCTTCAAAAGCTTCTATCAGGCCGGTCAATTGCTTGTGCAATAATTCCTGCCCTTTAAAATGCTCTATTTCTTCGATAAAATGATAGTATTGCAGAAAAACAGGCAAGCCGGGCGAAGCGATGATACGGTCTAAGCGATCATCTGCCAAATAATTTAAGTATTCCTGGCGGCCGCCAATCAATTTCCTTAGTAATGTCAATTCACCACTTTCGGCCAGCCAGCTACTGTACAGGCTTTCCGAAAAAAAGATATCCTCCTGATCCCATACAGGCGCCTGTTCTCCGAGAATTCGCTGAAATTGAATAACGTCAGCAGTTTTTAAGCTTTTCTTTAATCCCTCGATTTTAGCGGCATGTTCCTTTAATGCTCTTTTAACATCCGGTTTGCACAATTCACCGATCTGCTTTTTCACCGCTTCGTGCTGCGTTATGGTCTGCTCGAAATCCCGGACATTAAAGAGATGCGAGATATGTTGCCTTTTTTCTGATTCCGTATCTTTTAACAGATGTGTATGATCTTCCTGCTCAACATAATTAAGGAAAGGAAAATTCTCACGGTAATTTTCTCCAAAAATCCCCTTCAAGTAGGTCTGCTCATCGACCAAAAGCTCTCCGGATGTATCGTCAAAGCTATCTAATTTATACAGCTTGAATGCTGTAAAGTCAGCCGTTTTTGGCAAGTTTGCGCTGATAGCCCTCCGGGAAAAGAAAAGGAAATCATTATCGGTTTGAACAGCAACTCTGATATCAATATCGCCCGTGCTCCCATAATTTAGGTAGGGGTTCTCATTATAGCGCACCCGGTTATCGACCAGGAGGCGGCTCAACCGTTCGAAACGTTTGATCGTTCCGGTAATCAGCAATTCAATGGCATCGTAAAATGTGGTCTTACCGAACCCGTTGGGTCCATCGAAAAGCACGAGGTCTGCGCCTTCAAAGTCTACCTCAAAATGGGTGAATATTTTAAAGTTCTGGATCCTGGTCCGAAGGAGCTTGTTCGCCATCGTGCTGTTGATTAAGGTTTAATGCTGTTAATAACTCTAGTGGCGCGGTATTGCTAATTTCTTCGGTCGATTTGCCGAATACAAAACTATTTACAGCAGTATCTAAAGTGTTTAAATGTTTTGTGGCGAGTATTTGATCATTATCATCGAATAGCGCGGACAGTCCCGGCTTTACCTCTGTTTTAACATTGATAAAAGGGATCTTTAGCGACAGCCGGAATACTAAGGATTGCCAGTTTTCAGCTTGTGGGCCTTTTTTGTAAACCGAAAAACACGCCCGGCTAACCATCTCTTTTTCCAGAAAATTGAGCTCATGCCTGTTGTTTCTGGCAGCTGTGAATTCCTCAAGCTCTTTTAAAGTATAACACAGCACATATTTTTTAAAGTAGAAGGGATTGTCCTCGATCAAGAGTACCTCCCGCTTATGTTCCGGTTCGGTTCCCGGTGCTGGCCGTTTTAGCAGTAATAGTAAAGAACAGTTTTTATCAAAATCCTTCTCCCCGATAAGTGCTTTAAACTTAATAAAAAGGCTGATCTGCTCTTCCAATAAAGTAGCCTGTTCCCGCTCCAGCAAAAGCCAATAACTTCGCTTATCACCTTGTTCATTGTTAGTAAACAAAAGTGCCTCTTCAGCATTGGTATGCAGGGTAAAACCGCTTTGTAAGAAGAGTTGAGTTACGAATTCTTTCATATGACATGTTTTTTGGCTTCGCTAATTGAACATAGCGCTATCTTTTTCCACCGCATGATCTTTTCTTCCTCCGGCGTAGTCGGCAGTTCATCTTCCTCGCTGACATTATTAATATTATTAATAATTGTTTGTAGTGAATCCACATTCATGTGGGCCGTAACCAACGTAGAAGTTTCGTAGGGCATGTCGAAGTCTGTTTCAAGAATGTTTTCGGCTATCATTTTACATACATCTTCAATTTCATCTGCTGAACGACTAATAGCGGTTGGCGCAAAGGTTCCGCCTGTTGGAAGACGCCAGCCAATATTTTCAACTTGGGCCAGTGACATCGTCTTTAACTCGAATAACGCTTTAAAGAATGCGAATTTCAGGTCCTCTTTTTGAAATGTGGTGTCTTTATACTGACTAAAATTATTTAATGCCACTTGTCGGTGCGGCATGATCTGACGGCAAAACTGGAGGAAGTTTGAGTTGGAAAGCTGGTTAACAAAAATCATAAAACCGGACATTTTATCTTGGTTTTCCTGACTGACCGGTTCATCACAACTTAGATACCATTCTTCGTAATAACGGTTGAGGTCACCTTTCATTAACGCCTGGATGTAAACTTCTCCGGCGGTGCGGTCGTTAAGATCCTCCTCCAATATCGATTTGATTATAGAAAAAGATACGGTTTCTGAATAAGCCAGCGCATTATCCGAAGCGACAGACGCATGAACCTTCTGGTGAATATCAAGCACTTTACATTGAATGACGTCATCTAAAACATTCTTAGTGATGGTCACATAGGCTGCTTGCTGTTTCCAACCATCTGTAGCTGCGTGCTTTTTATAAAATTCGGTAATGATGTGCTCCAGTGCGGCATCAACATTCTTCAGGGGACAATAATGCTCTCCGTCATGATATTTATAGAGCTTCATGTTCGGATGGACCAGCGCGATATTTGCCGGCGTCTTATCCGTTATTTCAACAGCCACATGAAAGCTTAGGTCTTTGCATTTAAGGTGTTTCCCTTTGGCGCACAGTTTTTTAAAGGCACCTTCGTATCCTGAATAGTATTTAGTTTTTAGCGCTTTGATCTGGTGAAGTGACAAGCAAGTATTAGCTGCCGCCATGATTGCGAAATCTTCAAGGCTGTCTAGCTGAAGCAGGTATGACGCAGCGGCGACATCGTCGGTTAAAAGTTTGATGCTATGATATAACGCGATCTTACCTTGGTAAACGAAGCCGCTCCAGGTAGTGATTGCAGAATGTATTTTGTCCGGTTTAATGTTGATTTTAGTGCCAGCCATTTCGAGGCGTTGTGATTTAGGTACTGGCCTTAAAGTTAGGATATCTTTTTACACTGACAAAATACATGACAATAACTGATAGCTATCGAAAGTTTAGTCAAGTTTGATTTATATTTGGCTGTCAGTCGACTATTTTATTAAACCTTACCCAATTCTATGAGCAGTTTAAACACATCAGATACACTTGCCTTAAAGGCGCTTGAAAAGGAACTGGGCAGTTCATTACAGGACCGCGCGCTTTCCCGTCGTAATGGTTATACAGTCATTGGCAATCAAATTACGGAGATTTACTTGAATGAGATGCAACTCGAAACCTTACCCGAGGCGCTTGGCTTGTTTAAACACTTGGAGAAGATCTCAGCAATCGCCAATGTGTTGCGTAACGCAAGTGTGCTGGCGAAACTTTCAGGGCTTAAAAGTATTAATGTGGCCAATAATAATCTAACGGATATAGATTTTGCGGTAACACTCAGCGAATTGGAAGATCTGCAGGTTTATAGTAATCGATTGACCGTCCTGCCCGACTTATCTCAGTTAGTTAAACTGATATCTATTAACATCAATCATAATCTCTTAAATGATTTTGGAGGGATAGGGGGGTTGCCAAGCCTTATTTCGTTGGAAGCCTACGGTAACAAGATCGATCATATCGACCATCTTGCGGAAGTATCGACTTTGCAAATTTGCAATTTGGGAAGCAACTCCTTTACGGAAGTGGCCCCATTAAGTAAATTGGTTCATTTGGATAAACTTTTTATTCAGTTCAACGATATCGATGATCCTGAAATGTTGGCGGGGCTGGTTCACCTGACAAAGTTAGACATGACCTTTTGCAGGTTAGAAGATCTTGAATGGATTCGAGGTTTAAGGGCATTGAACGACTTGAATTTAAACTACAATCATATCGTTGATATCAGCCCTCTAGCGGATTTAAAAGAATTAGTCTTCCTTGATCTAAGTCATAATCCACTGGATAGTTTGGAAACTCTGAGAGAGCTTCCGCAATTACGCGTTTTATCTTTGGAAAAAGCATTGCCAGCAGACCGTAGTCCTTTGCAAAGTTTATCAGCATTGGCTACGTTGAATCTTACCAATAATAAGCTGAAAGGAATTGGTTTTGTAGGGAAGATCAAAAGTCTGCAATCTTTAACACTGACGAATAATAAGCTAACTAATATAGATTCGATCGGGAAACTTCCTAAACTAACCCAGCTCAATATAGAAAACAACTTGTTGCGTTTCTTCCCTCGATGGATCTTGGAAAGCCCCATGGATTTGAAACGTAGGGATGATTATGGTAATGGCGTAAGTTTGGATAATAACCCGATCGAAGATGTACCTACTGAATTTATTAAAGATAGCAAGCAGGCCGTCGGTGATTACTTGAAGTCATTGGAGAACGGTTCTGCTGCGATCAATGAGATCAAAGTCATCGTGCTGGGCGAAGGTGCGGCCGGAAAAACATCTTTGGTCAATTTCCTGCAAGGAAAGAAATTCAATAAGCTTCAATCACAAACACACGGTATCAATATAGCCGAATGTGGCAAGGATCTCGGCGTGACGATGAAGATCTGGGATTTTGGTGGCCAGGATATCATGCACCATACGCATCAGCTTTTCCTTACACAAAACAGCGTTTACGTGCTGGTGATTAATGCGCGTGAAAACACGGATACTGAAAAATGGTTGAAGCTGGTTAAAGTATTCGGTGGCGACTCACCGGTGATTATTGTAACTAACAAGATCGACGAGAACCCTTCAAGCCACGAAAACATCAGGTTCTTTAACACCAAATATCCGAATATCAATAATCGATATGCACGAATATCGTGTCAAAGCGGCGAAGGCTTGGAGGATTTTAAGATTATTTTAGAAGATACGATAAAAGAATTGCTGCACGTCCGCACACAATGGGGACTCAGCTGGCTGACGGTAAAAACTGAACTGGAAAAAATGCGCCGGGGCAAAGCGCTGAAAGACTATATCCATTATGATAAATATGAGGAGATCGCCGAACGTCATGGTGTATTTCCAAATCACCGGGATACCTTGATCAATTGGCTGCATCAATTAGGCGTAGTTACATATTTTCCGGATACTCACCTGAACGAAACCAACGTGATCAATCCCTCCTGGTTAACTGAAGCCTTTTATGCGATCATAAATGCAAAAAAAGTAGCCCAGCAATTTGGAAGATTTAATGCAGCGGATATCGGAGGAATTCTTGATAGTCAGAAATACCCTAAACAAAAATACGGATTTTTGCTGGGACTGATGACCAAATTTGAGTTGTGCTTCCAGATCGATGCGGATACCTACCTGATCCCCGATCTTTTACAAAAGGAGGAGCCGACCTTTCATTTCCCGATAAAAACCGCTCTCAAATTCAAATATAAATATCAGGCGCTACTACCGAAGGCGGTATTGCCGAAATTTATGGTTAGGCGTCACCAGGAAATATTCAATAACCAGCGGTGGCGCACCGGCCTTACAATATCAGACAAAAGTTTTTCCAGCAAGGCCTTGATCCGTATGGACGAGGAGGAAAAGGAGATCGCGATCTTTGTCAGTGGTCAGGAACAGCGTGGCTATCTTGCCAGCATTCTATCCAGTTTCCAAAGTATCAACGAGCTGTACGATGGGTTGGAATATGAACAGTTAGTGCCTTGCAGCTGCCGTACCTGTCGGGATTCAGAAACGCCCTTCTACCATAAATATTCCCTACTCGCCAAATTAAAAGAAAATGGACGTCCTACCACGCTTTGTGAGAAAACGTATAAAGATGTTTCGGTCAATGAACTTTTAGGCATTTTAATTACGCCTGGTGAAATGGAAGAAGAGATCAAGAAACTGGTTGGCAGCGGGGCTTTCCTTACCAAAAAATATTTGGAAGAGAATAATCTCGAAGCTTTCATCACCACGATCAAGTCTTTGTTTGCCAGTGTGTCTTACCTGCTTTTTGAAAAAAGTGAAAAGGCCTATCACACCCCTTTGTTTTTGATGCTACGTTCTGTATTTGGTAACTTGTCTAAAGCTGACGAGATCCAGTCCAAGGGTCGATCTGATATCGTTGTAAATCTGGCAGACAGGGTTTACATTTTTGAAATTAAATTGGACGGAAGTACAGATGACGCTATCTCACAAATTTACAACAACCGTTATTATGAGCCTTATTTATTAGAGGAAAAGCCTATAGAGTTGATTGGCCTTAACTTTAGCAGTACAGAGCGAAATATCGAATCTTACCATTACGAACCAATGGAGTATTAATTATCACGTACAGAGAATATGGCTGCAAACGTGCGTCATCATACAATTCGATTTTTAGGCTATGATCGAAAGGCTATGTTAAGTGCTTTTCATGGTTACATAGCCTCGACATTTAGTCGCGAATGGCAAAAGAAACTATGGATAGATTATGAAAATGATCTGCGCGTAGTAAAACTTTATGGGCCCTTGGTCTAAAACGCCGGAAATTAGGTATCCGCCATTGTGCTAAAACTAGTCTCCAATGATTTTTAACTCGTCAACCGCTTCAAATCTTGCAGGAAGGGGTTCGATTGACCTTATCAAGCAATGGCGCGCCCTGATAAGGGACATGATGCAGATAGAACCCACAACCCAACGAAAAACTGGTTGTCCGGAATCCGCCACCGGAGAAGCTTAAAGCGATATGCTGAATGCCATTGGGTTAACGGCGTAAGGTTTCTGGCCATGATCTAAAGTTTGATATTGTTTTCTGTGAAAAATTTTCTGACAAAAAAGCGGCACATGCCACTGTACTCGCTGCCTGGGCCGGTGAAAGCTGACAACTCATTTATTCGCCGGTCAAGCATCGTTTTCAACTCCGGAAGTTTATTCGTCTGGTAAAAGTCCAGCAACTCTTTTAGCGCGTTGATTGTACTGAACAAATGTGCTAAACGTTCTTTACGGTCTTTGACCAGGAATTGCCTTTGTAAAACGTAAACCTCGATAGACTTCTCGGCCTGTGGTGTTTTAGGTTTTATCAGCGCTTCTTTTTCGTCATAGTCGAAATGTTCTTCAGGCTTATCAAGACAGGGATTCAGTAACAGTCGCAGTGGCTCTTCATCTGCTAGCGAAGCGGTAGGGGACGTCACCCGTAATAAGGGGTCGCTCAATGGGAATTTATCCAATTTGCCTTTGGATTTTCCGTCGTTCAGCAACGCTGAATTGTCTGATCCGAGCAAGTGCCGTCTTGACTGATTGCAATGCTGGCAGGCTAGTAAAAGGTTATCCCAGTCATTTGCTAACCAATAATAACCGGGCTTATCCGGAGTTTTGCCCTCGACTCTTCCTTTTGGCCGGAAATGTTCAATATCACCGTCAGAACCGGATGCATATTTTGATTCGCAGTAGACACACTTGGTGCCGAAAACAGCACGTAATGCCGTTTTAACGTCGGCATGGTTATAACGATCGAATTTAAAGTCTTCAGCCTGACCGGCGACCGCATAGTGTGCAATGGCCGATTGCGTTTCCGCATACCAGAGTCCTTGGATGTCAGTCAGGAAAGCAGGGGCGGGTGGTCGGTTGATGCATATCATAGCCAGTCAAAGTTTTTGTTATTTTTGATAATCTCCTTGACATCTTCAATAGTATCGGCTTTCAACTGGGTATTTGTTTTAAAACCGACTTCTATAAGTGACTTTGCAAAGCTCTCGTTGATAAGCTGGTATATGGCTTGGGAACGCGGCGTATCACCGATTAGGTCTTTTTCGGAAAGTTCAGCAGTGTACCTTGCAATCTCCGCTTTATCGTCATCTGTTCGGGCCTCTTCCGGAATCAGCAGCAGTTTATAGTACTTGTCAAATTTTTCCTGTGTGTCTTGGTCTGCCGTATCGATCAGACCAAACAGGTCCGAGGTCAGTAACTGATCGATGCGCAAAAGATTATGGTCAGGCAACACCTGGCTATCCAGCGCAATGATTTGTTTGTCCTTATCGGACACAAGCACAACTACCTCACCATGTAGTAACCCTCTCAAACATAAAGGCTCGTGCGTAGAAACAATAAACTGAAGTTTTGGGAAAGCCTCCCGCAGGGCGTTTACAATCTTCATTCGCCACCTGGGATGTAGGTGGTTACCGAGTTCGTCTATAATTACGACACCCTGCGTTTCATGAAAACGTGTTTTATGCAGTGATAGAGTGCGCATAATATCGCAAGCCATGGCGATCATGCTCCGGTATCCGTCGCTTATTTTCCGTAATTCTATTTCGCCGACGAACACTTCTTCTTGCACACGGGAGATTTTTACGCCTCCATTGAGGTAAAGCAGATCGATCAGTACCGGTGCAATGCGGTTGTTGAAATCGTCCTCTGACTGATCGAGTAGCCATTGACCGGCATTGACCAAGGCGACACTGTAATCAAAAAGATTTGCGATGTTGACCTTGGCTGGCTTGCGCTTTTCTGATTTTAGCTGTCCTTTGGGCAGAAGCCGCGTTGCGCCGTAAGCGAGGAGGGTGACCGCTACCTCCTCAGGCTTCTTTATAAATTTTTCATGGTTAAAACGCAACTCATAGGGTTCTTCTCTTTCACAAGTAAAGATTTTTACATAGCCCTCATTGATCGCGCCCCGTTTGTAGATATCCTGCGGAGAAATCTTAAGTGATTTTAAACACTCCGTACCGCCCAAGGTCAGCGCAATAGCCTGTAAGATCGAACTTTTACCCACCCCGTTATCACCAAGCACCAATAACCATGATTCCTTTTCGCTAAGGCTGTCCGAGGGCAGTACCTCGATCTTTAAGTAATCGATCGCTTTAAAATTTGCGAGTTCAACGGTTTTGATCGTAAATCTGCTGCCGATACCGATCTCTTGTTCCGGCTTCAAAACAGGCGTTGGCAAAAAAATGGCCGAGATCTTTTTTAAAAGCGAAGGTTTTTCCTTTGAGCCAAAATTGCTGTCTTGCTCCTTAGAGGGTAAACCAAATGTAAGCAGATCAAGTTGCCTGGATATGGCCCCGGGATATTTATTGCTTTCATACCATTTGTTAAAGATTGACCTCAATAATGCGCTATATTCTTCCCTGGAATGTTCTGAAAAAATGTTATCAATCTTCACTGACAGCTGATTTCTTTCTTCCCTCGGAATCTCGCCGGTGTACCGGGCAAGATCCCCGAGGAATTTTTCACCTGCTGCCCGGCGGGCAACGATAAGTGGCGGTCTATTCAGGGCCAGCACTTTTATGGTCGCGGCCCCCTGTTCGTTTAACGCTGATACCGTACCGTCGTGGAGGAACTTAAAAGCTTTTTTCGGATCGTCTTTAAAAGGATCGATCAGCAACCGTTGTTCCAATTCCAGTTCAGTTCCCGTTGCCAACAGCGCAACCCTTTTATGCCCTTCTTTTATAGGGAACGAATTTCGCTTGCTCCTGGAACAGATCTGGCAAGACGGAACCAGGTTCTCCCAATCGTAAGCAAGCCAGAAGTAGTGGTCCGATGAATATTCATTGTTAAACCCAGTGCTACCGCCCTTCGGACGAAAATGGTCTACATCCGCAGAGGCGGAGATGCCTATTCGGGACTCACAATAGGCACATTTTCCATTTGCAGCGTTCACCAGATACTCACGTACCGGCATCAGCAAGGTCATATTGAATTTTAACCGTTCTTGACTCAGGCTACTGTAGGCAGCCTTGATGCGTTCTGTTTCGTTTACTATCCGCGATGAGTTAAACAGATCAGGTCGTTGGGGGCGGTTTAGCTTTATCATTTAGGTTGAATTGTACAAGAAATTAATATTAATGTTGAGACACAGACCAATTTTGTCAAAGATGAGAAAATGATCTTCGCAATACGTTACATCTTTATGCGATTAAATTTCAATAATATAAGTGAAAAATCAATGGCCAATCCATGGTGTTTTAACGGTATCTGTCTGGTGAAAATACATTAGTGCTATATTCATTGAAAGAATGTCGTCAAACTATCGCTTCATCTTACAAGGTACAAATATTTCTCATGAAGTACTTTCCTAAGAATGGAAGAAAATCATCAGCGCAATTGATGACATCTCGTTGGGTTAAATTTATAACAAAAGCAGATAAATATATTTAATATGGCTTTAGAACGAAGAATTTAAGGATATTTTTCAACTTAATCGTTAGGGTACCATTGAGAAAAAAGTATTTTCAATTCAAAAAACTCAAGATTTTCTATTTGAAGCATTTGCTTTTCATGTAGCCTAATCCGAATCCAAACCGTAATGTAAGGGCTAGCTAAATGCTGTAATATGTTTTAAGGCGGGAACTATTTGCTTCGAAAAGGGACCAATAGGAATCACTATAGATATGCATTTAGGCGAATTCCATGGTACTGAATCCACACCACTTTTGTGCGATTTTGAGTAAATTTGGCAGTTTTGCTTATCCTGAATGCTTTCGACCGGCTGCTGCTTATTTATGAATATGTGGTCCTTCAAAAAAAGCCGCGAGCAAGCGCACCCATCTTTACCCGGCTGACGTCAAATAAAAACAATTGGGAGCTGACCAGCCCGCACCGCTGGAAAAAATCTAACCAGGGAAAGCGAAACATACCATTTGAAAACAAGTGTGGGTTTGGGCATGAAGAATGGCTGTTAAACCCGCGTTATCACGTTGGCGGCTATCAATATGGCTATGTCAGGGGCATACAACATGCTAAAGCAGGAACGGATGCATTTGGAGAAGTTCACTTTTACACCGTTAAAAAAGAAAGGACGGTTAACCTCGTTTACTATGTGGGCTCGATCAGGAACCTGGAAGTGATCAAATACGACCAGGCCGCGCAGGAAACCATCCAGCCGGTGATACAGCTTTATCAGTCGGACATGCGAAGACAGATGAAAAGCTGCAAACGATAGCTGGTAAAAACGGGCAGACCAAGCTCGATTTTTTTGGCTATATGGTGAATTATTTCCACAAGAATTGGGTCACATAGATAATCCAAATTTTAAAAAGCGATTTGTTTTTATCCGCCACATGTATAAATCAACTTTTCTTAATCACCAAATGCATAGAGGCCGGGTCGCTCAACAAACGCTCCATTTCCGATTCAATAATATCCCAGATATCCTGCTTGATCTGCAAATAATTCCGTTCTACAATAGCAGCATTGATCTTCCGGACTTCCGGCAGCGGCATGTAACCATCGATCTCTTTTTTCAGCGCCGCGTGGTCATTGACGATTTCACAATGGAAGGCCTTTAATTCAATTTTGCAATCCGGATTGTCTGCCATCATGCCTACAAACTCGCCGGAACTAAGCAATGAAATCCGCGACGGCGGAACGGCTGCCTCCAGCTGTTTCGATTTGCTGATCGATGTATCGGAGCGGTTAATGGATAGGCTTTCACGATCCTGCATAATCTTGCCAATCCGTTCGGAGATCTGTTTTGCCGTGTCACCAGATACTTGTCCGGCAGCAATATTGCCCACAATATTCATGATCACATCGGCCTGCTCCCGGCCATAATCCTTGCGCAGCTGACTTGCATCCTGAATACCCAAACAGGTAGAAATTAAATTACTCCGCCCCGTGCTGATCGTAGGTATGATATCTGTCGTTAGCGTTGGAAACTCATCAAATACCAGGCTGCATTTCAGCTTGTCCTTCTGATTGATGATCTTCAATAACCTATTCGTAAACAGTGACAGCACTGCTCCATAGATCTGGATCTTCTGGGGATTGTTCCCCATACAAACGATCTTTGGCGCTTTCGGGTTATTGATATCCAGCGTAAAATCATTGCCTGACAGAAGATAGTATAAGGCAGGGGAGGAGATCCTGGCCATCGTGATCTTGGCGGAAGCGATTTGACCCTCCAGTTGCTCCACAGCATCTCGCATATAGGCGCTGACGAAAGGATTGATCAATACATCTATCTCCTTTTGTGTGCGGAGGATGGTAAACAGCTCGTCATATTCCACCTGCATCAGCTCGATGACATGGGGCAATGTGCAAAATTCACCGTTTTTGTATCTCCGGAGGTACCAGATGATCGCTGTCAGGAAGTTGATCGGGCTTTCCACAAAGAAATCACCTTGTTTCTTGATCCACTCCCTGTTCAACCCTAACAAAATAGTACGTGCCGATTCCACTGCATCGGTAATATCCAGCATGGCAGATGGATCAAGCGGGTTACAGCGATGGCTGTGCGAAAGGTCATCAAAGTTGATCGAATAGAATTTGGGTGCAACCTTGTATTTATCCTTATTTTGAAGCCAGGTATTGTACGCAATGACCGAGAGATCAGGCATCTTAAAATCATAAACGAACATGGCAAAGCCTTTCCGGATATGCTGCGTGATGACATGCCGGATAATGAAATAACTTTTGCCGGACCCGTGGATCCGGGCGAACCCAATACGAGTAGCGCCCGGAACATATTAATATAATTGATGTAAGAATTCCGTGTTTTTCCTTTGAGCTTATACCTTGCCGGCAGGTTGACCGAATATTCGTTTTCGATCAGCCGTTCCTCCTGCGGGAAGGTTTCATTTTCGGAATTGAAGATGTCATCCTTCAGCCGGTCTCTGATGATCCGGGACAACATGGTGCCACCGCTCAGGAACAACAGGTAGCCCAGGGCAGTTAGTGCCATATACCCGGTAGCCGTCCAGCTCATTTCTCCTTTTATCAGCAATATGAGGCCGCTGATAAAATAGAAAATAATCCCGGCCAACAGGTAAATGCCCGACGTCTTGAAGTTTTGCTCTTCGTCCTTCTTTCCCTTTACGCCGATCAGCGCAATCACCAGGAATCCTAAAGCGATTAGCTTGGACTTATAAAAATTGCTGAACAGGCCGGTATGCAAAATATTGCTTAATATCCTGTCCGATAGTGGTGCTGCCAAATGCCATCCGGCAAATGCGCCGTAACACTCCTTATAAAAATGTATAGCCAAAACTGCTATACTGATCAGCCTGGTCATATCCAGGATCTTGCGCATGGCCTGATCATTCTCTCCTGTCTGCATCTTATCTCCCTCACGTTAAATTATCATCCCTCACTCGCCGGTATTACGGTTCGATCCGCTGCCGCTTCTTTTTCTTCCGCTTCCGTTTCAGCTCCCAATCCATCCGTTCCGGCTGATCCTCCTGCTGCAACAAGGCATCAGACAGCCCTTTAATATCCGGTGGTGTTTCACCGGCATTAAAAGAACTTGCCGCCTGTTTCCCGGCCTCATAACCCGGTGCTTGTCCTTTCGAACCTGTTCCGCCAAGCCGTTCTTTTTCACCTAACACGGTTTTTATTTTTCTTTCATCGGCCCCCGTGCTTGCACATCTTTCCAAAATCGCTTTAGCACTATAAGCCTTTCCTATTGCACTGCCATTAAATACACAGCGGCTGCGGTGATCTACATAGGTAATTCCATAGAATACGCCTTCGGAGTTTTGCCGGAGCACGGTATCAACCCCCTCTTTTTGTAAAGCCCCGATCAAACCTGTTAAGGACAGCTCACCGCCAAGTAAAGCCAGGTCAATGGTGTTCCTTAATCTTGCTTTGTACTGATCCCTGCCTGTGGCATTGATTACAAACTTCTCCGCCAAATATTTGAGCGTTGGCTTGAAGTGAAAGTCTGAAGCTTTCACCGGAACGCCTACCTTGTTGCCCTGCCCGTCAAGGATGCGGTATACCAGTCCCTGGTGCCGGAAGATCCTGGAATCCTCACTGCCACGGTCGGCCGTAATATTGTACAACTGCAACACCGCGTTTAACTCAGCCAAAGATCCGTATTTGTAATTTTTAAGAACGGTATTTATGACATTCCCCATCGCCCTTTTACTTTCTACCCGGCCGTAAACCACCTTGCGCGGATCGACAGGCTTAAGCCGGTAAGCTTCCCGTTGCCGACTTTCCTCTGCCTTCACTAAACCGAAGTCAATCTCAATTTTCCTGCGTGCTTTTTCCGACTGGTTCCTGCCCAGGTTGTGCAGTTCTATCCGCCTGCCATCCGGCTTAATATTGGTGGTGACCAGGTGGACATGCGGGTGGCCAGCATCGTTGTGCTGGTATAATAAATACGGTTGTCCGGCAAAGCCGATCTTATACATATAGACCGCTGCGATCTCTCTTAAACGGTCTTCCGAAAGCTGTTCAGACGAGTCAAAATTCAGCGAGATATGTACGCTGTTAACTTTGGTTTGCTGGTTTAATTCCGTCAGCTTTTCCAGCCGGGAAAGCTTCTGGCAAAAGTTCAGATCGCAGACATCTTTCGGGTATTCCGCCGCCTCCAGACAGACCGCCAGACCTGCATTTACCTTCTGCTCATTATAGTTTAAGATATTGCGCAGGCTGCTGCTGGAATGGATCACTGCAACCACTGGTCACTGATTAAATTGATCCTGTTTTTGATCTCCTCTATCTTGCCGAAAAGCACATCCTTATCCCGCTCAAAACCTCTTAACCAAAGCTGCATTTGCGGCAGGTGATCCAGCGTGTGCAGGCGGTGCACCGCCTGGTTAAAGTTCACACCGATCGCATTCAATTCTTTACGCAGCAGCACCACCTCCGCCATGAATTCATCTAATGATTTGTTACGCACATAACCTGTAATTGGCTTATTAAATATGAGCCTGCGGATAAATTCGCTTAGCTTTCTGACCGTGGTTTTCTTCCAGCTCACTTCCAATTTAGCATACTCATCAGGCAATAGCCTGAACGGGACAATCCGTGTCCTTGCCTGTCTTTTTCCTTCCATCACTTATCCCTTTCTTTGTATCAATTCATCAAAAAACAACAACTTTCTCCACCGCCCCCGACTTCGGAGAGGAGCGGCCAGATTCCGGTTGTAACACAACCGTACATCTGGCCGATTGCGGCGGAGGCAATCTTTCTTCAGCTATTGGTAATCCGGTAGCTTCTTAACCATTTAAATATAAGCGTCAAATAATTTTATGCTTTAGTTGCTTTTTAGGAGCCACGCCCTTGTTCGTTAACCAGTCATTCAGGTCCTTATGTTTCGGATATAGAGCGCTTTCGTCGCGATAACCTTTTTTCAGCGACAAGGCGTATTTCGTATAAGACATACCTGTAGTGTCCCGGTCCAGCCAAAGGCCAATGTCCTCGTGCTGCTCCATAAACGGGCGTGCTCTTTCAAACAGGCTTGCCCCGTTCAGGATAACAAAATCATAAACTGTTTCCGGCACCTCCTGGTGCAGCGTTTTATAGGTTAGAAAATCAAAAAAGCCCTCGAAAACCTGCACTGTTTTAGCCCCGTTGCTGATCGTGGTAATGTCCTTTGGCGAGCTGCTTTGCTTGTAAATTTTATTGCGGAGTTCGTAGCCACCTGCATCATTCTTAAACCCGATGGCATAAAAGGAATGACCATTTAAATCATAGGTGACCTCCCGGCAAAACGGCTCGGCAACTGCGACCGGAATGTGCCGTTCTTGTAGATAGTTTTTAAGCGTATATGACCAGAGGGGCCGCTCGCCCGTGATCATGATCTTGCTTTCGGTTTCATCCATTTCCCGGTGCTGGATAAGCGGCAGTTGATGCGGCCGTTGAAGGGGAAAGTCAATGCAGAATTTGTCCGGCAATTCCATCGCCGTGCAGCTGAAATATCGCATGCTGAAATCAACCAGATTTCCGCCTGTTCCCAGGCCATGGTCGTACCATTGGTTCTTCTTCCGGTTTACATGAAAACTTGGATCGCCCTCGATGCGGAGCGGTGAGAGATAATAATAATCGATCCCATTCTTACTTGGCTTGTCCGGCTCGTAGCCCAATGATGCCAGGTAATCCACCATATCACGTTCCCTGATTTGGGCCAGGGTAAGCCCTTGTTTGCTGAAGTCCATTACACACAAAATCAAATCCACATTCAGTTATCCAAAAGCGAAATTAGATAGCTGGATTGGCATTCACCTATCCCCGCTAAATTTTGATGAGGATCGGAAAATACCTAAACGTTAATTTTACAGCCGTTTATTAACCTTTAAAATTTAAAAGTATGGCAACGAATGTGATGGCCCAGGTGTACGAAACATTATTGTGCAGTCCTGGCATGAATGAGGCGGTGAAGATCGATGTCAAGATCAACCGGAAAACGGTTTTACTATTAAACAGCGTGATCGAGCGCGGGCTGACGGTCAAAGACAACGAGCAATCTCAAGGGTTGTTGGAACTGATCCCTAAGGAAACGGTGGAAGAGCTGAAACAATTCTCCGGCGAATGCCTGAAAAAAGCAGGACTAACGGAACTCAGCGAAAAAATGAAAAACCTGAATTATAAGTAAAGTCAAAGCATTTCTATTTAACTACCTGTCTGGCGGCAGGTAGTTTTAAGAGATGAAGCTTATCCGGGGGTAAATTATGCTATGTGATCAAAGCCTGCTTTAACAGGGTCAATCCGGGGAAAGTGTTAGGTCATAGAGGGGATCCTCATTATCTGGGTGTATTGTTTTTTTTAGCTGTAAATTCAGCCCGGATCCGGGCTACTTCGGCACAGATGTAAAATAATTTCTCTATATGCTTTTTTGTTTTTTCGGATGGATCTGCTTCCAACCGGTCTGTAATTAAAGTGTTTAGTGCGACCATTACCCTTGCGGCATCGTCAAAGCTTCTGATCAAAATACCTAAGCGAGCAAATTCATTTTGCAGATCGAGGTGAGAAATAAATTGACCTAAATGATGTGCTAAGTCCTGCAGCGTGGTCGCCAGCTCAGCTGCTTTAGATTGTTCCGCAGTATCCAGGTAATTCTGGTCCGCCTGGTTTACAGCCCAAATGAGATCAGTTATTTTCTGTGGTATGTTTTCAAAGGGGTTAAACATAGCGTTGATTCGATCTCCAAAAATAGGGCTATTCTTTTAAATTTAAATTCCAAAAAAGATATCAACTCAGTGGGATTAGCAAGTACCCGACCCTTGGGCGGTGCGGGAAAAATGCTCCCAGCGATAGCGGGTACATTTTTGACTTGCAGGGTGGGCCGCCCAGGGGCGGGTTCTTGCGCGGGGCAGATAAAACGGGTGAACTGTAGTGACGTGCGCGACGCGCGCAAAACGGAAGCGAACCTGTTTTATCTGCAGGCCGGGTAGGAGGTAGATTATAACCAATCATTGACAAAATTGGCTAAATACTTCTGCTGTTAAAATAGGATCAGTTGGATCATTGAAGGCTGCGCCTGAGTATTCGTTTTGACGGCAGCAGAAATGACAGCTTGTTTGAAAATCGCGGTACCAGTACCGATTTTGTTTTAAAACATACGATTTTCCAAGCTCAGGGCGTAATCTCTTCGTTGCAGTTACCGGAACATTTTTCCAATTCGTCTTACCTGCGATAGGTGATATTTTATCAGATTTCAAAGCAATTTGTTTTCGATTATTGCAAATGATTCGAATTGCGCAGTTTGTGTTAGAGGGATATGTTTTTATGATGGTTGAAATCAGCGAGTGATACTGTTATATATCAGGAGTATCTAAAATATCAACTATGGCAATAAGGGACGCAAAAGAAGAAAGAAAGTCCGTGTCGGAACATTCGAGGGGGCTAAGTTTGGCGATTATTCAAAGGGGCTTTAATCCAAGCGATACTTCATTGGATTTATTTTCAACAATTTGTGTAGATAGTGATTTTGATTTTTTTGAAAAGGTGGTATAACTGAATTTTTTCTTGCCTGTGCGTATCTAAGGAGATTTATTTTCTATACACAAGGTCATAAAGGAATAAAGTCTTAGATCACATTATTTTTACTTTTTATTAGATATAATAAATGTCACAATCGTATAAGTTTTAAATAAAAACGCGCGATGGATAATTACTATTTTTTGCAGGAGTTGTTGCTCAGAAGCCCGGTTTACAGCTATAGCCAATACTCACCCGATAAAATTTCATCAATCATACAAGATCAGCTTTTTAAAGCGGCATTATACCTGGCCAGTCCTCAGTTATTTGAAGCAATTTTCGGCAAAGCATTTGATGAGCTGAACGCTGGAGAGAAACTAAGCCTGATGCGGTATTATAATAGGATGAGTTTTCGACCGACTCCATTCGGAAGCTTTTCCTCTTTTTCTCCTGTGAAATGGGGTGAAAATAATATTATCCAATTGGCCGGAAAATTAGATGGAGAACTTCATCTTCATTTTGACCAGAAAGTCGTCCTACGGTTAATTAAAGGTTTAGACGGTTATGATATTTCTGACAATAGGTATACCTGTAACCCTGCACTTTATCAGTCTGGCAAAGACTTCCGCTTTATAAGAACATCCTATTCACCAGATAAAGGCAAGATTTCCTTTGATTTGGAATCCATTGAAAGCAATCCACTTAACGCTGCGCTGTTCAGTTTTTGTAAAACAGTATACAAGAGGGGAGAAGATATTATCGCTTTCATGATTGAAGTAACCGGCTGCGACCGGGAAACGGCCAGGGATTATTTGAATTTTCTCATTGATGCAACCATCTTTTTGCCGGATACGGCGTCCAATATCGTGGGTGAAGATTATTTGACCAGACTTTTACAACATCCGGGTTTCCCGGCCTCTGTTTTTAAGCAAAAATTGATCAATCTGTACAATCAACTGTCACTTAGTAAAAATTCGGATGTCGGGAATTTAATCCAAATTTCTGCCAAAATAAACGAGTTATTATCTAACCTGGGCCAACGCGCAGAGAAGCAGGTTTTTTATGCCGGGCTGGAAAGAAAAGTTGTATCGGGAGAAATTGACAATCGCCATCAAACTCACATTCTCGACGGTCTTAAAGCACTGAATATTTTGGCTCAACCAGCACAGGCATCGATGCTTCAACAATTTATTAGTGATTTTAAAAACAGGTATGATAAGCAAAAAGTGTTACTTGTGCAGGCCATCGATCCGGAACTTGGTATTGGATACGGTCCGCTTATTTTCCCGGGTGCTGAGCCGGATCTTATGCGGGATATCAATTTTACTACACAGCAAAGGCGTAAAGTATTAATAGAATGGTCTTCAACCCATAGGTTACTGTTGAAGAAATGGAATGAAAACGTTGCCAATAAAGATCCAATCATGTTATCCGAAAGTGATTTGTCGGGTCTTCAGGCTGAAGAATCTTTACAATCGCCACCGACCCTTCCCGTGGTGTTCAGGGTATTGGAAAATGGGATTTATATCGAAACAGCCGGCGGAGCTTCTGCCACAGCCTTAATCGGACGTTTTACCCTTTTTAGTAAACAAATCCATGACCTAAGCCTGGAACTTGCCCGAAAGGAAAAAGAAGCGAGTCCATGTGTTGTTTTTGCAGACATCGGGCAGCTTTCAGATACCCACGCCGACAACATTAACAGAAGACAACACATCTACGATTATGAAATATTAATCAATGCAATCTCTACCTTACCTCTTGAGAATCAAATTCCCTTGACTGATTTGTGGATTTCGGTAGCCGGCGACGAACTTGTTTTGGAATCCAGGAGACTGAAAAAGGTTGTCGTTCCGCGACTGACATCGGCCTACAATTACGTTCGGAACAACCTGGCACCCTTTCGTTTTCTTTGTGATCTGCAATACCAGGGCCTGCAAAGTAACTATTCCTTTGATTTGGAAACCTATTTTCCGGGCATGGCTTTTTATCCACGGGTGGTGTATAAACAAACCATACTTTCAGCGGCAGTTTGGCATCTGACACCTGAAGATCTGAAGTCGGTCAAAGGCACCAGTGACAAAGGAACCGTAGCGAAATTTTATATGCTAATGGAAAAATTAAAGTTGCCGGCGGTCGTCGCATTAAGCAAATTCGATCAGCAACTTGTTTTCAACCTTAACCGGGAAGATGACGTTGCTTTTTTACTGGATTGCCTAAACGGCATGGACAAAGCCGTTTTGCAGGAGTTTTTTATGCCAGCTGTGTCAACTGTTACCAGTGAAGGGATGCCGTTGATCAGCCAATTCATAGGCTTCCTGTACAAAAAGGAAACCGCTTATAACGGGACGATAACGCCTGATCTTCCTGACAAAAGCAAAATTAAACAAGAGTATATCTTAGGCAGTACATGGCTTTATTTGAAACTCTACTGTGCACCGGCGATTGCCAATGACATACTTATTAAAAGGTTGCTGCCTGTGTTAAAGCAATTTGACAAGAGCGATTTATTGACCTGGTTTTTTGTACGCTACCGCGATTCCGGGTACCACCTCCGCCTGCGGTTGAAGGTAAAAGAGCATGCAATTAGTCCCGTTTTGGTCAATTTGAAGAAGCGTCTTGAGGAAACAGTGCATTATCATCTAATCCGGGAATATCAGGCAGACACCTATCGCAGGGAAATGGAACGATATAGCGCAGAGATTATGGAACTGGTTGAGGATTTTTTCCAGGGCAGCAGCAATCTGGTACTTTATTATATTCAGGCGGCAGGCAATAAAACTTTTTCCTATTCCTATCACAGTCTTGCCTTTGTTTCAATAGCAGACCTGCTTAATATTTTTATGCCGGAAATAAACCAGCAAATCATTTTCCTGGAGCAAATGGTTAACACATTCTACTCGGAATTTTCTTCGGACAAATTATTAAAAATTGACCTGGATCAAAAATTCAGGGAATTAAAGGGAGAAATCAAGGGGTTGCTGAGCAATGATAAATATTATAAATCATTGAAAATGACAGTCTGGGCAGATCAATATGCGCTTAAGATTGCGCTGCTGTTTAAGGCGACAGTATCTTTCAGTTCGAAGCGGAGCACTCAATTACTGGCCGACCTGGTACACATGCATTTGAACCGTTTGTTTGTAGACCGGCAGCGTAACCAGGAACTGATCGTCTACTACTGCCTGTACAAACATCAATTAGCCGTAAGGGCTATCAGCAAAAGGAAGTATTAATACCTCCTTCTGGATTTTAGCAGTAACTCATTCATTTTTTCCAGGAATGCATCTTTGTAATAACGACCCAGGTTCAGGCTCAAATCATTTTCCAGCGTCACTCTCGTCTGTTCTACAGACTTTATACGCTTGTTGTTAATAATGAATGATTGGTGTATCCGCGAAAACTCTTCTTCAGGCAGGTATTGTCCGATTTCGTTAATGGTCAGATAGGGCATAATTTCGCCCCATATCAAATGAATTTTGATGTAATTCTGCGCACCCTCTACAAATAGAATGTCCGCCATATTTACTTTAATCATTTTGCCTTTGATTTCAGACTTCACGAAAAAGAAGTCCCGCTCTTGCTGCTGCTGGGCTTTCGCATTTATACCGATGCGCTGGATGCGCTGTATGCATTTCCGGAACCGCACATAGCTGATCGGCTTCAGCAGGAAATCGAAGGCTTCTTTATCAAAAGCTTCAAGTGCAAATTCCTGAAAAGAGGTGGTAAACACGATCGTGGTATGCAAAGTGACCAGTCCTGCGAAGTCCATGCCCGATAGCTCTGGCATTTCAACATCGAGAAAGGTAATATCCGGAGGATTTGCCCCTGTCACTTCATTCAACGCCGTTAGGGGATTGGTTGAAAATCCCTGTAATTCCAATCCGTCAGTTTTTTCAATATACTCGATCAGCATTTCAACAGCGTGAAATTCATCATCTACAACATAACATCTTAAATTCATAGGTGTATCCTCAATTCCAATTCATAGCTATCCTCTTCATCATTAATTATTAGCTTATATTGATTCTGGTAGGCATAATCCAAACGCTTAATTACATTTTTTATCCCAATTGACCTTCTGCGTTTATGCCCGGTCTCATGTCTTTTCAGATTCCAACTGTGAAATGTCAGTTCATACTGGTTATTGACGGAAATATGCAATTTGGCCTGCTCCGTTTTCTTTTTAAGATAACCATGCTTGAAAATGTTTTCGGTCAGCGTTAATAAAATGAGCGGGATCACCTCGATCCTTTCAAAATCCCCTTCGGACTGAAAATCGATATGCAAATCATAGTCAAACCGAAGCTGGTTGAGTTCAATGAAATTCCGGATTTGGTCAATCTCTTTATCTAATGATATTTTGCCGTTAACATTTACTTCTTCCAGGGAAAAGCGCATAATGTCGGCCAATAAGAGTACACATTGCGATGCATCCTGGGAATGCTTATAATAAGTATTATGGATAAAAGTCAAGGTATTGAAAAGTAGGTGAGGATTTATTTGTACCTGGAGATAGGCGTTCATCGCTTCTGCCAGGTTCCTTTCTACCTCTGCTTTCTGCTTTAAAGTTGTTAGTTGCGCCGTTTCCGTTTCGTGGGCCTTTCTGGATACGAAAATCGTTCTCATGATGGACCAGTATAAGGTACTGAATCCAATGAAATAAATTCCCCTGAATATATTCAGGACCAAAAAGCGATTGATATAAATTAGCTGGCTTGTAAATGCATGATGTTTCGCGGCCAGGAAATAGTCAAGAATATATTTTATAATCAGGTATACAACCATCTCCACCAGCATCAAGCCCGGTATCAGTACATATTTTTTGGATGAAGCGATCGTGTGTTCCAATACCAGATGGGCATTAGCATAAAACAGTAAAATGTTTAGCGAGTAATAAAAGATATAGTCGAAGAATGGAAAGTTAGTTCCGGTGCTCAACCAGACAAATAAGGTTTCATAGGCAATAAAAATACACCACCCAAAGATGTGCTTCAGGATCACACGCAAATCTAAATTCGACAAAACCACCATATAGAATTGTAATGTCAATGTCATGAGCGGTAGTCTTTCTACCACAAACTGTCGTGCGTGTAACAAAGTTGCCACGCTTTCTTTTCTACTCCTAATTTGAGCGAAAAGTTACCTGTATGAAAAATTTAAAGGCAAAAAATTTCAAAAAAGAGACAAATAGGTTGTATAGCTATAACGGTCCGTCGGGTGTAAACAGCTCAGAGACCACAGCAGGAGAAACTGATCCTACCAATACGACCATAACCGTCCTGACCACAGTTAGCGGGCAAACGTATTTGCCTAACCGCAGGAGTACGCTCCGGTCATAAGCATTTGGGTGTTGAGCTATTAATGAGTTAAATGGGTTTGTTATGTTAAAGGATGAGCTGATGTTACTGTCGCAATTGGCTGTTACGTTTTGGTCGGATATCCAGAGCAACGATGACCGATCCGCTGATTACCAGTCCGAGCATGAATACCGGATTGCGGAAGATTGTAAAAGGATTAAGAAGGCATGGACTGATTTGTTATTCAGTCAGGCGAAAGATCAAGTCATCAGGCGTTTTACCAGGCATCAACAACAAGTTGTTTTGGAGCTGGCCGATCTGCTTTATCTTCAGATTGACCAATCCAGGAAAGCAGCTGTTCAGCAAACACCGCCGTCTCTTAAATTACTGGTTTTCCTGCTTGATTGTCTTCTGGATCTGAGGAACTTTCAAATCCAATACTTCCATAGTTACATTAATGAGGGTGGCAAGCTTCCAGATGCAGTTATTCCCGCAGTTCGAAAGGAATTGGCCGACAAGGCAGAGCAGCTGAGTGCGAATTTATTAACCGTTGAATTGGATGGAAATTTACGGACCTGCCTGCTCGATTACCTGGCGACGATGATATCGACGGAATTATCTGCGCCAATCACCTATCAGGCGGCGGAGTACTTTTTTACTTTTGAAGAAACGATTTCCGTCGCCATTGACTATATCGACAGCCGCGATCTGACGCACAGCGTAACCGAGGTATTGTTTTACATGAATTTCAACCATGGTGGTTTCTGTCAGTGGTATCAGGAATTCATTGTTTCCAGAAAATCAACACTACGGCCTCAGGATCAGCTACCCATGTTAAACAAGCAATTGCTGTATTTGAAGTCTATGCAGGTCGTACTGAATAGGGGCTGCGATTGCAAAGCACAGCCAGTTAACATCCAACTGGCGAAATGGCTGAACGAATTGATCAGGCACGAAACCTTTCCACCTGAGATTTCGGATGGTGAATTGCGAAAAAGACTTGAATTAAAATTGACAGTAGCGCAGCTGGCACTGTTCGTCAGGCTGATGTATGAGGAAGGCTGTTTCGCCATAAAGAATATTGCAGCGATCATGAAATTCTTTTCCCGCCATTTCATTGCTAAAAAACAGGAAAGAATATCATGCACAAGTATAAACCGGTTATATTATACCGCTGACCAGTTCACCGCTTATGCGGTCAGGGAAATACTTTTGAAAATGGTCGCCAGGATCAATAAAATGTTTTTTCCGAATTAAATTAGCAGGTGCGTAAAAAGTAAAATCATCGGTATGGTTAAAGCAACACATGAGGATAAAACGAGGGTAATAGAATTACTGACAGCATCCTTTCAAGAAAATCAAAGTGTTAATTACATCGTTTGCAAGGATATTCATAAGATGAAGCGCATTCGTGCATTGATGGATTATTCCTTTGAAATGTGTTTTCAATTTGGGGAAGTGTGGTTAGCTGACGATGATCAGGCAGCTGCTTTGATCCTTTTTCCGCAGCAAAAACGTACGACAATCCTTTCGATTTGGCTGGACCTGAAATTAATTGTTCAGGCCATTGGATTAAGCGGAATGGTAAAAGCTCTCAACCGGGAGATCAAAATCAAAGGGAAGCAGCCAAAGGAGCCGATGACTTACCTCTGGTTTATCGGTGTGGATACAGCTTCCCAGCATCGGGGGATTGGCAGTAAATTGCTGGATGAAATTATTAGGTCATCCAATGGCAGACAACTTCCGGTCTATCTGGAAACATCAACCCTGGAAAACCTGCCCTGGTATGAGCGTTTCAAATTTAAGGCATACGATCAGCTTGATCTTGGTTACCCATTGTACTTTTTAAAACGTGAGCCGGATAAATCATAAGATATGCTGGTCTTTGGTACACAAATTCACTTCGTTACATTTATTTTTATTTTGCTCGAAGCGGGAATGTTCCTGTTGCAGCTTTTCTATTATTTGTTTCGTCCGCAGGACAAGAACCGGCTGTGGTACCTGATTTTACTGGCCTTGCTGCTGTTTTACAATATAACCGGTGGCCTTTTTCCAGATCCCAAGATCGACATTCCAATCGCTACTCAAATGATGGTCGCCTATGGCAGTGGCTTTTTTATGGCATCTTATTTTCCTTTTTACTTTTATAAAGCATTCGACCTAGCGACTCTTCGCTGGCATGCATATTTCGGTGTTCCGCTGTTTCTCATACTTCCCTATCTGATATTTTTCGTGGTCATATATGCTATCAACGGTGATTTGGATGCTGATATCAAATTTGGCATGATTCTTCCGTTCGTGTACGCCATGGTGCTTCTTTGGGTGATGTACCAGGCGATCAGGAAAAAGCATCAGAAAGAAAGGAATATCCATCAGTACACGGCGGAAATTGCCATGTACGTGGCTATTACACCGTGGGCGTCGCTTGCCTTTTTTGGACTGGTGGAAAGCAGCCAGCTTGTAGAAGTGCTTTGCACAAACACCGGCATCATCGGGATTACTTTTTTGTTCATCTGGCGGTCGGTTAAGCTGGCGCGCGTAGAATACTTACGTTTGCTGGAGCTCGGGAATCATGATGGTGGAATCGAAGTGTTCGAGGAGATGTGCAAGTCTTACCGGCTCACCAATCGTGAAATTGAAATTGTATTATTAATCCGGCAGGGGTTGACTTATAAGCAGATATCAGAGAAGTTGTTCATCGCCGGGAAAACGGTAGACAATCATATGCAGAATATTTATGAAAAGTCGCGGGTCAGCAATAAAGTAGCCCTACTCCACAAACTTTTCAATAGAGTTTAAATTCAGTTGGATTTTCGGATAGGGAATTTTACCTATTCTTTAAAAATAGGGTAAAATCCTCATTTTCAGTAAAGACCGGTATTTACATCTTTGCCTTCCGTTTGATCGGAAAAGAGATGTAGACAGGTATGGCAAATCAAGCCAGCCTTTAATTCATTTATGGTTTCAATGAAGGAAAGATATGAGAAAGAGATCTGCGTTCGCCGAACATTATCCCTTTGCATGGCTGGATGATGTAACCGAATTAACACTTAACCCCATTAAAGGTGGTGCCGACCAGTTGGATGCGGATGAACTGAACCGTCTGCAAAATCAGTTTGAGATGGAAGTGCACCGGGTAATTAGCAACTTGAGGGCCCATACCTTTTGGCTTTTTTCAACCAAGAAAAAGAAGGCTGTTTTGCAACAGTATACGGAGGCCATACAGCTGCTGAAGCGGCAGGCATCATTTAATCAGGATCATTATCCCGATAACAGTATTTTAAAGACGGCTGGAAACGCCATCATCAGCTACCTGAATGAACTATCCCATACGATAGAAAAAAGATACAAAGCTTATTTTCCGGAAATGATGGCACCTCCCAAACAACAGGTAACACCAACTTTAGCAATGTTTAAAGTAATCTGTAAATTAAGTGTCGACCAGTTGGGAATAATTTTAAAAGCAGCAGATGATACAAAACTGATTGTCGCCCGTTCCCTGAGCACGGTATTTAAAAGCATAGTTCCGTTTTTGTCGACCGTACATAAAAGAGAGCTGTCATGGGACAGTATGCGCAGCAATTCTTATCACCCGGAAGAAAGTGATAAGGAGACTGCTATCGCAGCTCTTGAAAAGCTGATTCAAAAAATACGTGAGTACTAACCTTTCCAAATGATTTCGAAATGCATACATAGCACTACTAAATGCTCATGTTAATTTCTGGAGGGAATGGAGAATTTCGCATAACCGGCCGTTTTTGAATGTCAATATTCTTGTTATTTACCTGCTCACCAGGTGCTCACCTTTCCAATTATAAAAAAAGAAAGTGAGGAGCGCATCAGGAGATTAGAAGCAGCTCTTTCGGAAACAAAGTTGCAAAAATCGAACAACGAAGTATTGATAATATGCTTTTAAAAGCAAAGAGGCACCATTAGTTTGGGTATCGCGGAGCTGCGGGAACTGCCTCATTCAAGTCGAAAGTAGTGTCACAATTATTTGAAATAGTCCAGATATTCTTTAAATACATATAGTTTTCCTCTTTGGCCGCCGGTCACCTCTACGAGTATACCTAAGCGCTCAAAATCGGCTAATAATTTATAACCACTTGCAGGTGACTGGCCGGTTACTTCCGCTATTTTTTGCGCATGAATAACGGGTTTTTGGTAAAGATAATGCATGATCTTTTGAGCATTCCCTGCGCGACTGCCTAATGATTGAATTTTGCTGTCGATCTGTTTTTGTAACTGCAGGATGCCATCAAAAGTTTGGATGCTGTTCTTGGCTGTTTCTATTACGCCCACCAGAAAAAACTTAAGCCATTGGTTAAGGTTTCCTTTTTCTCTAACCATCATTAAATTATCATAATAATGTCCGCGGTTTCTTTCTAAAAAGTCAGATAGGTATAAGATCGGTTTTTTTAATATGTTCTTACTTACCAGATAAAGCGTGATCATTAATCTTCCGACACGGCCGTTACCATCTAAAAAAGGGTGGATGGTTTCAAACTGATAATGCAACAAAGCGATTTTTAGCAGCTCCGGGAATTTGTTGAGTTCATCATTTGCGAATTTTTCAATATCCGACATTAATTCCGGAATGGAGGTGTGTACGGGCGGAATGAACGTAGCGTCGTTGATGGAGGCGCCGCCTATCCAGTTTTGGCTTGTTCGGAAGCTTCCCGGCTGTTTATGCTCGCCCCTGACTCCCTGTAATAATATTTTATGGGTTTCTCGGATCAGGCGAGACGAGAAAGGAAGGGCATCCAATAAGGAGATCGCCTTATTCATCGCTTGAATATAATTCTGAACTTCCTCCCAGTCATCCCGTTTCTCCTGTGACACTTCTTCTCGATCCAGGAAAGCTTCTTCCACATTCGTATTCGTGCCTTCGATCTTACTGGACTGGGTGGCTTCTTTAGCAATGTGCATACTGATGAAGAGTTCAATGTTGGGTATGTATTCTGAATACATATCGAGCCGCCCCAATTGTCTGTCGGCTTGGCTCAATAAATTAATGACTTCCATATCCTCCAGTTGCCACTCCCGGTTAATGAGGTTCGGCTGGAAGCTTTTGTAGTAACCCTGTTTAATATATTTACCCGGATCGAATGTTTTCATAATTCTAATAACTAAAACAAAGATAGCGCTTATTTTAGATTTTTAATAAAAATTAAAATAGTGGCGGTTGTTAATATAAAATAATATAAAAAACTATAATAGTGCGATTGGTTATTTTAATTCAACCATCTTTCGTAAAACTAATACTTGTCATCCGGTTGATGACGCAATGGGAAATGCGAAGGCACTTTCAACAATGAAACATGAACTTGCGGCAATGGGAAATGTTCAGGTGGGGGTCCCATGGAATTATTTATACAACATAAACTTATTAATTTTCACCATTGCCTGCTTGCAGAAGTACCTTAGCTTAGCAATTCGAAACCTGACTTTATCATGATTGCTAAAAAAAAAACTTATAGACAAAAGACATGTAAACTTTGATTGCTGGGAGCGCCAACTGGGAGCGCATTTGTCCATACAGTATGAGCCCGGATCTGTAGTAAAGGAAGAAGCTGAACGGACTTTTTTCCAGGCCAATGACTTGCTTATCCGCATAGCCAGCAATTTCTTTGCTTATGGCCAGTTTAAAGATGAATGGGATACGTCCCTTTGCTCAACACTGTATTCAGCCAGTATTTGCTTTTACGCTCGAAAAAGAAGGATCTTTCCTTTCATTGGGGAGTGACCCACAATAATTTCTACTTGGAATCTTATATCATCCATTCGGAAAATCTGCGCTATATGACCGATGATTTTTGAGCGGCTTTGAGAGAACTTAAAATGTTAGGAGCGTTTGAATTTACCGGGGGCGATCGCCTGAAGCCAAAGGAACGGCCATTTTTGGAAATAAAACCAGCACCGCTTTTCAATTGATCCGTCATTTTATGCTGTTTCAAATGGAGGAAATGAACACATCTACGCCTGACAGAAACAATCTTAACTTAGGGGAGCTAATAATCAAATGGCCCATGGATAATAAATGGCCGGACTTTCTGGAGCGCGCTTGCAAAGCCTCTAAATTACTGTACAATCTGAATTATCAGCTTTGGAAGATCAGCAATCTTGCCGGCAAAAAGATGCAAACGGCTCCAGACAGGCTATAATTACAAATTTATCTCCGGTTGATCAGACGCGGTATACTGCCCCAGCCGAATGATTGGCCATACTACAGTATCAGCCAATTCCAGCGTATAGCTTTTTGGTGCCAGGTAGCTATGGGCGATATTGTTGCGAAGGTCCAATCCATTTTTTGTATAAATGTGTCGGATTAGTTGTTTGTCTTTTTCATCAAAACGGTCTTGCGGTAGTTTATCAAGCAATTCGGGCAATAGTTTTCCCCGGGATTCTCCGCCTGGACTATCGATCACAGTTGTTGCAACCCCACAGTGTTGTAAGAAACTACGGATCAGCATTTCATATTTAAGGACCAGCGTATCTATACAAATGATAAAGTCAGCGCCTTCAATACGCAAATATCGCGCTGCCTGATCCAAATAATAAATGAGTGCCGGTCTGATCGTCGCATATAAATTACATTCATCAATGCCTTCGGGTTTTGATGAATGTCAAAGTTAACGAGTGTCATCTGCTGCGCGTGTGGATCGTATGGCCCTTGCTCGTTATCGTCGCCGTCCCAAGGTAACAATTCGAGGTCTGTTGCTAAACTAACCAGCAAATCGTCGACCGGCATCATGCTTCAAGGCTAAAGTTGGATACCAATATTTTTAGTTGTAATTAAAGCATTACACAAAACGATTTAATTTTTAAGCCACTTTTTTATTCCCGGACCTTTTTTCGGGAATAACTCATTCCAATATGGGTGATTCCAACCAATATTGATTTTCAGCGGCAAAGAGAACGTACCAGAATAACGTGAGACTTTTTCAGGCTCAATACAGTTTTTTAGAAAATAATGAAATTTAAATATCTGATTAGTAAGTGGATACAAGGATACAAAAAGGATACTGCAATAAGTTGGACTTGTATCGCAACGGCTTGTCCAGTTCCTTTGTATCAGCAAACAGGCTCGGGCTATCGAGTTGAAAGTGAGCAAAGAATTAGTGAAAACGCAAACCAACAAAGAAAAAGAATCATGTTAAATCACCTGTCATGGACCAGTTACTTCGAGGCGGCAATACTGCTGCTGGTCATTTATTATGTCTACATAGGTATTCGTTTCTATGCAGAAGATATTAAAAAACTGTTTAGTCATCCATTTAAGCAGGATGGGGGAGAAAGCGTAAAGGAGACGTTTTCCCATCGGGATCGAAATGCGCCGGTCGACGGCTTACCAGAGGAGGTAAGCTATGGCGAAGAAATTTATCCGGACAATGATATAAAGGAAGCCGATGAGCTGATCAAGTGGGTGAAAAAGTGCGTTGCCCCCGCTTCAAACAAGCCTTACGCACCGGATGTCCTCATACTGCAACTCAAAGAAATTTTCAGGGCTCATATAACCTTGAAATCCTCACCGTACCGGCCTGCGATCAATGAGCAGGTCGTGACCGAATGCGAACGAACAGGCGTTGCCGGGCTAACCGAAGACGAGGTGGATCAGTGGTGGAGCGATTAGCCGGCAGCGCCCTTTCCGGCCCCATCCCGGCGATAAGCCGGGAGCGGGTTCGCCGGAACTAAAAGACAGGTGACAATTTATTACCGCTCGCGCTGCCCGACCCATTAGACCAATGAGGAAAACAGAAAGCGGGACACAGGCGACAGCACTTTCCTAACCTCCTCCACAGGTGCCTGCGGAGTGGGACTGGAAAGTCTTTGAACAGAATTTTTAACGAAAAGATAAGTGAAGATGAAAAAGTGGAGTGGAAAGTTAAAGGGAAGATCCCTGAAAATGGGATTGTTGCTGCTATCAGCCCTGATTATTAATCAGACGGCACGAGGCCAGGACGGAAATGCGGGTATCAATGAAGCGAATACCCAGGTTCGCAGTTATTTCGAATCAGGAACAAACCTGATGTACGGGATTGGCGCGATAGTCGGCCTGATCGGGGCGGTCAAGGTTTACCAGAAATGGAATGGCGGGGACCAGGATACCAGTAAGGTAGCAGCGGCATGGTTCGGCTCCTGCATCTTTTTAGTGGTCGTTGCCACCATTATCAAATCATTTTTCGGCATATAGTCATGAAAGAGCAACTCATTAACAAACTGCATAGTTACCTGATCCATAACCACCTGGATCTGTTGATCTCCCTGCAGGAAGATCACCGGCTGAGTCATTACCTGGAACATAAGGTGGATTCGGTCATGGAACTGTGCCTGGCATTGCAGGCGGAAAACCGGCCGATATATGTTGTCGAGGCCTTGTGTATGGAGGAACTGACCAGGGATCTAAGGCCGTCCCGTTTTGAATATGTACGGACGCTGCTGGACGGAGAATTTGAGACAGACTACCAGCGGATGAGTTCGAGCGGCATCCTGACCTACGAGATCATCAACCTCATCGGTGCCTGTGAACCCATCTTCGAGGTATTCGGCTTCGGAGAAGAAAATGAAGATAGTAAAGAATTGAAATACGCGGTCATGGGCATGATTGCTGAATACCTCGGAAGGTAAAGCAAAGATTTAGGAAAAGATAAGTGCGGGAAGATGGCTTACAATCAATTTCAAAAGTTAAGGGATAATATCAGGGCGATCAGGATTGCGCTGGACTACCGGGACGGGATCACTCCAAAAGTGGAAGAACAGGCGGCTTTGCAGGCTTATTCCGGTTTCGGCGGCCTGAAAGCCGTGATGTTCCCGGCAGGCGAAAAACAGAAATGGATCGATCGCAACGCCTCCCAAAGTGATCTGAAGCTGTACCCGTCCATCATGGAGCTCCACGAGCTATTGAAAGACGGCCTGGGCGACGCTGATTATAAAACTGCCGTTCAATCTATCCGGGATAGCGTCCTGACGGCTTATTATACGCCGGCAATCATACCTCAAACCCTGTACCGGGTTTTAAAAGATCAGGGTATTCACCCCAAACACCCCTATGAACCCAGTAGCGGCGCGGGAATATTTATCACCGAACTGATTAAGGCCTTCCCGGAAACGGAACGGGTTACCGCAGTGGAAAAAGATTTCGTCACGGGTATGGTGCTGAAGGCATTAGCAGCAACCCTGCCGGTTCCTGTAAAAGTTCAAATAAAAGGACTGGAAGATACGGACAACCGGGAAAACGGGCAGCATGATCTCATCGTAAGTAATATACCTTTCGGAAGCTTCCGGATCTTTGACCCGGCTTTCCCTGACCTGGCTATCTCCGGTAAGATCCATAACTATTTTTTCGCCAAGGGTCTGGATAAGCTGGCTGAAGGCGGCATATTGGCTTATATTACCACAGATGCTTTTTTAAACAGCCCTTCCAACAAGGAAGCCCGACGCTATCTGTTCGATCGTGCTGATTTTATGAGTGTAACCGTTATGCCCGATAACCTGATGAAGGATACGGGGAATACCGAAGCGCCAAGCCATCTGCTGATTGTACAAAAGCGTACGGCGAAAGAATCCTATAGTATTGACGAAATGCTGCTGATTGAAACGATGCAGCAAGAAAATGAATTCGGCAAATACCACGTAAACGAGTTTATCCATGATGAACAGCAACGCATCATTGCCGGTGATACCGTCAGAGCCGGAAGAACACAATACGGGCAGGCACATCAAGTAGTTTGGCAGCAAGGAGAGATCAATCTTATTGCTGACAAACTCCGGGAAAATTTGACGGACGGATTAGGTTCGAATTTCAACCTCCAGACTTTCCAAAGCGCCCTGGCATCACTAAAGGAACAACAGACACCCGAAGAAAAGCCTTCGCTTACCTATTTACCAATGCCTGAAAGTTCGATTACGCAGGTCAGTGTTCAGTTGGGCCTTTTCGATACTGCCCCCGCGGAAAACGGCAACCGGGCAATGGACTACATCCGCGAGAGCGATGAAGCCAATGTGCTTAAAGCTACCGCGCGGCTGATCGGTACGATCCGGACAAAAGATAAACCGCAACACGAGATCGCGGTACTCCTGACTGCCAAACAGCAAAGCAGTAAGCAATACCTCTATAAGCTGGTGGTCAACGTGGCGGGCGTAATTGTCCCAAACAACTGGCTGAATGGTAATCTGCTTAACCAGGAACTACCCAAATTAGTGCCCTCGCTACAACGATTCAACCATGATTTTTATTTCGAGGGCGATCAGAGCCTGAAGCAATTTTTCGGCTTCAATAAAAACGCCGAAGAATACTACCGGGCGCTCCATGCCTTTCACCGGGAAGGTAGCCTGGTCAGCCTGGATGGCAAAACAGGCACTATTCGTCAAATCAATGAGACACGTACGCAGGCGGTTTTCGAACCACTGGCGAATCAGAAGGACGCGATATTTTACGAGCGCTATATCCGTGTGCGGGATACTTATCTCGCCTTATCAGAAACAGAGGCTGCCGCCCAAACCGAATATCCGTCCTTCCGCCGCGAGCTCAATGAAGCGTATAATTGGTTCACGCAGCAATATGGGGAACTCAATCGCCCGGCTAACCGCCACCTTATCCTGACCGACGAAATTTTCGGCTTCAAACTCTTGTCTTCTATGGAGAAAAAGGAGGGTGCCGATTTTAAACCGGCAGATATTCTGAGCGGCCCGGTTTTTCGCAGCACGGAGGCTTTTAAAACGGATGATCCCGTATCAGCGCTCGCGCGTTGCCTCAATGAAAAAGGATCCGTTGATCTCAGCTTTATCGGGGCGGCTACTGGTCTGAACCCGGAAGAAGCCATCATCAGCCTGCAAAGCCATATCTGCCTGAACCCGCAAAGCCGGGAATGGGAAACTATTGATCAGTATCTTTCGGGAAATGTCGTTGAAAAGCTGGCTATTGCGGAAGAACGGATTAGTCAAAATCCGGGTGATCCGCACCTGCAGCACAGTTTAGGGGAGATCAGCCGGGTGCAGCCTGATCGGATTCCTTTTGAATTACTGGATTTCAATCTTGGTGAACGCTGGTTTCCGTTAAGCTATTACGAGCGCTTCGCCAGTGATTTCTTTGAGTTGCCCGTTACTATTACTTACCTGCATTCCGGTGACAGCTTCAAAGTTAGCACTAAAGGCAGCAACCTGAAAATCAGCCGGGAGTTTGCCATTAGCCCGAAAGAAAGCAGTCGCAGAACTTATGGTTATACACTGCTGGAGCATGCGCTGGAAAATACGAGCCCTTATTTTAGCTACGAGGTTTCGCTTGGCGGCGGGAAGACCAAACGGTATCCCGATAACGAGGCTATCCAGCTGGCGCACCAGAAGATCGAACAGATTCGTAATGGCTTTGTCTGCTGGCTCGGTGACCTGCCTGCGGATGAAAAACAATACCTGGAAAGGCTATACAATGATACCTTCAATTGTTATGTGTTGCGGGAATACAAGGGCGATCACCTGACCTTCCCGGGGCTGGACAAAAAGGCACTCGGAATTGACGATCTCTACAGCTCACAGAAGAACGCAGCCTGGCGGATTGTGCAAAACCGGGGCGCGCTGATTGATCATGAAGTTGGGTTGGGCAAAACCTTGACGATGATCGTAGCCGCACAGGAAATGAAAAGGCTGGGCATCGTGCATAAACCCATGATTCTGGCGCTCAAAGCCAATGTCAACCAGATTGCAGAAACCTATAGAAAAGCCTATCCCAAGGCCCGGATACTGGCACCCGGAGAAAATGACTTTACGCCGGACAAACGGCTCCGCCTGTTCCACGAGATCAAGAATAACAACTGGGATTGCATCATCCTGACGCATGACCAGTTTGGCAAGATCCCGCAATCCCCGCAGATCCAGCAGCGCATCTTTCAGACAGAATTAGATAATACAGAGCGTGATCTGGATACCTTGCAAATGGAAGGCGGCGATATTTCGCGCAGAATGCTCAAAGGGCTGGAAGTTCGCAAAAAGAACCTGACCGCCAAACTCAAAACGCTGGAGCACGATATTGAACAAAAGAAAGACAAAGGGATTGACTTTAAAGAAATGGCTGTCGATCACCTGTTCGTAGACGAATCGCACAAGTTCAAGAACCTGACGTTTACTACCCGCCATGACCGAGTGGCCGGGCTCGGCAATACCGAGGGCAGCCAAAAAGCATTGAATATGCTGTTTGCTGTACGTACACTACAGGAAAGATTTAACAGCGATCTCTGCGTGACGTTTTTGAGCGGCACGCCCATTTCGAACAGCTTGACGGAGATGTACCTCATCTTTAAATATTTGCGGCCTAACGAGATGGAGCGGCAGTCCATCGAAAACTTTGACGGCTGGGCGGCAGTGTTCGCCAAGAAAACAACAGATTTCGAGTTTTCTGTTACCAACGAGATCGTTGCGAAGGAACGTTTCCGACATTTCATCAAGGTACCCGAGCTGGCACTGTTCTATAACGAGATTACGGACTATAAAACCGCCAAACATATCTCGCTCGACAAACCTGCACTGGAGGAGCAACTGGTCAATATCCCGCCAACACCGGAACAGGCCGACTTTATCAAAAGGCTGATGCAATTTGCTAAGAATGGCGATGCTACCCTGATCGGCAGGCCGCCATTAACCGAAGATGAAGACAAGGGGCGGATGTTGATCGCTACGAATTATGCGAAGAAGATGGCTGCGGACATGCGGCTCATCGATTCCTACAAATACGAAGATCATCCGGACTTTAAGGTGAATGTCTGCGCCCGCAAGCTGGCTGAACTTTACGAAGACAGCCAAAAGGAACGCGGCACCCAGATCGTTTTCTGCGATATCGGCACGCCCAAGCCCGATAGGTTTAACATCTATGATGCACTTAAAGATAAGCTGGTCGGCGATCTAAACATACCGGCCGCGCAAATCACCTATATCCACGACTGGACAGACAAGCAAAAACCGGAGCTCTTTAAAAAGATGAACCGCGGTGAGATCCGTATCCTCATCGGTAGTACAGAAAAAGCCGGAACCGGCCTGAACGTACAGGAAAGAGTGATCGCCATGCACCATTTGGACATTCCCTGGAAACCGAGCGAGCTGGAACAAAGGAATGGCCGAGGTGCAAGACAGGGTAACAAACTGGCCAAATCCGGATACGGCAATAAAGTGCAGAACTTTATTTATGCGGTTGAACAGTCGCTGGACAACTATAAGTTCAACCTGCTTAAAAACAAGCAAACCTTTATCTCGCAGATGAAGAACTGCGAGCTGAACGTGCGCACCATTGATGAGGGTTCCCTGGATGAAAAGAGCGGCATGAACTTCTCGGAATATATCGCTATCCTTTCCGGCGATACCACTTTACTGGAAAAAACCAAGCTCGAGAAAAAGATCGCAGTGATGGAAAGTCTGAAAACGGCGCATTTTCGCGAGATCGTCCGGGTCCGCTACCAGCTGGAAAATCTTGAAAAGGAAAAGATATCCATCACAGGCACACTCAAAGCGCTTCAAGCTGATCAGGCATTGTATCATGGCAAGCTTAAAACGGAAAAGGGTGGAACAAAAGCCAACCCGATCCAATTAAAAGATGTGCAAAGCGCTGACAGTAAAGCCATCGGCAATTATCTCATCGGTCTTTACCGCGCATGGAAACCGGTCAGCAATGCAGAGAATCCTAAAGACCTCGGCGAGCTTTACGGGTTTAGGCTGTATATCCGGCATGAAAAAGAGCTGACAAGCCTTGACGGCAGGCCGCTTACCAGCGAATATAATACCCTGTTCGCCGAAAGACCCGATGGCAGCATCCGCTATGTGTTCAGTTCCGGAGTGCCCAATACGGACAATCCCAAACTGGCGGCCCGTTATTTCCTGAATGCCATTGATAAGGTAGATGGAATGGTGGAGAAATACGCGAAAGAGATCAAAGAAAGTCATGAACAGTTACCACAGCTCCAAAGCCTGCTGAACAAGCCCTTTGAAAAAGAGCATGAATTACAACAAATGAAATCGGAACTCTCCAAACTGGAACGGGAAATAGCGCAAAGAATACAGGAGAAGCAAGGGCAGGAAAAAGAGCAGTTATCCACCGGGGAGGCGGTCGCAAGCGGGGCGGAATTAAAAGGCACTGAAGCTATCGTGGTGCCGATGAATAGTACGGAAAAAACAATGGAGGTTAGGAATGGGCAAGCTGTGAACGGCGCGCCGGTTGAACCCAACGACCAGGCCGAACGGCTACAATTCAAAAAGAACAGGGGATTGAAAATTTAAAGGAACAACCATGATCATCTTCGAGCATATTCAATGTCCGCTACACCGCTACACTTTTTCAGTCAGGCGGATTCGCCAATGGGTAGAGAAATCCTGTGAAGGAAAAGTTTTGAACCTGTTTGCGGGGATGACAAAACTAGATCTTGATGAGGTCAGGAATGACCTCGATCCCGTGATGGTTGCGGAGTACCGGCTGAATGCCTTAACATTTTTAAAAAGTTGGAATGGTGAAAAGTTTGACGCCGTCCTGCTTGATCCCCCTTATGCTTACCGCAAAAGCATGGAGCTATATAAAGGCATTATCTGCAACCCGTTCCGCCAATTGAAAGATGAAATTGTTCAATGCCTTAATCCTGGCGGTAAGGTGATCACCTTCGGTTATCATTCCATTGTTATGGGCCGTACCCGGAATTTCAGGCTGGAAGGCCCATGTCTTTTTAGTCACGGGGGAGCGATACATGATACGATTGCAGCCGTCGAACGAAATATGACCGGCTCCGAGCCACCGACAATCTATGCGAAGGTTGGCAACAAGTGGAAATTAAACTAACCAATAACAGCATGAACAACAGCATCTATCAGATCAATAAAGGCATTAATAAAAGTATCGAATTCCAGGGCCTGCGGGCGCAGTATATCTGGTACTTCGGCGGAATGGTGATCATCTTGTTGATCTTATTTGCCGTGCTGTATATCGCCGGGGCGGGAACGATCATTTGCTTTATCGTGATCGGTGGCAGCGGTGCTTATATGAGTGTCAAAATATTCAGCATGAGCCGGAAATACGGGGAGCACGGGTTAATGAAAGCCATGGCTAAGCAACAAATCCCCAGGGTATTGAAATCCTATACCCGAAAAAACTTTCAGCATTTTTCAGATAAGGAGGAAACCGAATGAACAAATTAAGAGAAGTCCCGATTTTCACCATCGAAGGAACCGATTTCCTGGTGGATATCGACAAGCAGGTGCTGCGACAAACCAATGATCAGGTCAACGAGATTTCCTTTATCCATGACATGCAGGATCAGGGCGCATTTTATCACTTACTTTACGATCTCGATGAGCAGTGCGCAGCCAAAGACCTGTATGACGAGAACAGGGTAAAAGTGATCAAGGTGCCGCAGATGACAGACCTTGACCGCGAAGGCATGGCCATTAAATATGGCCTGCCCTCCGAACTGGTAATGGGGAAATCTGATTTCGAGCTCATCGTTGACCAGGCCGCGCTTGACCAGCGGCTGAATGGCGTGTTGCCACAGATCGATATTTCCGGTGAGACTTTCACCATAGACCTGCGCCTGCAGGAATTACGGCATGCCAAATATTTTTTTCCGGTCATTAGCTTAAAAACCTTTGAACTGACTGGCGATGGCTGGAAGTATGAAGCGTTTTACCACCCGGTCATGAAACAGGTGGTAGAGATCGATCCTAAGCTAACAGAATTCCCTGAAGGTGTAGTCAAGATTCAAATTCCGAACGAGATCGGGCTTGACCCGGTTGCCGCGGCCCGACTGTATGGTATGGACGAAAGAGAATTACTCCGGCGCTACCCCATTCAAAAGGAGCTGAAAGCCCTAGTGATCGGGCTCAGCGAAACGAACATCCCGGCAATGATCCAGCGAAACCGGGAGCATTTGCGCCAGGAACATGAGGAGATTGCAAGGCGGATCAGGCCGAAACACCGGCCGCATTTTTAGGCCTCGTCCAAAGGGCTTCCTGAAGAATGGGAATAAAGAAATTAAAAAAAGGATTGTGAGATGGGAAAGGAGTTGAAGGATATATTCCCTATTATGGGCGTGGAGCATGACTGCATCCTGTCCAAGCAGGGCGAATTTACGGTGGTATTTAAAGCTACATTACCCGAAGTGTTTACCTTATCCGATGAGGATTACGAAAGGCTTCACCAGGCCTGGGTGAAGGCAATCAAAGTTTTACCTAAAGACAGTGTGCTGCACAAGCAGGACTGGTTTGTTCAGCAGAAATATGAAGCAGGTGTGAAGAAAAAAACAGGCAGCTTTTTAAGTGAAAGCAGTGACCGCTATTTTACCGGGCGGCCTTTCCTCAAGCACGATTGCTATTTGATGCTGACCAAAAGGCCGGCCGGGCGTAAACCGGGGAGTTCTTTGTTTTCCAACCTGATCCGGCCCAGCCTCGTGCCCGGCGAAGCACTTAAGCCACAGGCATTAAGCGCATTTTTGGATCTGGCCGGGCAATTTAAGCGATTGCTGGAAGACAGCCGGCTGATCAGGCTGACCCAGCTGAAAGCAGGTGACCTGCAAAGCCAGCCGAAAAAGACAGGATTTATTGAACGTTATTGCTTTCTTCCCGAAAAAGACGATCAGTACCAATACAAGGATATTCGGTTCAAAGATGATCTGCGTATCGGTGATCAGCAACTGGCCATTTATACGCTGGGTGATGCGGAAGACCTGCCTTCTATGTGCGGCTCCAGGATTACCTATGACGCCTATTCTACCGATAAAACCAAATTTCCGATCAGCTTTGCTGCCGGGCTGGGCTTACTGCTGCCCTGTAACCATATATATAACCAGTTTATCATGGTGGGCGATGCGCAGGCTACGCTCAAGCTACTGGAGAAGAAACGTTTGCGTTTGCAATCCCTGTCTGCGTATTCCAGAGAGAACGCGATCTCCAGGGATGCGACCAATGATTTTCTAAACGAGGCGATCAGCCGGCAACGGCTGCCGGTGAAAGCGCATTTCAATGTGATGGTCTGGTCGGATAACCCGGAGGAGCTGAAGCAGATGAAAAACCAGGTGGCTTCGGCACTGGCCGGTATGGATGCCGCCGCCAAGCCCGAAACGGCCGGTGCAGCGCAGATCTGGTGGGCAGGCATTCCCGGCAATGCTGCCGATTTTCCCGTCAATGACACCTTTGATACGTTTGCAGAACAGGCCTGCTGTTTCCTGAACCAGGAAAGTAACTATAGGAGCGCTGCGCCTGATGAGGGCATCCGTTTCAGCGACCGGCTTTCGGGCAAGCCTGTATTTGTCGATCTCTTTGATGCACCGCGCAGGGAAGGGATATCCTCCAATATGGGAGTCCTGGTTTGCGGCACATCCGGCGGCGGCAAATCCATGACGGTTAATCATATACTGCGCTCACTGTTTGATCAGGGCGCACATTGTGTAACGGTCGACATCGGCGGCAGCTATCAAGGATTATGTGAGCTGGTGGGCGGCTACTATTTTACGTATACCGAAGAAAATCCGATCCGCTTTAATCCATTTTATATTAAAGCCGGCGAACGGCTGGACATTGAAAAGAAAGAAAGTTTGAAAGCGCTGCTTGTCGCCCTTTGGAAGCAAGAAAACGACGGTTTTAACCGCTCGGAGTATGTGGCTCTGTCCAATGCGTTGCAAGGGTTTTACCTGCACCTGGAAAAAAATAAGGATCTGTTTCCCTGCTTCAATACCTTTTATGAGTATCTCGAAACGGATTATGTGGAAGTGCTGAAGGGGCAGCGGGTCAGGGACCGTGATTTTGATGTGGACAATTTTTTGTATGTGTTGCGACCTTATTATGACGGCGGCGAGTTTGATTATCTGCTTAACGGGAAAGAGAACCTGGACCTGCTGGATCAGCCATTTATCGTCATAGAACTCGATAATATCAAAGACAATCCGACCCTTTTTGCGGTAACGACGCTCATCATTATGGAGTTGTTCATTTCCAAGATGCGTAAGCTGAAAGGTGTCCGGAAAGTGCTTACCATTGACGAGGCCTGGAAAGCCATCGCCAAATCAGGCATGGCCGAGTTCCTGAAATACGCTTTTAAAACCATCCGGAAATTCAACGGGATCCCTATTGTCATCACCCAGGAATTAGACGACCTGATCTCGTCGTCAATCATTAAAGATGCCATCATCAATAACGCGGATATCAAAATCTTGATGGATATGCGAAAATTCCAGGGTAAGATCGAGAAGCTGCAGGATGTGCTGGGGATGTCCGACAAAGGCAAAACGATAATGCTCTCCGTCAATAAAGACAACCGGGAAGTTTTCGTCGACATCGGCGGCCAGGTAATGAAAGTGTACAAGAACGAATTGTGCCCCGAGGAATATTACGCTTACACAACCGAAGGCAGGGAACGGGTAAAAGTCATGGAACTGGCGGCAAAGCACGGCAGTGTACAAAAAGGGATTGAGGCGATGATAAAACAAATGAGTCAAGAGAAAAAATCCGCATAGCTATGAAGAAAATGTTATGGATTACCGGAATGATCGTGATAGTCACCATTATTCCCTTTAAAAGAGCGGAGGCGCAAATACCCATTGTGGGGCTGGTCACTTCCGCGATAAAAAAAGTGATCACGGCGATTGACCTGAAAGTGCAGCAGCTGCAAAACCAAACCATCGCCCTGCAAAATGCAGAACAACAGTTGGAGAACAACCTGTCACTGGGCAAGCTGAATGATATCTCCGGCTGGCTGGGCAAGGAACGTGATCTGTATAAAAATTATTACCAGGAGCTGGCGCAGGTGAAGGTCATTATTTCGGACTATGACGAGGTGAAAAAAATCATCAGCCAGCAAAAGCAGTTGCTCCGCGAATACCAGCCGGCTAGTGAGCTGTTTCACCAGGACAAGCATTTTTCCGCGGAGGAACTCAGCTACATGAATAATATCTATACAGGCATCCTGCAGGAAAGCCTGCGTAACCTGAATGAGGTGATGGTGGCTGTTAATGCCTTCAGCACACAGATGGACGATGCGGAACGCATGCAAAGGATACATCAGGCATCATCCGGTATGCAGACGAACCTCGATCATTTAAGGCAGTTCAACCAGCAGAACGTGACGCTGAGCCTTGCCCGCGCAAGAGACGAACAGGACCGGAGGTCTGTCAGACAGCTCTATGACCTGCGATAAAAAACAGTTTCAACTAAAAATCAGAAAGGAGTTCCCCATGAAAAAGATCGTCTTATTTTTTCTTTTCACCAGCCTGGTGTTAACCCACGCAAATGCACAGTTTTTAGGCGGCTTTTTCAGCCAGCAGGTCCGCAAAGAAAAATTGATGGCCGAGCAGGTCGCTGATCTGCAGCTCTACCTGCACGTCATCAAAAGCGGCTATAACATCGCAGAAAAGGGATTGAATGCCGCCCATGAATTAAAGAACGGCACGTTCGGCCTGCACAGAGCTTATTTCAGCTCGTTTGAACAGGTTAACCCGGTAATACAGGCGAACCCAAAAGCCAAATCAACCTATGACCTGCATCAGCAAATCATCAATGTATGCAACAACGAAATAAAATGGCAGCAAAAGGCGCAATTATTATCCCCGGAAGAATTTAGCCACCTGCAACGGGTCTATAAAAATCTTTTAGTTGAAAGTCAGCACGACTTAAATGAACTGGTGCAGGTTTTAACGCCAGGCACACTGCAGCTGACCGATAGCCAAAGGCTTGAAAGGTTGGATCATTTGTATGACCAAATGAAGGATAAGCAGGCCTTTGCGGGATATTTCACGGCAAAATGCCGAAAGCTCGCCCTTAGCCGGCAACAATCTCAACTGGATAAAGATCAGCTCAAAAAGCTGTATGGTATTAATTAAAAAACCGAAGGAGAAATGATGAAAAAGATGATCACCATAATGGTAGCGCTGGCCGTTACAGTTTGCTTGATCCCTGCAAAAAGCCAGGCGCAATCCGTTGCGGATTGCATCGAGCAACTCGTGCTGGATTACCAGAAACTGGCAGGGCTGAAAAGTATTTTGCAGCAAATGTATAAAGGTTATGAAGTGTTAAACAAAGGATACAATTCGGTCAGAGATGTTTCACAAGGAAATTTCAGCCTCCACCAGGCATTTCTGGATGGATTGATGCTGGTCAGCCCGACTGTTCGGAAATACCCGCGAGTGGCCGACATCATCAGTGACCAGGCTACCCTCCTGAGCGAGTACCACGACGCATATCATACGCTCCGGCAGGACCCGCATTTTAATTCCGATGAGTTAGGCTATATGATGGATGTGTACAATCACCTGCTCAGCGTGAGTCTGAAAAATACCGATGATCTCACCATGGTCATGACGGACAATAAAATGCGGATGAGCGATGCCGAGCGGTTGACGGCCATCGACCGGATCTATACGGCCAGCCGGAGCCAGTTGAGCTTTTTAAGAAAATTCAACGATGAAACCTACAAAATTGCGCTGCAGCGGTCAAGGGATTCTAACGACCGGCAAACGCTAAAAAGCCTTTACGGTATAAACTAAAAATAAGATGAAAACAAGAATTTTAAAGGTTGCCATGTTGGCAACATCGGCTACGCTTTTGCCCTTACTCTGCCATGCGGAAGGTGTGGCGGACGACCTGCACAGCTTACAGGGAATACTCCAGCAGCTCTATAAACAGATGCTGCCGCTGTGCAGCGGGATGATTGGCGTAGCGCGGGGCATTGCAGGCTTTGCCGCTTTGTGGTACATCGCGGCACGGATCTGGAAACATATGGCCGCAGCGGAGGCCATTGATGTTTATCCTCTTTTACGCCCTTTTTCGCTGGGCTTCTGCATCGCATTCTTCCCTATGGTGTTGGGTCTTATCAATGGAGTTCTGCAACCCGTGGTGACGGCAACCCAGGGCATGGTCACCAACTCAAACCAGGCCATTGCTGCAATGTTAGCAGATAAGCCGGCAGGTACGGCTGATGGACAGGAGCCTTCTGCTCCGAATGCCGATCAAGACAAATGGTATCAATACAGCCATCCTGATAATTCCGGTGCGAACGCCACCAATTCTAATCCCATTTCCGATGCCTTTTCAGGCTGGAGTATTAACAATATGGCCCGGAAGTGGATCGCCGAAATGCTCAATGTCTTGTTCCAGGCGGCGGCGCTGTGTTTGGATACCATAAGGACGTTCAAGCTGATCGTGCTGGCCATCCTTGGGCCGCTTTGCTTTGGGCTAAGCGTTTTCGATGGGTTCCAGCATACGCTCAAGCAATGGATAGCGAGATATGTCAACGTGTTTATGTGGTTGCCCATTGCCAATATATTCGGGGCTATCATTGCTAAGATCCAGGAAAATATGATCCTGAATATGCAAACCGGGAACCTGCCGGGTAATGAGTTCGGAAACAGTAACACGGCTTACCTGATCTTCCTGATTATCGGCATCGTCGGCTATTTTACGGTACCGAGCGTGGCCAATTACGTCATGAATGTGGGCGGGCATGCGTTGTTTGCCAAAACAAGCGCGTTGTCATCAATGGCAATTTCCTATGTCGGTGGTGCATTTATGCAAAGCTTTTCTAAAAGCATGCCATCCAAAACGGAGCCATCAAAGACGGATAGTGGCGGAGGAAATGGACATGCCCAAAGCAGGCTTTCAGGAAAGACCTGATCGGAGCACATGAAATAAACAAGGAGTGAAAAAGAAAAGAGAAGGAGAAAACCCATGTTTAAAAAAATGCAAAATATCGAAACCGCCTTTCAGCATATTCGCGGTTTTACCATCATACTGACGATAGGCTATTTTATTACCATAGGCTATATCGAATACCAGAATAAAACGCTGGTGCAAACCATCCAAAGCCGTCTTTACATTCTTTACAATGGGAAAGTATTAGAGGCCATCGCCACGAACCGTAAGGATAACGTAGCGGTAGAAGCCAGGGACCATGTCAAAACATTTCATGACTACTTTTTTACCCTGGCGCCGGATGATAAAGTCATCCAGGCCAATCTCGGTAAGGCACTTTACCTGGCGGACGGATCGGCAAAAAAGGAATATGATAACCTGTCTGAGAGTGGCTACTACGCCAATATGATCGCGGGAAATATCAGCCAGCAATTGCAGGTGGACAGCGTTGCGGTCGATCTGCGCAGCTATCCCTACCATTTTCGCTGCTATGGCACTGAAAGTATTATCCGCTCTACCAGCACGGTTATACGGAGCCTTGTCACCGAAGGTGAACTGCGCAATGTCGCCAGAAGCGATAATAACCCGCATGGCTTCCTGGTTCAGCGCTGGGAAACATTGGAGAACAAGGATATCAAGGTCATCAATCGCTAAATATGGAAAAGATCGCCCCTGCTGTCATCCGGGAAATACTCCAAATCAATAAATCAACATAATTATTATCAAATGAAACAGCAACCATTAACCCCAAAACAACGCCGGCAGCGAAAATCCTTATTGGTACTGCCGTTAATTGTTTTTCTTTTTACTACGCTTTTATTCTGGGCACTTGGCGGCGGCAAAGTAAGCCCTGCAGATGCTTCGCTTAGCCCCTCCAAAGGATTGAATACGACATTGCCGGATGCCAGGTTGAAGGATGAACGCGGCCTGAACAAAATGAGCTATTACGACAAGGCGGCATCGGATTCTGTCCGGCTTAAGCAGCAAATGAAAATTGATCCCTATTATCGCTCAAGAGCTGATTCCAATGATTCAGGTGTCCATTTTCCTGTTCATTCCAATTCAGCGTCAGGTCTGAGGGCTGACAGCAAGATTCGGGACATAGGGAGCGATAGGCAAACCGCAGATGTTGACCTGGTTAATAAAAAATTGGCTCAACTGCAAACGACCATCAACAAACCGCCACCACCCGCCAAACCTGATCCTGCTGTATCAAATAACGAGGTCACCGGCGAATCTTTGCATTCCGGCCAGTCAAAAGATGAAGACCCCGAATTGCAGCAGATGAACGGACTGCTGGAAAAAATCCTTGATATCCAGCATCCCGACAGGTTAAAGGAAAAAAAGGAGTCGCAGGTCACAGGGGCTGACCCCGGGCGGTTCAAGGCGATTCCCGCTGTCATCGATGGCAAACAGAAGATCACCCAGGGTACGGTGGTTCGTTTGCGCTTGCTGGATACCGTAACGATTAACGGTCAGCTAATGCCCAAAGGGCAGTTGCTTTACGGTAGCGGCGAACTGTATAACCAGCGGCTGGCGATGACGATAAAAATTATCTGCATGGGTACAAACATCCTACCGGTGGACCTGACGGTTTTTGACATGACTGACGGGCTGGAAGGGATCTGTGTGCCGGAAGCTATCACCGGCGATGCGGTAAGGGATGGCGCAGCCAATGGCGTCCAGGGGCTTGAATTCATGAGCCTTGACCCATCGGTGAGCACACAACTGACCGGTGCGGGCATCAATGCGGCAAAAGGGCTTTTTTCTAAAAAAGTCAAACGGATCAAGGCCAAACTGAAAGACGGGCATCCGCTGTTGTTGCGCGATAATAAGAAATGGAAACAGTCAGGTAGCCAGCGATAAAATCAATTCAGATGGAATTTAAAGAAACAGAGGAACTCGAAATAGCGGATTTTCTGCGCCGGGCGGCTACAGAAGGCTGGAACTGGGTAGCGTTCAGCGCCATGCCAGAAGCCAAACTGCGCCCGCCCGCCTTTTTCGGTTTTGTTTCAGCCGCCGAAGCACAGCAAATTTGCCAGGATAATCAGTTTTCGATATCCCATCCCTATGAAGATGACCCTTATGAGGTGCGGGAAGAATACCTGGATTATCGCTTTATGCCTGTTGAAACCTTGCAAACGGCCTGCCACGGAGGGAAAAAGGCGCTGTCTGATAACCTGTCTTTAGGCACGGTAACGGATAAATTAAACGGACAATCTGTTCAGCTTACTCCGGGAACAGATACAGAAAAAGCATTACCGTTTATGCTAAGCGGGGCGATCTTTCCTGTGCAATGGAACAAAATGATCGATCCGGAACAGGAGGCCGATCTGTTCCTGGTCGTCGGACACCACCATCCGGGCCATCAGGTTTACGAAACGGGGCATAGCGTATGGGTGGTTGATTCTTTTCCCTCGCTGGAATACGCTGAACCCAGCTTTAAAGAACTTACCCGGCAAGCTACCGATAACGCGGACAGGAGCGACTACCTGCTCATCGGGCAATACAAGGGCCGGGAGTTTCGGCACGATCTTGACGGCTGGCCGGAAAGCTACAGTGGTATTGCGCTCAAAACGGCGCATTATCAATATGATATAGAGTTAAGGGAAAAGGCTTGGAACATTCAGGAAATAAACTCGCTTAGTGATCCTATAAACATCCGTCATTTTTTGTATGCCAGGTTCAATGCCGCAGATGAAAAACTAAAATTATATGATGATAAGCTAAAGGAAGTCAAACCGAAAGACCTTAAGGAATCAACCTATCCAAGTCAGTTTAACTACAAAAAATTAACTATTAAAAACTCAATCATTATGGAAATCAACATGAAAAATTATGAATACCTGAAGAACCAGGTAAAGTTTTTGGGGTTTGGTGAAAACCTGGACAACGGAATCAAGGAGAATATCAAAGCAGGAGAAGAAGCCTTTACAATCCCTCATCAAACCAAATTCGGCCAGGATGAGGTTTCATCTACGCTGCATTTCAGCAAATCCAAGGAAAGTGATCTGTACTTTTTCAATGGGTTTGATCTGGCGCTGAAGCAACCTGGTAAGGAAGATCTTCTCACGCAATCTTATTACGTCGGCAAGGAAAATAACTATACTTTGAAGGAACGGTATAATATGCTGGATTCTCGTGCGGTATTTAAGGAGCTGAACAAGCTGGAAGAGGTGGGCGAAGGCGACAAAAAGAAACTAATCGCCACTGAGCAGACCTACAAATCCTGGAAGGATCTCGACTTTAAGCAAACTGATAAATACGGCAATTTTCTACCAAAAACGATGTTCTGGGATCACGTTAAGGCATTGGAAAAATACCCCATAAAGGAATTGGAAACCCCTTACGACAAGACCCGTCTGATCGCTTCCCTCGAAAAAGGGAACCTTGCCAAAGTGACCCTTGTCAAAGACGGTGAAGAAATAAAGGGCACAATGGCTGCAAACCCCCGTCAGGATCGCTTTGACTTTTACGACAGTATTAACCAGCGCCTGGAAGTAAAGCAAATTGAAAAGCAACAGGCTCAAAAACAGGAACAAGGCAATGATCTTGCAGTTCAAATGCAGGGTGAGGCTGGCGTGGTGCTATTACCAGGTGTTCAATCGGATCAACAAAAGGAAGGGCAGGCTGCGTCGCAAAAAGTCGAAAATAACGCTGCTGAAAAAGCCAGTCAGAACAGACGGAAAAGCATGAAGGTTTCGTAAGATAATTGTGTAGGCTATGGATGCGATGAAGCCATTATCGGACTTTTTCACGGCGATTAAAAAGGATGCGCGCATAAGCACCACCCATATCGGTATTTATGCCGCATTACTTCAATACTGCCTGGAAAATGACGGTGCAAATCCCATCGCCGCTTTTAGCTATGAAATTATGCGTATCGCCAAGGTTTCGGCCCAGGCAACCTACCATAGGTGCGTGAAGGATCTGCATTCATTTGGCTATATCCGGTATGAGCCATCCTTCAAACGAAATAAAAGAAGCTGTATCTTTTTAAAGATTGATGAAAATGATGATGGATAAAATAGAGATCGTTTGCCTCGAAAGCGAGGCTTTTTATAAACTGCTTGAAAGTGTAATGCAGCGGTTAAAGCCAGCTGAAAGTAAGTTGCCGGATAAATGGATATCCGGCACAGAGGCAATGCGGATGCTGCGTATTAAAAGCAAATCTACGCTACAAAAGATGAGGGATGAAGGTCGTTTTCGATTTACTCAACCGGATAAAAAGATCATCTTATATGATGCGGATTCTATCATGGATTATCTCGAAGACTTTGTTTACGAACCGTTTGATATCTCCCCTATTAAAAACAGGAAGGCCTAATTAACCATCCTTTTTCTTTTTATTGATATGATCTACTGATGAAGCACCTGCTTAATGGCTTTTCGGAAACTGCAATAGGCTTCATGAAAAACAAGATTGAGTTTTTTAAGCTCATCAAATAAAGCTGTCCATTTTTCTCGATCTTCCCATTTCATAGGTTTATAACGGGTATCACGGATGTAATCCGGATGTAATTGGATGTCGAAATTGTTGGATTCCTGATCATAGGGCCATTTGTCAAAATGCACTCCAACAAAGTCCGATAAAGGCGGAATGGAATTCAAAAGCGTAATCCTTGTTGCATCCAGTTTGTCATTTATAAAAGAGTTGCTTGTTTTCCTGAGCAGCAAATGAATCTTATCCAATAGATGCATATCATCAACCTTACAGACCGCATTACCTTCAAGGTCATCGTAAAATCTATGCACAAAGTCTTCATCAATTATCGCTTCCAGTCTTAGGTAAGTGGCGAGGTCATGTCGTTTTGTTTCATCAACGGCGAACGCGGGGGATGTATTAAAGTTGACCGTATTTGCGGTGATGCCACCTGATTGTTGGCTGCTGCTTACAGATACGTTGTTACCTTCGTTAGGCGTTTTATTTAAGTGCGTGAGCACCCAAGTATAATGGCCTTCCTTCCATAAGTGAAGTGTAGAAACCGGATAATCAATACCATAATTCTTGTCAATGAGGTCGGCGCAATTGCTACATAAAAAAATGGCGTTACTGATGCTCATTCGTTCACCTGGTGTCATTTGTTCTTCGTATCTAGGACCGCCTTTTGAAGCAGCGGTGATGTGTGCGACCTTACCTCTGTACTGAACCAGTAAATCATCTACTGTTGAGGGTGCAATGGTAAAGGTCCTGCAATTGGGATTGGCGCAAATGTAGGCCGCCCGCATCTTTGCACTTCTAATAACGTCTGCGGGAAAATCGTCCCTTGATTGATGAGCCATATAGTTCTTTTGACCAAAGATAAAATAACGTCGGCATTTTGTAAATCTCAGACACTGAAAGAACGTTTGCCGGCTTTTCGGAAGTTATATTTGAATAAATCTATGGCGAGAGCATGCCGATGTGACTACCTGAGCCGATGGGAAATCGGAGTAACACGACGCCCCAACACTTTTTAGCGATGCTAATTTATGCGTTGTATTTCCTGTATCTTAGCAATTCAGTGTAACACCTGTCATGAGTTAAACCCGGAAGTGGAGAAATTATCTTTTAAAAATCATAGCAGTATTAAAGAAGGTTCTGCAGCACCGTATCCAAATTCAGCGACTGCAGAAATCCAATCAGTGACCGTTTTTAATGGTTTGATTGATCCTGTTTATATAAAGGCAGATATAAAGGTGCTTGATAAAAACCCTAATTATGATGGCATAATTGAAATCACTGCAGGGAACCAGTTGCCAATAGGTAAGCTGGAAGTACAAATCAAAACCCTCGGCAGAAAAAATTACGCCAACCCAAAATATCAGGCCAGTCGCGAATTTTTATCGTATTGTTATCAGAATAATGTTCCGGTTTTACTGATCGTAGTCAATACTGTGGAAAAAGTAGCTTACTGGTTACACATCAATGAGCAAGTGATCGAGGATGTCCAAACAAGAATTAAGGGGGCATCATGTGCGATTCATTTTTCCCTGGAACATAAAATTGATGGCCTTAATGAAAATTATGTCCAGCAATGGACGGCGATAGTGCAGGAATATGCTACCCGGATCAGGAATTATGACGATCTGAAAGCGAAACATGATCAAATGGAAAATGAATTAACCGGATTCCGGAAAAAACTGATCCTGCCATCTTCCATAGCTCAAGATACCATTAAAGTTTTACAAATATTTTTGGATCAACTTAATGGTTTGCTCGATCATGAATTCAAAGCGGTCAAAGCCATTATATATCCTGACTATTGGAAAATCGGACTTGCGCTTATCAAATATAATACAGATAACAGCACGTTTTATCTTTTTCCGTTACCCTATGGTAGTAACGAGCCATTGATTAAGCAAATTACCTCCGAAGGAGCTAAAGACCCACTCAGCTATTTCCGGAATGAGAAAGATCGTGGGTTGCTCTTTATGAGCACAGATGCTGGCCATTTAAGGACGCAGCCGTTAAGGCTCGCTTACGGCATCCTTAAATCCGAAATATTGAAAGTTGTTAAAAAGACACAATTCCCGGTAGAGGATCCGGCATTGGCTAACGAATACCTAACCGGGTTTATCGACACTTTTTATGCACTGTTGGGATTGAGCCCAAATAAAGAGGTGTATTCCGTTAGTGAACTCGATAACCTGCTTACAATGGTCTTGCCTTGCTCCATGGAAGCTCGCCATCCATTTATTGCAGCAGATGCTACAGAAATACGAGAGTCTTTGGATCCTCACAAGAATAAAGCTTGTAGTTCTTATTATTCAGCTGCTATAGAAAGCGCAAAAAGCCGAATAAAGGAAGGTTATAAGAGCCGGGTTAAAATTATTGTTTATTCCAATTTATTTTCTGTCAATTTAGTTCACTATTATCTGAATCTACTCCAGGTCAACGGAAAACAGGATATTAAGCGTATTTATAAGATTGGGCAGACGGCCTCCTCAAATTCCCCAATGATGTGGAACAAATGGAATAAACAGGTCTTAACTGAAAATCTCCACACGTTTTTCTACCGGTTTACAGCTATTTATGACCGATATTTTCAAACCAATTTTCCATTTTTGACAGATGAACTAAATGTCTTTAAGGAAGCTGATCTTTCAATTTTTGTTTTATATTTTAAAGAAACTATGCAGGAGGAGCCGGTTTTAGAATATTACGGGTTAAAGGGAGTGGGAAAGTCCACAAAAGGATCCCGTTTTTTTCTTGCGGAGGATACCGGAAATCCGGTCAATCGTAACGCCTGGTACACGGAAGAAAATCGCTATTGCCGGTTTGAAGATTGCGATTATTATATTTATTCCTTAAGAAATATATCATTGGATTTCATGTTTGAAGCTTCTCCTGTTTATGCGCTAATCCAGGAGCTGTTAACGGAGAGATTGGGAAATTATCTTAATAAAAGGCGATTGTTCAGGTAGCTAAAATCCTAAGATTCATCTTTAATGATCCGGTAAAATAATTGATCTAAATCCCGGTATCGACGTTGAACGATATGAGCTTTCAATTCTTTTAATTTATCAAGTCAGTGAATCTTCCGAATGTTTATTTAATTTGTTGATCATTAGTTTGTTAAGTTAATATGTCCAATTAAAGGAAGTGAACATAAATATTGCGAATGCCGTGGCAAATGTTTATGTTTATTGGCGTTTTCCAGAGTTGAACGTACATAGATTTTGCTTTAAACCAGCTTAAACCATCTTCATGCCTAAACCCCCTCCTTACCGGAAGCTTAAAGGCTATGCCTTTGATCCTTCCCTGTCTTTAAAAATCGATACCGCCGCCATTAATGGGATCGTTTATAAAATACCCTGGGAAAAAATAACCGTTGGTCCTGTTGGAGAGTACGTGGAAGTTGTGGATTATGATCCTACCGTTGAGCAGTTTTATCAACCAGTCAATCTGAACAACCGCTATATTCTGGCCCAGGATGGACTGGAACCCAGTGAAGGCAACCCGCAGTTCCATCAGCAAATGGTCTATGCCGTGGTCATGACCACCATCACCAATTTTGAAAAGGCATTGGGAAGAAAAATACTATGGGCGCCACAACGGGTAGATGATCCCGCGGTGTTTGAAAAGTTTGTACCCCGATTAAGGGTCTACCCGCATGCCTTACGGGATGCAAACGCTTATTACAGCCCTTTGAAAAAAGCATTGCTGTTTGGCTATTTTTCCTCCAATCCTGCTGATGAAACCATGCACATGCCCGACTCGTTGGTATTCACCTGCCTGAGCCATGATATCGTGGCCCATGAGACTACTCATGCGATACTTGATGGCATGCATTCCAGCTATAATGATCCGACCAATCCGGATGTCCTAGCCTTCCATGAAGCCTTCGCGGATATCGTAGCCCTGTTCCAGCATTTCAGTTTCCCGGAAGTATTAAAACACCAGATCGCCCGGACCCGGGGTGACCTGGCCTCCCAGAACCTGTTGGGGCAACTGGCCCAGGAATTCGGATCGGCCATTGGCAGTTACGGAAGCCTGAGGGATGCCATCGGTAAGATCAATGAAACGACGCGGAAATGGGAACCCAATGTTCCTGACCCCAATGATTACCGCACCCAGATGGAACCCCATGCCCGGGGAAGTATCCTGGTGGCCGCCGTTTTTGAGGCCTTTATCAGTATTTATAAAAGCAGGGTGGCCGACCTGCTGCGGATCGCTTCCAACGGTTCCGGGATCCTGCCTGCAGGAGAACTGCATCCCGACCTGGTTAACCGGCTCGCCCAGGAAGCTTCCAAATCAGCCGGCCATATTTTAACCATGTGTATCCGGGCACTGGATTATTGCCCGCCCATCGATATCACCTTCGGGGATTTCCTGAGAGCCGTCATTACCGCGGACAGCGACCTCGTCCCCGAAGACTCCCGGAATTACCGGCTGGCATTTATCGACGCCTTCCGCCGCAGAGGGATCTACCCCGAAAACATCAAGACACTCAGCGAAGATTCTCTGCGCTATCAGGATCTGGATATTGGTTATTCCAGTGAAAAAGATGAGGATGCGGAACTGGACTATAATACAGACCGCGTCAACCAGGACAGCATTGATACGGAAACCCAGCGGCTCCTGAAAATCATCTACAAATTTCTGAGAGGCTACGGAAATGTGATCAAATACGTTACCAACAGGGAACAGATTTTTAAAACCACCAAAGAGTATATCGCCGGAACATATCATAACCCGGATAAAAAGATTATAGGTCTGCATCGTCAGATAGGTACCAAATTCACCGATTCCAATACCTTCAGCCTGATTACCGGACTCGCCTTCGTCAACAGTTACCGCAATCTGGGCATCCCTAAAAGCAGAAGATACTTGGGCCCCGGTTTTCAGATACAAAATTTAAGACTGGTTTCCAGAGTAGGCCCCGATAATACCCAGGTAAACCAGGTGGTATTTTCCATCCTGATGAAAAGCACTGTTAAAATAGCGGGTGATCATCCGGAGTTTTTTAACCATCCATTGCCCAGCGCCAGAAAAACGGGCAGTAAGCCAACCGAAGTTCCGGAAGGCTATGTGGAGTTACCTGGTGGCTGTACCCTTATTTTTGACTTGGATAACCTGAGACTGCGCTATTCCATCTCCAAACCTTTATTAGATCAGGATGCCTTTCGCAATTCAGGAACCTCCCAGATCAATATGGTCAGATTACGGCGATTGATCGATTTCAGCAAACAGCGGTCCGGTAACGAGTTCACCTCCTATTTCAGCGCCCCATCCGACCGGATTGTAGAACCTTTTGCTTTTCTTCACCAGCATTAAGCCCTGTAGCCATGTCAGCAAGTACAACTACCCCCACAAGCCCATCCACACCCCCAGCGGCAACAAATCAGGAACCTGTAAAAGCCGCCGGTCAAAAAGCCGCGAAAGGAAAATCTGGATCAGTAGAAATCAGAATGTATTGTATCGGTACCGGAGATTGTTTCATTATCAAATTTTTCCGGGAAGATGGTTCGTCTTTTACCATGATGATCGACTGTGGCAGCTGCAGGGGTGATCAGAAATGGTTCTTACCCTATATAGAAAATCTGGCGGAACATGTTGATCATCAGATAGACCTGCTCGTGGTTACCCACGAACACCAGGATCATGTCAACGGCTTTCAGAAATGCAAAGATATTTTCCAGACCATCACGATCCGGAATGCCTGGTTCGCCTGGACAGAACGTCCGGATGATCCAGGGGGCGCAGCCGCAGAACTGAAAAAGAAACGAAAAGAAATGAAGGCCGCACTGGGCAGCGCCTTTGTCCGGATCAAAGCGCAGGAGAAAGCATTTCAGTCCTCTGTTGCCTCCTCACCCTTTGCCCTGGAACTCAAAGCCGCCCGGAAGTCACTCCTGGAGGGGCTCGATTCCCTGGTACAGATCAACCTGGATGAGGAACCAAAAACAAAAGAAAAAGTAGAGACCACCGGCAAAGAACTCGCCGGCATGAGCGCCATCAAGGCCATTCTCAAAACCCAAAATACGAATATCTCCTATCTGAGTCCGGGAAGCACCATCCAGTTAGCGGAACTCCCCGGGATTAATTTCCATGTTCTCGGCCCACCAACCGACCGGGCTTATATTTACAAAGACGGCAAAGAGGGCAGGGACGTTTACCGGAAAAACCTGGACCTGAATGCCAGCAGTCTGCTGGCCAAAGCCTTCAGCCATCTGGCAGGAACTGACGGAAAACGGGATATCCCATTTGGAGACGAGTTTGTGGTCAAAAAATCATCTTTATATGAGGAGTCGTTACACAAGCTGTACCATGCACACGACAATGTCTGGCGCAATATTGACCAGGAATGGCTGCTCAGCGCCGGCATGCTGGCTATCCGGCTGACCAGCCACATCAACAATACCAGCCTGGCCCTCGCCATCGAATCAGAAAACAGCAAGAAAGTACTGATGATGCCCGGAGATGCAGAATACGGAAGCTGGGAAAGCTGGCACTTGATCAAAGGCTGGGAGAAAAAAGGAAAAGATGGCCAGAAACACCTCGTCGAAGATCTGTTAAACCGCACCGCTTTCTATAAAGTAGGGCATCACCTCAGCTATAACGGCACCGCACTGGAAAAAGGCATCCGTATGATGCCCGAAAGCAACCTGGTATCCATGGCTACCCTGGATCTGGAAAGGATCTCCGATGGCTGGAAATCCACCATGCCCAACAAACATCTCCTGGAAGACCTCATTCGCCGGACCGGTGGCCGTTTTTTCATCATGAACGAAAGCGCTGTAAACGGCGCTCCCTCCCTCACGCTGGATCCCGCCTTACTGGGACAAGCCGTGTATCAAAGCGAGCGGCGGCAGGACGGTCAGGCTGCCCTGTACAAACAATATACCCTGGACTTCTAAATAACCTAAAAGATATCCGATGATCACCCCAACCGAAAATGCCGTAACACAAAGCACCCCGGTAAAAACACCGGAAGACGCCAGTGAGTTTCAGTTAAAGACCGCTATCCTGAGCAGCCCCTTTCAAAAATTGGGTATGGCCCTTTCCGGAGGCGGCTTCCGGGCCGCAGCCTATAGCCTGGGCGCCATGAGCTACCTTCATTATCTCCAATATCCCGATAATGATAGGGCCGGTCACCGCGTGCTGGATAACGTCGAATTCATCGCCTCGGCTTCCGGCGGAACTTTTGCGGGCATCCTGTACACCATGCATGTATGTCAGAAAAAAACATTTCAGGAGACATTTACCACCTTGCTGGCATTTCTGAATGGTGAAGGATTACTGGAAAACGTACTCAAAAGCCTGAATAGCGAAGAAAAACCAGCGGGCGATAAATCCCAGAACCTGATCAATGCCTTCGCCCGGATCTATGATGAAAAACTCTTTGACCAGGAAACTTTCGGCGTGTACTGGCCAAAGCTAAACGAACCCGAAAAACCCGATCGCCAGATAGAAGTCTGCTTTAACTCCACCGAATTTTACAGAGGCATCAGCTTCCGCTTCCAGGCCTCTAACGGTACTGGAATCAAAGGCAGTGCCGGAAACAAATACATTTACTTTGACAAATGGAAACCAGCAAGCGAAGTAACGCTGAAAAAACTGAAACTAGGGGATATCCTGGCCGCTTCTTCCTGTTTTCCCGCGGGATTCGAACCCATACTTTTTCCTACAGATTTTACCTATACCAAGGATAAAAACGGCAACAGCCTGGATAAGGAACAACTGAAAGATGCCTTGATCATCACCGATTATAACAATAAAAGCATCGATTACGGCAAAGACATCGGACTGATGGACGGCGGGATCAACGATAACCAGGCAGTATACAGCGCCATGCTGGCAGATATCCGCAGGAGAAAGGCCAACGCGGACAGTGGTTTTGACCTCGTTTTTGTCACCGACGTAGCCAGTTATTTTATGAAGCCTTACGAGGCTCCGGTAACCATCACCACAGGCGACTACCGGAGCCAGAACATCCAGGATCTGCTCAACCGTACATTAAAGACACTGTTGCCCGCCAAATACACCCGGACAGGCCTCTGGACACTGATTATCCTCCTCATTTTTACAGGCTCCGCATTCTTAAGCTGGAAAAGCCCCAACCCAACAGGACATGATATTGGCCTGGTCCTGGCTTCCTGCTCCGGCCTGTTCCTCTTATCCCTCTGGCTGCTCAACCGCCTGCTGTTGAAAAAAACGTTAAAATCATTTCTTCCGGCCATATTCAGCGCATCCGATGAAGAACTGGCGCCAGAAATTAAGCAAGCTATACCAGCCCTGAAAAACTTTTCGGATCAAGCCATCGGACAACTGACCGCCTATCTGAAAAAAGCTCCCCTGGGAACTCTGGAGCAAATCTTAAAATCAAGATTGAACAGCATGCTGAGCATGGTATTGGAAATTAATCTCAAACAAACCAGAAGACTCATCTTCGGCACCTTCTACGGCGAGTTTTATGGAAAAGAGATCTGGCAAAACAGGCGGGTATTTAACGTCATTTATGAACTCAGTACCATGAACAGCAAAAGCCGCGCTGACGTGCTGGATAAAAAATTTTACCGGGACTATGCATTTGGTGAGGACAGAAATACCAATACCTGGGCAAAGGATTCCATCAGCATACTCAGTTCCCGCTGTGAGGACCTGCAGCTCATCGCCGAACGGGCCCGCACCATGGGAACCACCCTTTGGACAGATGATGAGGACTTAAAAAACCACCGGATCCGGGATGTGATTGCCTGCGGCCAGTTTACCACCTGTGCCAAGCTCCTCGAATACTGTTTTACCCTCGAGCGAATCCTGGATCAGCAAACCAGAAACCCCAATCTTCCAAAACAAATCCAGCTGGGTGGCCAGCAACAGCTGGTATTCCAAAACATCAAAGCACAATTACTTAAAGATTGGGCCAGATTTAAAACCGAACCGCTGTTCGTTTACGAGGAATATGCAAACCCTAAAAAGAGCTAAAGTTATCCAACCATGCAGATTAAAGATATCATCCAAGTACAACCGCTGTTGTTAACCGCCATCGACCAGGCGATCAAGTACGCTGTCCGGGACGTTACCCGTCATACAGCCAACCCACAGGAACCGGACTTTGTAGCTTCGCTAACCATTAACTTCAGCTGGGATCTTTTTCACATTTTAAAAGCGCTATTCCCCAATAATAGATTCAGCGTCACTGGCGTATTCTGCCACCAGAAACCCCTGGTGGATATCAGGCTGGCCAGGGCACCTGAAATCGGCGATCTGCTGTTGGTCTATATTCATACTGATACCAACCGGAAGAAGACCTTCAATTCCATCCTGTTCCAGGCTAAAGTCTCCCAAAAACGGGTGCTTTCTGTTGCTCCAGCCGATGCACACCAGCTCGAGCTTTATGAACAGTGGCCCGACTTCACCTACAGGCGTGCCGGCAAATTAAACGGAACGACCCGCAGCATATTACCCAAAGCCATCACCGACGGCGCCCAGTACCTGTTGATCGACAACCATCCGGTCATGGGTCTTGCCGGACATACAGGCACTTTTCCTATGGGTACTGCAACGCCAAACCGTACGCTGGCACTCAATAATAACCTGGCCACCGAAATCGTAGAATTTCTCAAAATCAAATCCGGGAGGTCTTTTGAGGAAGATCCAAATGTTACCAATGATGACTGGACAAAAATGATCTGGGACCTGCTGGATATCACCAAAGGCGTCAAATCAAGACGACGGAATTACTTGCCCAACGATTTTGACCGCCAACAGCTCCATCTGATGAACGGCTTTACCACAAACTTCGCCGATCCCTTTTTCAGCGGAATAGATTTTGCCAACGCGTCAGGCAATGAAACCATTGACTGGATACCACAGAAAGAAGAAGACGATGGTATCTCCGTATTACTCATAGAAAGTAACGACCAGTGGGAAGAAGACCGGGAGGAATATTGAATCCCCCTTTGAAGGCAAAGAAATCGCTATTATCGATTATGCTGACCTTTATATCTAATATAAAGATCAGCAGTTCCTTGAACAAAAAAAGGATATTGTCAGTGATGCAAATGTGATTGACGAAACCTGGTGCAGGGTAAACAAAGACGGCTCACCGGACAGACGCTTTGTCGGCAATTATACAATTCCAATAGCATTGTACGGCTCAATTCATATTAAAAGCCCTTCTGGAATCAATGAGCTCTATTACGTTAGGGATCATAAGAAGGCAAAGCATTTCTACGAACAATATCTTATTTATCAAAGCTTGGTACGCGCATCCAGCTACGAAATATTGCAGTGATAGCCTAAAACGTTTGGCTTAATCAGCCAGGCGTTTACTTTATAATCCAACTACACTTGCCTAACAGCGGAATCGTATTCCGCTTTAATATCCTTATCAAGTTCATGATAACAGGTTACTTTTGCTAATCGTTTTAGGGAATTTAGGGTAATAGAAATATTGGATTATTACAAACTATCGCTTTACGCTTGGAAACATTGCCGGCAGGTGACAACGCTCAGTAATTCAAATAAGCTATCTCATTTAATTATCCGGTATGTCGAATCTTCGCCCAAAGCTCAGGCGTGCATCAAACTAGAAATTAAATTGTCATTTAAATATAATTATTAACTTTTGGTAATAGTTATTTAGGAGTTTTTGATTTTTAATATTATCTTTGTGGAATATAAAAAAGAAATGAGCATTAAAGCGATAATCGATGCCAAAGCTGTAATTGACATCTTACAAACGTTTACTGGAAATGTAAAAGAAAGGAGTTTGTTCATTTCTTATGATTCAAGTAACATTGAATTGATAGAAGGAATGTCTGCCAATTATATAGATTTCAATTTTCAGCATTCTTGGTTTGATTATAAAAGCTCTGATAAAGATTTTGAGGAGAGGTTTAGAAGAAGTATTGAAAATTATAGAGAGTTTCGTTCGTCACGACATGCGTTATTAAAGAAAAAAATATCCGCGGTTGAAACCAGCTACTTTAACTCTATTGATTCGTCTTTAGCTGCCTATGAAGCTACTGGTGATGTTTTGCATTTCAATTTTTTTATCGCCGCATTAGGGGCTTACAAAACTTGGCTTTTTAGAACGGTTAATCAGATTGACCTTCATATTAAGCGCCTTATAAAACGACTATGCAATTCTGGTATAGTAGTAGACTTTGGAAAAAAAATTCGCTCCATTTTAAGAATACTCTTTAAAAGTTTGGATGATGAAAACGGTGTTAATAATAAAATCAGCACATTGAAAAGCTATTTATTTTATTATATAACACCAAACTTTTATGAATCCACAATATATAGAAATAGTTATTAAAAAACTTGACGAGGTTTTAATAACAGAAAAAGAAAACATAAGCGAAAGCACTCAAAATACAATTACAGAAGCCAAAAATGCATTGGAAGAAATACAGGCAAGGCAATCAGGAACTGCAGTTAGTACTGAAGACAAAGCCAATTATTTACAGATAATCATTTTGGTCATGGAAATTTTTAAAAGTATAGCAGACCATTATAAATAAAATTATGAATATCGGGAAAGCCATTAAAGAACTTCGATTAAAGAAAAAATTAAACCAAAGTGAATTGGCAGAGCGATGCGACCTTACGCAGACTTCGCTATCTCAAATTGAAAGTGGTGCGAAGCGCCCAAACCCGTCGACGCTAAAAAAGCTTTGTGATTTTTTTGAAATACCTGAAGCAGTTGTGTACCTATTGGCAACTGATGAAAATGATATACCGGAGCATAAGCGGACTCTTTACGAAAAACTCTTCCCGAGTCTCAAGGATGCACTTATCGATATTTTAGTCAATTAATTGATGCAAATGCCCCTCATAGAGGAGCATTTGTGCTATAGGGAAAGTTCTAAAGCCGGAAGGTCAGGATAGTCAAATGGTTCAGTAGGATCAAGTGAAGCCAGGAATTCCTTAGCAATACTACATGCGGTCATTTCCTCAGCAGGGTAGCCCGTTTTGGCGATCTCGATGATCCGTTCATCACTCACGTCATCCATCATCCATTCCCAGGCCAGCTCGTCATTCAGGATGGTAGGCATGCGTTTCTTGGAATTGTGTACCTGTTGCATGAGATTTGTCGCAGGTGCCGTTGTAATCGAAAGTGTCTTAACCGTTTCGCCGGTATCTTTATCCGTCCAGTATTGCCAGATTCCGGCGAGGTAAAAATATTCCTCATCCTTCAGGCCGATATGGTACGGATATTTATCTGCCGTTTTCAACGGTAATCCTGTTTTCTTATGGTTACGGTGAACATGACGCCATTCAAAGAACCCAGTGGAAAGTACCAGGCACCTCCGGTTCCGTGCTGATGGATTGCAACAACGACGATCATGCATCTTTTGTTATCGGAACAATATACAGGGTTTCTTGTGCAGAGATCAGACTTGTATGTGACGGGCTGATTCATTATGTGCCGGTTTTTGACCATCTACATATTGATCCGCAGTTTGGTTTCGCGCATAGACATTACCGCATTGATGGACGATTTTACATGCACCCCAATATAAAACACACCTTTCAGTTAAATAACGGGTTTACTGCTATTGTCGACATCCCCGAAAAGCGCGCAACTTACGAATTCCTGGAGATCCGGTATTACGATTTATTATGTGTAGGAGCAACTTGCCCTCCAGCAACAGGACTGGGAAGGTGCGGTGCACTATTATACTGTTATCCATCCTGACGGTACAGCCAGAGGAAATCCACATTATATGGTTAATTATTATTGTAACTCAATTGGAAAAGGGGAAGAGTTCCCGACCTATTTTGATGATGCTGAAGTAAATCCTTATATAGATAAGGTTTGTCCTCATTAGTGGATAAGAACGGATAAAAAGAACACTCTACTTGACTATATTAAAATGTTGTTTAGATTTGAAGCAGTAAGCCAACCTGGCTTACTGTGATAAGGTTTCCTCTAAAAATAACATCGCTTTGTTTCATAATTTGTAAGCTTAAGTTCTTAAGCCGATATTTAGAAAAAAAAAATCGTGAAAATTCGTTTTAAAGAAGCTCCTACCATGGGCGTATTTGGAGATGTTCGTAAGGACATAGAATATTTAGTTCTTGGGTTGGATGTCAATCAGTATTATATTCTTACTGAAAATAATGAGGTAGGTACTGATATTAAAGATAAATATATAATTACCGATCATACTCGTCCGGAGTTTTGGGTCGATGAGAATGGGCAATCAGTGCCAGAAGAATGGCTTTGGAAGAACTTTTTTAGTTTAAATGATGAACCATATTTAGAATGGGACGAAATTTGGTTTATAACGCAATTTGCAAAAGGGCTTGAAAAATTTAACTTACCCGTCTTTCCGTCTCGATTCAAAAAGGCATATGATAACTCGTACAAGCAAGAATTAATAAATAATTTCTTGAAAATAGCATCCGATTATGATTCATTACCGGATAAATACGTGCGCTGGGAATACACTTTTGAAGATTTTAGAACTAGAATTAATCTTCCCTATTTCCGTTGGGAAGGTAGTACACCTCAGCATTATGAGAAGATATTAATTACAAGCGCTTGATAAAGTCGGTTATGACGTAGTAACCGATCTTTTAAAGCAAATTGGTAGCCCGTTTGAATACATCAAATCAAATATAGATTTAGAGTACTTACAGATAATAAGAAATAGAATTCTGTTCTCGCTTTGGTCAATATGGGGGACAAAGGAATTTGATGTTTTTCAATTAAAATACGACAGTGGTCTAAAATCAGATTATATTCTCAAAAAGAACGATGACGTATATCTGTTATCGTTTGATTATTTTACCTAAACGTATTATATATCCTGTGCTGCTTAATATCAAAAATAAGTTTCCTCTGCGTTCTCATGGAACAAGCCTGGGTGCTATCTACAGTTTTGGCAGCTTAGGTTTCAGACTGTTTATTCTATTACCTTTTCCGTCCTTTTAGTGTTTTTAATCAATATTGTTTTGAGGCCACGATAACTTTGCGTTATGATACAAAGCTGCTTTAGCCTGCAAGTCCACAAAGTGAGCGATACCCTTTTCTTTGTAAATAGTTAGTGTTTCTAATGTGTTATAAACCACTTTTAGCAATCTTCTCGCGACAGCTACAATTGCCTTTTGCGCCTTCATGCGCTTGCGTAACTTATCGAATAACGCATGCCAATAGGAATCTTTCATGCGAACAGCAGCCCATGCCGCGCCAACAATAGCAACTCTTAAATAACTGTTGCCCTTTTTGATCGAAGTGTTTTTGCGTTTACCAGCACTTTCATTGTTTCCCGGTGCGATACCGCACCACGCTGTAAAATGGTCCGCTGATGGAAAACGGCTCATGTCTTTTCCGGCTTCGCTGATAATGATTTCCGCAGATTTAATACCTATACCGCTGATGCTATCGAGGCATTCAAATGCCAGTGCATAATGTTCGGTGATGATTTCAGTAATTGACTTGTCCAGAAAGTCAACTTGCTTTTGGACATGATCATAATCTTCCAACAGCATTTGTAGTTGAGTATGGTGATAAGTTTGTAGCGTCCCATCTAATGCTTTGATTAACTGTTCCTTCTTCGCCTTTACTTTACCCCTTGCGCAATTAAGTAACTGTTCCTGATCGTTAACACCCTTAGCCAACAAACGTATCATATCCATAGCAGATAATGTATGGATCGAACTTATCACAGAGCGCAGTTTGATATTGTTACTTTCTAAGATCTTAAGTAGACGGTTCCTAATTCTGTTTAATTGCCATGTATAAAATAAGCGATTTCGGCAATAATCCCTGATTATACGCTGTGTATTATCCGGCATAAAGCTTGGCCGTACTAATCCATGCAGCAATAATGTACAGAGCCATTTGGCATCTTTGCGATCAGTCTTCCGCTTGGGCATCTGCTTGATATGAACAGGGTTCGCCACAATGACTTCGATACCTGCTTCGGTGAGTATGGCATATAAACTCATCCAATAAATACCCGTGCTTTCCATCAGACAATGATGAATGTCGTTCTCCTGTAGCCAATCTCTGATCTCTTTGAGTTCACAGGTGTAAGTGCCAAATTCCCTGAACTCCTGATTGCTGCCTGCCATCTTTGCATGAGATAAAGCCGACGATCTTGTCCTTGTGCATATCCAAACCACAGGCTCCGTCTAATTGAGGCATAATGTTCACATCTTCAATAACTTGTTGTTTCATAAATATCTCCGTTGATTATCTATGAAATACATTTTTATGAGCCCGGGTGTTTTTCAAATCATAACACTTAGGTAAAAGCCCCGGTTCAGCGAGTGGAGGGCACTGAAAAAGTCTTTTAGACAAACGGGGTAGAAAGCATTGTTTTCTACCCCGTTTTTTGTATCTTAAAGTGTCGAAAGAAAAGCCCAACGATGCTCAATCAACAGCAAAAGATACAGTTCAGTACGTTTTCAGGCCTATATGACCTGATTGTTCCTAAAGATAATCTCCTGCGCAAGATCAACGAGTTAATAGACTTCAGTTTCATTTATGATGAGCTGGCGAACAAGTATTGCCCTAACAATGGCAGGACTGCGGAAAGCCCAGTACGGATGTTTAAATACCTGTTGTTAAAAACGATCTATACCGTATCAGACGTTGATGTTGTCGAGCGTTCGCGTTATGATATGTCTTTCAAATATTTTCTCGAGATGTTACCAGAGGAAGACGTTATTGATCCAAGTTCATTGACAAAGTTCAGAAAGCTGCGGCTGAAGGATAGCGATCTTTTAAACCTGCTCATTAATAAAACGGTCACTATAGCGATTGAGAAAGGAATCATCCGCTCTAAGTCCATCATCGTTGATGCCACACATTCGCTGTCAAGATCAAACCCCTATTCGGCATTGGAAGTATTGAGGGAACGTTCAAAACTGCTCCGTAAAGCGGTATATGCTATAGATGAAGATATGAAGGCGGTGATGCCGGAAAAGAACGGTACAGACGAGTTGGAAAAGGAACTGGCTTATTGCAGCGCCTTGGAAAAGTGTATTGAAGCTGATCAAACGTTAAGCGAGATACCTGCTGTAAAAGAAAAACTGAACTTACTGAAGGAGACGGTGGCAGATACACAGGAGCACTATATATTATCCAAAGATAAAGACGCCAAAACAGGCCATAAATCAGTTGATAGCTCATTCTTTGGTTACAAGACCCATTTGGCGATGACCGAAGAACGCATTATTGCCGCTGCCGTGGTCACCTCGGGCGAAAAAGGCGATGGCCCGGAGCTTCCCAAACTTTTGGAGATCAGCCAAAACAATGGCATTGAAGTAGAAACGATCATTGGTGACACGGCTTATTCAGGGAAAGACAATCTTAAGATAGCAGCTGAACAGGACATCAGGATCGTGGCCAAACTTACACCAGCGATCTCCCAGGGAACCAGAAAAGAAGAAGACAAGTTCGATTATAATAAGGATGCCGGTATGTTTATATGCCCCGCCGGACATCTGGCTATCCGAAAAGCCAAAGAGGGAAAGAAGGATGTAGGGAGAAACCAGTCATACATTTACTTTTTTGACATTGAGAAATGCAAAGTTTGTCCATTAAAAGATGGTTGTTACAAGCCGGGAGCTAAGACCAGAACCTATGCAGTAGCTATAAAATCAACCATGCACCAGGAACAACAAACTTTCCAGGAAACGAGTTACTTTAAGGACAAAGCTAAACACCGATATAAGATCGAAGCTAAAAATAACGAGTTAAAAAATGTTCATGGCTATAATCGGGCAATAGCATACGGGATTGAAAATATGCAGATGCAGGGAGCATTGGCCATCTTCACGGTCAACCTCAAAAGGATTATCAAACTGATCCCTTAAAAGTAAGGTCAAATAAAAATCAATAAATCCTGCGTTCCCCTTCGTTCGAGCCTGCGTCAACTCATAATAACTCACAGAAAAATATCTTTGCAATAAAAAAGCGGTCAAGTAAAATCGATTTTACTTGGCCGCTTTAAAGTCCCGTCGTTAAAACAGGTGCTTTTTCAGTGCCCTCCAGCGAGTGAAGCGGGGCTTTATTTTTCCTATTAATTATCTTATTTACGACAAGTCCTGGTTTTAATGAATTCATACGATCTGAACTATGTGTAACAACATAGCAGCATGATATTGCAGGCATATCATCCATCAGCATCATGGATTGATTTGCAAATCCTTTACTCAAAGGAAAAGATTGAAAGCCCGTCCGAAGCGATGCCGTCCAGTTAATAAAATTTGCCTGGACTGACGTTCTGGTGCAATGACCAAACTGGTGCTGACCCATTTTAAGTTTTGGGCTGTAGCAACTAATTTAATCCCGTTGGCTTTCTTTATTAAACGATCCCAATAACCTGGTTTCTTTCATGATGATTTCGCATCGTAGACTCAGTACCCCCCGTTATACAGACCCAGCCGGAATTCAAGCCCCTGCCGTTCATGTACCGGAAAAAAACGCTCTCCCTGCAGCAGGTTAATTATTTCCTGGTCAGGATGATCGTCCCGGTTATTTAATCCGTAATTGATAAAATACGAAGCGTCTCTAAATCTTGGATACCAGTTTTTTGGTAATAATGAATGTAAATTATGAGATGAACCATGGTGGGGCAGTTGCATCAGCCAGAAATCCTCCCGGTAAGCTCGGTATTTATTGGTGAATAACTCCACCTGTGTGTCTGTATAAAGAAAGCTGTCGGAGGTAAGCAGCACGTTAGGGTAAATGAAGATCCGGTCTGCATTCGGATGCCTATAAAAATCATCGCCATAAATCCACCGCCGGTTAGATTGCTGCAGCCTGGAAGCATGCCCTTTAAAAACGTGCAATTCGAATAAGTTAAAGTCGACCCGGCAATCATTGTAATAACCGTTCACCGGGTTTCTCCATTTGCTGCCATAAATCAGGTCCATCAAACCGGGCAGGTTACGATGAAGCAGGCACAAAGCGGTGGTGTTAAGATTGGCCAGGGTGGTAACCGGTAAGCGGGATTTGTCTGCTGCCTGGCGAAACCATTCCTTAACGATAGTCCCGCCCCCAAGGCTGATAACGGCCTCGACCGCCTTGTTTTTGAAATCCGGATCCGTGACCTTCAGGTCGAATTTATCGCAGAATAGGCTGAATACCCGGTCATAAAATTCCTTTTCTTTTTCTATGGACTTCAGGGGACGTTTATAGAACAGGAAATCCATCAGCCGGAGCAAAGACGTGGTCTCGCTGACATGGCCTTTTTTACTGTCATAAACTTTAAATAGCTTAGCTCCGGAGCCATCAAATCCAGCCTCGTTGAGTTCAGCCTCCCCAAGACCTGCTTTATCATCATAGTCAAATACAAAGCTTGGCTCATTACGCTCCCCGCGTTCCGGCAGGGCGGTATCACCATCCGAAAGATTACCCTGGTCAGGTTCGATAGGGGCATCATCGCTTTCGACCAGGTAGATTTCTGAGTCGCCCCCCAGATTTGGACCCAATTCGCCAATAGGATCAATAGCGAAACGAATGGCGGCATCTCCATCAGGATCATCAGGGCCGGGCCCCGATGAAGTTTCTACCCGTTTGAGGACCAGGAACAACCGCTCCGCGAAGCCCAGGAAGGGCATCACGAGCCTCCTGACCTGGACCCCACCACGCAGGAGATACTTCACATGGTTCACATGATCGGCATCAAAATGCGAGATTACCAGCAGGTCGAGTACGTTTTGACCTAGTAGCTGTTCATTTCTGAATACATCAGCTTCCGACCGGATCGTTGAGGCGCCGCTCAGGCTGCCGCAATCCATCACCATACGGAAACCACCGGCAGGAGTTTTCAGGGTCCCTGAATAAAACAGACCCTGTCCCACAGGGTGTATGGTAAATTCTTGACTTAATTCGCTCATGACTATGTTTATTTGGTTTTGGCTTTAGCAAATAATACCGCGATCAGTTCCTCTACTTTCCGGATCACCTCATGGGTACCCAGTCCCACCAGGAAACCCACGCCGACAAGCGTATAAAACGACTTCAGTGACTCCGGTTTCACAACATTGAGGGTAAGCAGGTTGGCGTTGACAAGACAAAGCGTGATTAGCGCCAGCGCGCCGCTTTGCAGTGGCCGGAAGATATACCAGAAAAACCAGATCTTGATATTGAATTCCCGCTTGCTGTCGTTTTCCGGTCTGGCTGCCTCCGATAAGCGGATGTAAACGGAGCGAAGGCAATAAAAACTTCCACCCAATGCGCCCGAAAGAAACAGCGCATACGAAACCTGCTCATTGATGGCAAGCACGCTGATCGTGTGGAGCGTCGATTTAAAGGCCGTGAAACTGTTGGTAAAGATCCATAACAAGGCAAAAATAAAAATAAACAGGTTGTATAGGACGGCGGTGATGACGATGCCGATCTCAAAGGCTGTTAAGGTAAAGGCGACAACAGGAAGTTTCTCGGGTTGGGGTATTTGGGGCATGGCTTAGGCTTATGAGCTCTAAGTTAGGTATTAACCCATTTATCAGCAATAGGAAACAGTAATTTGCGATAAAATTGTTCAGGACTGTGAAATTGATCAATCACTATCAACAGGCAATAGCCGCACGGTCCTCCCTCCGGGCGCTCAAAATCCAAATGAAGGATGTGCATAAATCACACTGGCGACTTATTATTTTTAATTTATATTTACCTTTTAAACAGAAAATAATAAACCCAAACCTCACCCGATGAACGAAAACCTCACGCAAAAATACAGGCTGTCCACATCATTACTTCCTGCCGCCAATTCATGACCGTCAAATTTCTGAAAAGCTTCAACGGCGACTGCATTGCCATCAGTTTCGAAGACGAGGCGGGCAAAGCGCGAAATATCCTTATCGATGGCGGCATTGCCGAAACCTATCGCCTGGACAAAGATGAAAAAGGTAAAATTAGTTATGGTGAACTCAAACACCTGATCGATAAACTCAGGGCAGCCGGGCAATACATCGACCTGCTGATCCTGACCCATATTGATGACGATCATATCGCCGGAATCCTAAAATGGTTTGACAACGACCCCCTAGCGCATGAGCTAGTGAAAGAGGTCTGGTTCAATTCGGGTCCCCTGATCGCCGAAACCCTGGACCAGGACCGGAATCCTGAGCTGGAGCATGTGATCGACCCCTATAAAACACGGAACACCTCGGTCAGCGAGGGCGTTCAGTTCAGCGCCTATATCAAAGAGAAAAACATCTGGTACCAACACCTCATCCGCCAGGGCAATACGCTTGAACGTTTTGGTCTTACTTTCCAGGTCCTTTCACCGGATGTGCCTAAACTGAAAAAATTGCTCGATAACTGGAAGAAAAAGGATCCTGATCTCAAAACCGCGGCGAAACCCGGTGATTATGATAAGACACTGAAGGAGCACCTTGCCGCCGACCGGTACCGCCAGGATACAGCTTACCCCAACGGCAGCTCGATCGCGTTTATCCTGACCTACGGCACTAAAAAATTCCTGTTCCTGGGGGATTCGCATCCCTCGGTGATCATTAAAGGGCTGAAAACATTCGGTTATACCTCGAAAAATCCGTTGGATGCCGCCTTAGTGAAATTGGCACATCATGGCAGCAAGGGAAACACCAGTCTTAAAATGCTGCAATGTATCAATGCGAGGGATTTTGTGATCAGCTCCAACGGGCGTACACACCAGCACCCGCACAAGCAGTTGCTCGCGCGGCTGATTAATCATCAGCAGGACTGCCGCTTGTTCTTCAACTATGAAGAGCGAATGCTGCGGATATTTTCTGAAAAGGACCTCGAAGACTTTCCCGGTTTTGAGATGTCAGCTTTAAAAGGAGGCTTAAGCTTTTAATATGAACTTTGATGATCTCAAGAACTATATCGTTTGTCTGAACGGTGGGACCGGGGTGGTATTTCAGCCGGAAGATGCTAATTTTAGTTACATCCTGACCGCGCGCCATATCTTTGAAGGTGTCGACGCCAGGCCCTATAAAGGCATGATCAACATCGCCTATTATTGCCATACCAAAAAACAATTTGTCGAAGAAACACCCGTTGAAAAACAGAAAGAACTCAATTATTTTCCGCACAAAGATCGCAATATAGATCTGGCCGTGTTGAAAGTGGCCCGGCTCGATTGCCCCGGAGACCTGATGTTCAAGCAGGACAGCCTTGGCGGTGAGACAGGTTATAACCTTGCCGGTTTTCCGAATTTGCGGCGGGTAGGCGACAAAATTACATTAAACTGGGTCCGTCTGGACATGGAAGTCACCTTGTTGCAGGATCTTGAAAATAAACGGCGCGAAGCGGATTGTAGTAAGAACCCGATTCTTGCTGAATTAAAGGGAACATCTGGCGGAGGACTCTTTAAAATTGTCGACGGCATGATATTCCTGGCCGGAATTCAAAGCAGTGTCGTCAGCGAAGAGGAAAGAATGGGCAGGGTGGAGTTCACGCCCGTTTTGGTGATCAGTGAGATCATTCACGCATACACCGGTCACCTGGAGGAATTACTGCCTTATTATATGAAAGCTTTCGGCTTCTCCAAAGATAAAGCGTTTCACCTCCGGCCGGCAAAGATCAACAGTAAGGTGCTTGCCGAGGTTGCGCGGGTCTTGCTAAAGGTCATTAATGATGTCTGCAAAACAGACTTCAATCCGGCTCACATGGTAAATAAACTTGGCCCGGGCAGGATGCTGTTGCCGGGTCAGCATCCTCAGTCCGTTTACCTGAAATTTTTATGGCGGTATTGGTTAGAGGTGATCGCCATCCTGAGTATTGTCAGGAAAAGGCGGATTGTAAAAGATGACCTAGACGAGGTCTTTCAACAGGTCAGGCTGCTGCACGCCGAAACAACGGACGACTTTTGGTCGGATCACCTTGCCAGCCTGGATGATATGGATTATACCGGCCTCGCGGATGCTGGCGTTGTTTTGGTGTCTTCTCTGAATCCGCCGCAGTTCGGGCAATACCAACTGGAACGGGAAACCATTCCCGGCAGGATCGACCGGGTTAGGGCAGACGACTCGCCATACATTCAGGATTTTGTATACGGTGAAGAAAAGGATAAAACCTCAGCAGGAACTGACTTCCCTTATGATAAATATACTTTTATACACCTGGAATATTTCAAGCAGAAACTGATCTCTGAAGACTATCAGGAGTATGCGGGTAAAGACGAATACGACATCAAAAAATTATTGAACACCAAATATGGAGAACATATTAAGTAGCGGCAGGCTTGCCGATATCCTCAGGGCCGATTTTCCTGAAGTATCAGTGAGTTATAATCAACTGGAACTGGGCGGGACGATCCATGCATTCTTCCTTACCTTCCAGAATGAAAAGGTTATTGCTGAAAAGTGGCGTAAAATTGCCAATGCCATTGCTGTGTATTTTCAGTCCAAAGTAGTCGATGAGTTCGGCAAATGGAATACCTATCTCTTTTACCTGAATGAAATGAAGCTGTCCAGGGATCTCAAATATAAAATTGAAAATGACCTGTACTCCAGCCGTAAGATCGTTGTAGAAGGTAATGGTATTGACCATCAAAGCATTGTCGAAATGCATATTCTCAATAATGACCTCGGCGTGGAAAAAATTGGTGCTGCTGCAGCTGCCTCTAACCCGAAGTTCAAAAAAAATGAACTCATCCTGGATGCGCTGACGGACAAGGAAACAACCGGAAAAAAACAGGTTACCGCAGGTACCAAACAGGCGCTTGAACAAATTCAACAGGTATTAAAAGACAGGCACGATGCGCTTTAAACGAGTAGAGATTTCTGCGTTCCGGATCTACGATAAACCGGAACAGGCCACCTTTGATTTTACGACATCAACAGGCGAAACGGCAAGCTTTATTTCGCTTTACGCACCCAACGGTTTCGGTAAAACGTCTTTTTATGACGCGGTGGAATGGGGGGTTACCAATAATATCCAGCGTTTTTCGCACAATGAATCCATCACCGGCCAGTCGTTGGAAACGCTGAGCGAGATCACCGACGAAAAGATCAAATTATTGCGCAATACCGAATCTGATGAGCAAACCAAATCTTATGTGAAGATCCTCACGGACGGAAAGCCAATCGCGAAACGGGAACTCAAAACCCACGGAAACAGCAAGAACGACCTGACCCACGGCAGTAAACTGGTGAACAAATCTTTCCGCCGCGTGATCCTGTCCCAAGAATGGATCTCCGCTTTTCTGAAAGAAGTGGACGGGGTTCAGCGGTATAAGCTCTTCATGGAAAATCCGGATCTTGCAGAGCTGGACCTCTATTACCGCAATGTGAAAGGACTTGTCAATGCCAATCAAAACAACATTGAGGCTTTGGATGAAAAGCTAAATAAGGAAAAAGACAAGATCAGGGAGGAGGAGGATAGTAAGCTTCTGGATACGATTAATACCTGTATCCTCCTTTTACAGGATCTAGGAGAAGAACGAATGCTGGTTACCTTATCAACGACGGCTAAAGAAGCGCTTGAGTTAAGCAACGATGTAGCCGTAAGGTTATTACATCTTAATCAAGACAGGGAAGCCGCCGATAACGTCATTAGAAAGATCAATGAAGCATTAACCGGAAGTGATCAGGTATCGGGCCTTGACGTGTTTTTTAAGGATTTGGAAGCGGCTGAGGCTAACGGAAAACTCCTGCATGATACCGTTACAGCCATCGCCGATTTCGGTGAATTACAAAGGAAAAGTAATGAACTGGATCATTCCTTGGAGTTGAAAAACGCGGGTAGAAAAGCGTTGAAATCCGCCCTCGAAATCAGGGAACTTTTTCCGGTCTATGAACAGAACGAAAAACTGCTCGTTGAAAAACGAGGACAACTAGCCGGACAGCAGCGTATTCTGGACGAACAGCAGCCGGTACTCCAAAAACTATTGGACGAAGAGTCCATGCTCCATAGCCGGATCAACAATAACCTTTCAGCAATTACCGAGGGAGAAACTGCGTATAAGGATTTGCCGGCGGCCAGGTTGATTTTTGAGGATATGCAAACCCGTCTGGCTGATAGAGAAGCCGTTTTAAAAGTACAGGAGCAAGACAAGAATGACAAAGAAAAACAACAGAAACGGGTCAGGGAGAATATCGTTTACCACAGGCGGCTTTTAATTGATATCGAAAAATTTGACTACCTGACCATCAGGGGCGATACTACCTTTTCTGATTTGCACCCGCAGATCGGACAAATGATCGAAAATAGGAAAAAATGGGCTGAACTTGAAAATATCCTGCTGGCGATAGGCAGCCAGGCGGAGCAGCAGGTATCCTTCAGCCAGGAAATTGAAGTCTTTATAAAAAAGGGGATGGATATTATCAACAGGGAGCAGATGAATACCTGCCCCCTGTGCAGTCACGATTACCGGGACTACACTGCTCTCGCCGCGCAGCTATCCAAAAACAAATTACTGAGCGCTTTATTACAGGAGAACTACCAAAGGCAGAAAGAAACCCGGGGGCAAATTTTAAAGCTGGAAAGAGCGGTCACGAAAACGCAGAAAACGGTTATAACAGCAGTTAATAAACGTATCAGGGCCTTGGAAGAACAACTCAATAATTTGGCGGTGGAAGTCAAGGGGCTGGAACGTCACCTGGCCGTTAACTGGCAGGATGCCGAAGCAATACGCTTAGAAATGCAGCAAATGACATTGCAGATGGACGGTATGAATTTTTCAGAGTTTGAATCGTATATCAATGAAACGTTAAATGCGCAGAGAATCCTTCGGGAGTCACTTTTTGCCGGGATGGAGAAACTTAAGGCCGAAATTGGTCCCCTCCATGAGCGTCTTTCCTCCGCATTAGCAAAATTGGAATCCCTGGAAAAGGAGATTTATGAATTGGTAAACGAAGCCAGCAGCCTTTCTGTACATTTATGGTTTATGCAAAACAGCACGGAAGTGCCTGTTGAAAAGCGATCGCTGGATGAACAGATACAGCTTTTAGAGGATAAGAACCGGGATCATCAATTGATGGTCGATTCGCTCAGTACAGAATTGACAGCCCTCCGGGAAAGCCTGGCATCTTATCAACAGGACGAACTGCTGCTCCGGGAAAAGGTACTACGTCAGGACGAAGAACGGTTGTTAAAATCGATCTCCGGCTATCGATACTTTTTGCAGGCTGAGTTATCGGTACAGGTTCCTGAACAGGTTACAAAAGAGATCATCCTGACAGCGCTTAATAAAATAAATGCCAGTATCCGTCTGACTATAGACCGGACAACAGCACTGGTAGGAGAGTACGGTAAACTGGAGCGGTTTGCCAGCAACCTCATGCCATTCCTGCAATCTGAAAATGCCCGGCTTAACTATGAGCTCATGTTGGAAGAGCGGGAATTTTTAATCAGGAACGTCATGCCTTTCCTGCAGTCGGAAAAAGACCGCGTCAAATCGCACCTTGAAAAAGAGATCAAGTCGTTTTTCTTCACTGGGCTGATCAATCAATTATATAACAAGATCGATCCCCATCCTGAATTTACCACCGTAGAATTTCATGCCAACTTTGACTCCGATAACCCAAGCCTCGACGTCATAGTGACCAATACCTCAAACGAGAAGAAGGTTATACCGCATTTGTATTTCAGTTCCGCCCAGGTCAATATATTAAGCCTGAGCATATTCCTGGCATCTGCCCTGAACTCAAAAGAATACGACTGCATCTTCATCGATGACCCCGTACAATCCATGGACAGCATTAACGTCCTCTCCACCATCGACCTGCTCCGGAGCATCGTTGTCAACCATGGGAAACAGATCATCCTCTCTACACACGATGAGAATTTTCATAACCTGCTCAAGAAAAAAATACCCTCCAGGCTGTTCAGTTCCAAGTTCCTGGAACTGGAATCATTCGGTAAAGTAAAAGCCCAGGCCTGATCATCAAAAAGCCCGTATAATTTTTAGTTTGAGAGGCTTTTTATATGCTTTATTTGATTTATCTATTTAAAAATCAGTTAATTATTTCATTTTGTTAATTTAAAAATTAAAGTGATTTCAGGAGATTAAATACTTTTCAAAAAGAAGGCGAACTTTGTTCAGAAGCTCATTTGCAATCAGGCCGGGCCACTGGGAGCAAGTCAAGTTTTCGGGAATAAAGCTATCAGAGAACTGAAAGGGAATAGCTACCTTAATAAATATATTTGAATAATGACACTTTATCAATTCAGATTATTAGATCAAGATGAGCAGGCCGGTGCAGTCTGGGATGGCACATTTCTCGAAACCCGTTTTGAACCCGGTTACAAAATATTACTATACGCAGTAGGAGATTTTTATGTGGAGGTTTATTATTCAGATACGCTGAATGAAATAACAAGAATAAGGCCTTTTCGGTATGTAGATATACTTAAGCCATATTTAGATAATATAGGTATTGGCGACATGAACGATTTGTGATACGTAAATTCACCTTAAGAGCTTTACGAAATTTTGTCGAGCCTATTATATATCCGCCACTTTAACAAATAGCCTGCGCCCGAACTCATTTGTTTCGACCTTATCCAATTTAGGAATTCCGCTTTTCTTATTGGTATAGTAATTCAGAACTTTAATCATGTTGCGCGGGTGAAAATTTTTACCAAAATTCAATTTGCATTTGGCGAAGATGTCAAGAGCCCGCTTGGGTCCATTAAAGAAATTATCACAAAGCAGTTCATCAACATAAAGCTGAACGTCGGTAAACGAAAATAAATCAAGCGTTGTAGGAAGTTCCTCATGTTTGCCCTCACCTGTAATGATCTTTGGATGCATCACGGTATTTATGATATTAATCTCATAAACGGGCAGTCTAACGCCATTTAAGTAGTATGTAATTTCAAGTTGATAAGTTTCTTGTTCTGTTTTGGCGGGCATTATTGATGCCAATCGGTCTTCGAAAATGAGCAACAGGTAGTTGGTATCGTCAATATTATACCGCTTTTTTTCCAATGGGTTTTCAACGTCCCTTACAAAGAAATCATGTTTGCCCAGTAGAAAGGATAACTCATATGACGACAGCCCTAATCTTGAAGAAAGGCGCTTATCCCTGATCAGGTGGATTTTATCGAATTCTATCGCACTGACATTTATTTTATGAAGACTTTTCTTGTAGCGTTTTGGTTTTGGGACTGCCATTTAAAAAGTAAGCTTTATAGGCGGTAAGATAGTAAAATTACCGTTAAGCTTTTTTGTATTTTGGATCATTTTCTCCCGAGCGGATGAGCTTTTCCGTGGCTTCTGCACGGGCCACCACTGAAGTGAAGTCGGTTGTTTTCCATTCTCTTTTCATGAACTCATTACAATAATTTGTAATTTCTTTTACCGTGTGCGATTCGGCGAAGAAAGTGTCTTTTTTTTCCAACAATAGATTTAAAGTGCCTGTAGGGCTAATATTGTCAGGAATTTCAATAACAAATTTACTAACCAATACCTCTGGTAATGGACTTTCAGGGTAGAAATCTAAAATGGTATAAACTTTATTGGTATCGATTATAGAAAACCCTTTTGCCAGTTTATGTAGACCTTCATCTGTATATTTTTCCTTCCTAAAATTGCTTTCAATACTTCCAAGTAAATTGTTATCTGAATCAGGGAATAGTATGCGGGATACATCTCTCTGAGAAAGCCCTAATTCCAATCTTATTTTTCTTATAATATTTATTACATATAAATGTAATTGCGAAATTAATACAGGGTCTTTCATCCACCCAATATCTATTTCATATGTAAAATGCTATGGATGGAAAATAATTTGTTTTATATTAATAATTTGATTATGTTTGTTTTGTGGATATAAATTTAAATTAAAAATATCCATAAAAATGATTTGAATATATAAGTAGGTACTTATTTAAGAGTCTTGTGGCACCAATTCTGACGCCGTTGACGCAGGACAGCAAAATGAATACCCACAGCTATATTAGATGTGTTATATTTGCATGTTTAAATAGATGTGGGTTTGCTGTAATTCCATGTCAATATCGGGCGTCAGAAACTTTGAGGTGCCATGGTTGGCGGACCCACATTTATTGTGATTCTGTCTTTCAACAAGGCTCGTATGGAAATATGAGCAATGAAACAAACCGATAAAGCAATCTATCAAACCAACAGTAATTGTCTTGTAAATAACAGGCGTGGTTTGTATACGCTTGCTTACAGCGGTAGGCCCGCTGTTATTGACTTTTCACGTCTTGAAAAGCTTATAAGTATTTCTTCAGCTATCGGTAAGCCCAGAGCTTGCCCACTCCAAAATCCCATTAAAAACGTTATCAAGTCTCCCGAATGATCCGCGCGCGAACGGCGGCCATTCAGTTAATAGTTAAGCTTTCGGTCGCCGTTTGTTTCCCTTTGTTTTATTTATAGCTGTTTTGTTTTTCTGCCTTGTTTAAGGTGGAGTAGGGGTGAATTGACTATTATTTTCTATGGCTGCTATTGTTATTGATCTGAAAGATTTTGGGGTTCGTACGCCGGAGCAGGTGATCCGGGTATTTTTTAGCAAGTATGACCATGGGCTGGTCAAAGAACAATTGTGGGAAGCATTCCGGGGTTACGCGGTTAACGACGAAAAGGGCCTGTTGGCTTTAACGGTAGAGGAGCGGGAAGTAGCCGATTTGTTTGATCACCTGATAAACCTGGTGCATGCGGTGGAGGTGCTTAGGGTGGTGCGAACGAAGGAGCGTTGCGTAATCTGCGGCAGGAGGGACCCATGGTATGCACCGGTTTTGGCATTCCGGCAAAGGTTAGTTCGTTTTTTTTCACGGTTTTAATTTAATTGTTTATGAAGCATATTTTAAGCTTCCTGGCCATGCTATGCCTTTTTTTAGGGGCAGGCGCACAGGAAAATATAAGAAAAGGATCCCTGGTGAAGACTGATTTACGGGCTTTACAGGTAGGTGACCTAGTGCCGGATGTCACCATGGATAAAGTATTAAATAATTGCGGGGGGACTTTAAGCCTGTCTGATTTTAAAGGAAAGCTGCTCGTGATTGATTTCTGGGCAACCTCCTGCGGAGCCTGCATCCAGGCCATGCCCAGGCTGGATTCTTTGGTAGGCGCCTTTAATGGGAGGCTGGTTGTGCTGCCCGTTACCGCGGAGAGAGCAGAAAGTATCGTGGCTTTTCAGCGGTCAAATAGTTTTTTAAAGGGCAAAAAGTTCCAGACGGTTGTTGAGGATAAAACCCTGCATAGCTTGTTCCCGCACCGGCTACTGCCGCATGAAGTCTGGATTGATGCTGCCGGAAAAGTATTGGGCTTTACAGAAGCATGGGAAGTAACCGGGCCTGCAGTAAGCCGGGCTTTGGCCGGTAAGGGCCTGCAGCTAGGGATGAAGGAGGACGTGTTGGATTATGCCCGGCATAAACCATTACTGGTAGCGGGCAACGGCGGTAGTGACAGCGTATACCAATACCGCTCGGTGATCACCGGCAGGCTGAACGGTCTCCCCTCGAATATGGGCTTCAGTTATGATACCGCCCGGAAGATGACCATCGTACGGGCTACGAACGTACCCGCAAAACGGCTGTATATACTGGCTTATAAAGGCCTGCGAAACCTGCCGGAAGCGCAGGTGGATATGGGGAAGGTGAGCGGTTCATTTTGTTATGAGCTGGACCTGCCTTCAGCATCACCCGGCCTGGTGCGGCAAAGCATTAAAGAAGACCTTGACCGTTTTTTCGGTGTCCGGTCGGTATTTACAGGTTCCGCCTTTAAGCTGGTCCCCCTTGGGGAAGCCGAAGCAGCGGGAGACGGCCCGCTCAGCTTGTAGCGGGACTACAGTTTATTTTTTTTAACGATTTAATAATTTGATCACATGAGTATTTTTTACAGGATATTTTACGGAGCCCTGCTGTGCTTTTTTTTGCCCGCAGCGGCCATGGCCCAGGGCATAACGGGCCTGGTGCAGGACCCCGGCGGGGTTCCACTTACAGGCGTTCAGATCCGGGTGTCGGGCGGCCGTTCTTTACCGGAGCTCACCGGGGCCGACGGCCGTTTTACAACGAGCGCTGCGCGCCGTGACACCCTTTATTTTGAAAAGACGGGTTACCTGTCCAAAGCAGTTGTCGTTCAGGACGAACGCAGCTTTAAGATCACGCTGCGCCTGGTGGTGCAGCAAATGGAGGAAGTACAAGTGGTATCTAACGGCTACCAGTCGCTTCCCCTGGAAAAGGCTACCGGCTCCTATGAACAAATAGGCAAAGACCTGCTGAACCGGTCGGTGGGCACGGACGTACTGGGCCGGCTGGAAGGGGTGAGCAGCGTGCTGTTTGATAAACGGGTAGGCCATGACGGTGAACTGGCCGTGCGGGGAAGAAGCACACTGTTCGCTAACGCGGAACCGCTGGTGGTACTGGACAACTTTCCTTATAACGGCGACCTGGCTAACCTGAACCCCAACGATGTGGAAAGCATTACGATCCTCAAAGACGCGTCGGCGGCAGCGATCTGGGGCGTACGGGCCAGTAACGGCGTGATCGTGGTCACCACCAAGAAGGGGGCGAAGAACAGGCCGCTGTCGGTGGGTTTTAACGCCAGTGTAACCATGGCTGCCAAACCGGACTCTTTTTACCTGCCGCAGATGTCACCGGCCGATTTTATCTCGGTGGAAAAGCAATTGTTCGCGGCGGGTTTTTATGCTGACGACGAGCAGTCGGTGACCCATACCGGGATCTCGCCCGCCGTGGAGCTGATGATGGCGCAGCGGGACGGGGCGATATCTGCCGCCGATGCCGCCAGGCAGCTGGATGCGCTGGGCAGGCAGGATGTACGCAGCGACCTGCAAAAATACTGGTACCGGAACGGCCTGAACCAGCAATACGCCCTGAACCTGAGCGGCGGCTCGGATAAGGCCACTTATTATTTTTCGGGCGGCTATGACCATAACCTTGATGCGCTGAGCGGCGGATACCGCAGGCTGACCCTGCGCTCGGATAATAGTTTCAATTTCGGGGAACGGCTGAGGCTGGACGCGGGCGTATACATGACGGACAGCCGGACAACAGCCGGGCGTAATGATCCGTCTTCGCTGGTAAGCCTGGACGGCAAACAACTCTACCCATATGCGAAGCTGGCAGACGCGCAGGGTAATGCCCTGCCGGTGATGCTGGATTACCGGCAGTCCTTCCTGGATGCTTCGAAAGCGCAGGGCTTCCAGGACTGGAATTATTACCCGCTGAACGATTACAAAAATATAGACAACCATACAGACCGGCTGGACCTGCTGCTGAATACCGCCCTGCATTACCGGCTATGGAAAGGCCTGGAGGCTGAGTTCCGTTACCAGATGGAGGTTAACCAGAATAATGGTACCCAGCTATATGGCAAAGACAGCTATTACGCCCGAAACCTGGTTAACCAGTATACGCAAACGGGAGCCGACGGCAGCCTGACATTGCCGATACCCGCAGGTGGTATCATGAACAGTTCGGACAGCCGTTTCCGCTCGAACAGTATCCGCGCGCAACTGAATTATCACCAGGACTGGGGACAGCAGCAGCTGACAGCGCTGGCGGGTTATGAGTACCGTAACGACCATACCTCCGGTCGGAGTTTTACAGATTACGGCTATAACGCCGATATCGGGCAGGGCCAGCCGGTAGACTATGTGACCAGCTTCCCGTTGGCGAACCAGTCATATTTGGGTAACAGCCGCATTCCTTACGGCAACGGTTATGACAGCCGGGACAATTATAACCTGTCCTGGTACGGTAACCTCGCCTATGCCTACGGGAACCGGTACAGCTTGTCGGCCAGCGCCCGCCGGGATGAGTCGAACCTGTTCGGCGTTAACGCCAACCAGAAAGGCGTGCCGCTGTATTCTGTCGGCGGCGCGTGGACGGCCAGTAATGAGCATTTTTATCATGTCAGCTGGCTGCCCTACCTGAAGCTGCGCTTATCGTACGGTTACAGCGGTAACGTGGATAATACCTTGTCGGCCGAGGCTGCGATCAGGTACATTGGCACGAGTACGATCGGTCACCTGACCTATGCCACGATAGCCAATCCGCCCAACCCGGACCTGGGCTGGGAGAAGACAGGCATTCTGAACGCCGGGTTGGATTTTAACGTAGCAGGCGGTGTGCTGTCGGGTTCGCTGGAGGTTTACAGCAAGAAAGGGCATGACCTGATCGGCTTCAGACAGCTGGACCAGACCACCGGGGTGCTCAACCCGGCGACAAACCTCTTCCAATACAAAGGGAATGTGGCATCGATGAAGGGCCATGGCGTCGAACTGAACCTGCATGCGAACCTGCTTCGCGGAGCTTTCGGATGGCAGGAAGACTTATTGTTTAATTACACGCGGAATACGGTGACGGCCTATGACCAGACGAGCGACCTGGGCTACAATTACGCAGCCAACGGTTTAGGGGTGTCGCCACTGATCGGTAAGCCTTTATATTCGATACTGACTTATAAATGGGCGGGACTGGACCCGCAGACCGGCGACCCGAGGGGATACCTGGACGGCAAAGTGAGCAATGACGCCGCGTCAATCATTGATCAGACCAGGGTGGGCGACCTGCAATACAGCGGGCCCGCTGTTCCCCCGGTTTACGGCAACCTGCGCAGTACGTTTAGCTTCCGGGGCTGGTCCGTTTCTGCAAACCTCGCCTACAGATTTGGCTATTACTGGATGCGTTATTCGGCTGCCTATGATGCGATGGCGTATTACCGAAATATCCAAAGCTATGACTACGCGTCGCGCTGGCAGAAACCCGGTGATGAGCTGCATACCAACGTGCCTTCCTTTGTTTACCCGACGGACAGCTCGCGAGACCAGTTCTATAACGAGGCTTCGGTGAACGTAGAGAAGGGGGACAATATCCGGCTGCAGGATCTGCGGCTGGCTTATGACCTGGGGGCAAGGCAGCTGAAAAGGCTGACGCTGAAACACCTGCAGGTCTATATCTACGCAGCCAACCTCGGCACGATATGGAAAGCGACCAAGTCGTCGCTGGATCCCGATTATCCATATAGCATCAAACCGGCAAGGACCATAGCAATTGGTTTAAGCGGCAACTTTTAACAGGATTTGAAATGAAAAGAATAACCAATAAATTAAATATACTGCATCATTTTCGGCTGACAGCCGGAATCGCAGGATTATGCCTGCTGTTGTTATCCTGCAGGAAGCAACTGGACATCAAACCTTCACTCAACCTGCAGGTGCCGGTGACGCAGGCGGATTTCCAGGCGGTAATGAATAATAATAATGTGTTTACGCAAACCTGGCCTTACGCCGGTACGGACGGGGCCGATGATGGTTTTATAACGGATGCCACCTGGGCTTCGGTATCGGTAACAGGCAGGAACGCCTATACCTGGAACCGGGAGGTGTTTAACGACCTCCCGCGCAATGACTGGTCGTATCCGTATACGGCGGTTTTTTATTGTAACCTGGTACTGGAAGGAACGGAGAAATACGGAGATGGCAGCGCCCAATGGCGTGACATCCGCGGACAGGCTGCTTTTTTCAGGGGCTATGCCTGGTACTGGCTGGCCCAGGAATTTTGCAAGCCCTATGATCCTGCAACCGCCGCGACGGACGCGGGGCTCGTATTGCGGGCTTCATCGGACCTGAATGCGAAATCGGTGCGGTCTACGGTAGAACAAACCTACCGGCAGATGATAGCAGACCTGAGCCTTGCTGCGGTCAGTTTACCGGTGAGCGTGGCCGTGAAAACCAGGCCCGGGAAGGTGGCGGCCTTCGCGATGCTGGCACGGGTTTACCTGCTGACCGGGAATTACGCGAAGGTATACGCCTATGCGGATTCCTGCCTGAAGATAAACGGAACGCTCTTGGATTATAATAAGGTAGTAGTGGCGACGGTTCCCTTTAAACGATTTAACGATGAAGTAATCTTCCACACGACCATGATCTCGGCACCGGTACTGCTTTCGCCAAGGTACCTGGTGGATACGACACTATACGCATCCTATGCGGCCGGGGACCTGCGTAAGACATTGTACTTTAAAAAAGCGGCGACCAAACCCTATTATAATTTTAACGGAAGCTATGACGGGACGACGAACCTGTTTAACGGCCTGGCAACGGATGAACTGTACCTGCTGCGGGCGGAAGCTGCGGTGAGGATGGGCAAGGCTGACGCGGCTTTGGCAGACCTGAATTTGCTGCGGAAAAACCGTTACCTGCCCGCATCTTATGTGCCGCTGGCATCGGCCAATGCAGCAGAGGTGCTGGGCTGGGTGCTGGCAGAACGCAGGAAAGAGCTGCTGCTGCGGGGCCAACGCTGGACGGATCTGAGGCGACTGAATCAGGAAGAAGCTTACCGGAAAACAGTGGTCAAACTGATCAACGGGCAGCGGTATGAACTGCCGCCGGGTGACGCACGGTATGTTTGGCCGATCCCACAAGCGGTGATCGCGGAAACCGGGATCGTGCAGAACTGAAAAAGCGGAAGACCCGCGAGGGCCTTCCGCTAAATAAAATCATGGAGGAACTAGTTTTTAAGATCTTCCTGTGAAATTGCTGACAGATCGGGCTGGGTGGTGTGCAGTGGGTCAACCGGGGCTTCGATTGCACAGCGTTTGGTGCTGCCTGAACATCCTGGCTCGTTGGCCACCTGGGTATACTTGGTGCCATCGTTGATCTGGGCCTGGGTGCCCGTGAACTGCCACCATACCGGGTCAGTTTTGGCGGCAGGTTTGTGCGTGGCATGGTGTGCGTTGGTGGCGAATGCGCCGCCGATTCCTACTACGAAGGCCATGGCCAGCAGGGTTGCTTTAATTGATTTCATGATGCTGGACGCTATTTTTTGCTAAAAAGCGAACGAAAAACTTTGATAAATAAAACATGGTGCCTACTCTTTTCTGCGGGTTTTCAGCTTTCCCCCGTTGGTTCTTATCGATAGGGGTCAGTTTAGGTCATGGTGCCGGTGTTTACGTTCGGTGAGGTGCAGGGCGATGGCGGTTACGCCGGCGATCATAAACGCCCAGTTGAAGGCCAGGTGTACCGGCCAGGACATATGTTGCAGGATACCGCCGCAGGAGCAGGGGACTTTACCCCAGTAGTGCAGCAGCACGAGTGATATGTAAGTGGTAAACACGGCCATCAGCAGGGTGGATAACAGTAGCCCCGCGAAGCGGGTACGATTAAAACACAGCAACACGGCGACGATAAGCTCAATGGCCGGGAGGGCGTAAAGTAATACGTTAGCAAGGCCATGGGCAAATGGCTGGAGATAAAGCTGGCTGCGGAAACGGTCAATATCCATGAGTTTGCTGGCGGCAGCATAGGTGAACAGGATGATGAGCAGGAACGGGACGGTGGATTTAATGAATGATCTCATGGCGTTTGCTTTGGTTAGGACAAAGTAAGGCGGCGGAGAAATGGTAAAACAGTGGTAAATGAGTATATACCCTTAAGGATAAAAAGATATGAACTGGGGAAACAATTATGCGTTTTTAGACAGGCTTTTTTTACGAGCGCCATTTTACAGCGTGGAAGACTACGCATTGTGCAAAATGGCCGATGTTTTAAAAAGACAGGATTTCAGGAATGCATTGTGGCTGGCCAGCCCCGAATTTTGCCGGGTTTTGGAAAAACAGCAGTTCGACTGGGATAAGCTGGGTAAAAAGGAGCGGCTGGTGCTTTATAAATATTACAACCGGATGAGCTTCCGGGCGACGCCTTTCGGCGCTTTTTCCAGCTTCGCCCTGGTGCCCTGGACGGCGGGAGATCAGCTCAGGCTGGTGGAAGCGGACCGGTCGGTTTTGCACCTCCTGCCCTCGAGGGAATGGCAGGACCATGAAGAACAAAAGTTCAAAAGCAGCCGCGCAGACTTTGACGTACGGCCTAACCCGACCATCAGGCGGGTCGGGAATAATTTGCGGTTCATCCGTTCGCTCACCGGCGAAAAAGGTAAACTGACTTTCCTGGTGAATGAGGTGGAAGCAGAAGAACTTCCGCTTCACCTGCTGGAATTGTGCAGGGACAATGCCTTGAGTTCATATGGTGTAATAGCACGGATCGCAGCGATGACCGCTTGTACGCAGGAAGAGGCCGCTGATTATTATGCCTTCCTGGTGACCGAACAGCTTTTACTGACGTCGTATGAAGGCTGCCTTATCGGGGATGGGGGCAATAACCCGTTTACGGGAGAAGAGTATAAAACCTGGGCGGCAGGCCAGCAATTGCCATTCACTAAAAGCCTGGGCCTTACCGCAGAAACGGACAAGCCGGCGCAGAATGACGACGGACAAATAGCCTTTAAAGGCAACATGTATTATGGCGGGCTGGAGCGGCCTTTACAACAGGGTGGGGTGGGCAACATATGGCAGGAGGAATTGCAGTCAGCGATCACCGCGCTGCGTAAACTGGTCATACCCTATCATACCCCGGTGCTGAAAGAATTTACCGGTGCATTCATGAAAAAGTTTGACGGGCAAAAAATTATGCTGCTGGATGCCATAGATCCGGATAAAGGGGTAGATTATGGTAACCTGCACGCTGGCGTGCAGACAGGCGTGCTGTTGAAGGATATCGCCTTCCCGGTCAGCCGGCCAAAAGCACCGATGGAATGGACGGTTGTACATCGCCTTTTTTTTCGGTTGTGGCAAAACAACGCTTTCCGCAGCCCTGCTGATGCGATTACGGTGAATGATGAAGATCTAGATGAATTACCGCAGCCCGCCCCGGGATTCCTGCTACCTCCATCACTCGCTATGCTGTTTACCAGAACCCGGGGTAAGCTGGTGCTCGAAAATAATGGTGGCGCTTCGGCTACGGCGCTGACCGGTAGGTTCAGTGTTTTCAGCAGCGACGTGGAAGAACTTTGCCGGGAGATCGCCCGGGAGGAATCGAAAGCCAATCCCGAGGTGGTGTTCGCGGAACTTCACCAGTTATCGGATACGCATGTGGATAATATCAACCGCAGGAGGCCGGTTTACGATCATGTGATCCATATCAATACGTATCCGGCGGAAACCGGTCAGCTATCGATCGCGCTGTCGGACCTTTTGCTGTATGTTCACGGTGAGGAACTTATCCTGGAATCGGTCAGCCTGGGTAAGCGTGTGATTCCGAGGCTACCGACCGCCTATAATTTCCACCATAATGAATTGTCGCTTTTCCGGTTTCTGGGTGACCTGCAATTCCAGGGTTTACAGGCTAACCTGACTTTCGACCTTGAGAAACTATTCCCAGGCCTCCCGTTTTACCCGAGGGTGGAATACCGCCGGACAATATTGAGCCTGGCTAAATGGCGGTTGGATAAAGAGGATACCAACGCCCTGATTTCGGGGTCGTTATCGATCGGCAGGTTACACTTGCTGCGGCAAGAGCGGGGCATACCGAGGTGTATCAGCCTTGGGCAAAGTGACCAGCAGCTGGTGTTCGACCTGGCCGATGACGCGGAAGCTTTGTTCTTTTTGGAATGCCTGAAGGAACAGCCCAATGCGCTGATTAGGGAACACCTTCCGCCGGACGGCTCGGTAACCGCAGGCAAAAGTGTGCTGGGAGCCCAACTGATAGCGTTGTTAAAAAACATGGGGCCCGTTTACCGGGGAATCACGGAAAATGGGGCAAAGAAAACGAAAAAGATCAAACGCGCGTTTTTACCGGGGAGCAACTGGATTTACCTCAAGATATATTGTACCGCTGAATCAGCGGACACTTTACTGCTCCGGTTAATTAAACCTTTTATTGAAAGTAACCGGCAACAGGTGATGTCCTGGTTCTTTATCCGGTATGAAGATCCGGATCCGCATATCCGGCTGCGCATGCTGGCAAGGGAAGGGGATTACGAAAAACTGCTTCGTGGACTGCACGCGCGACTGTCGGAGAAAACGCATATAGACCTGGTGCGCCTGGTGCAGCAGGATACCTATGAACGGGAAATCGAGCGCTATAGTGCAGAATTGATGGAACTCGTGGAGGATCATTTTTACATGGGGAGCCGCATGGCGCTGACCTGGATCGACTTGAAGACACAGGAAGCCGGGGCGAATGGCTTTGATTTGGCCGTTGCTAAGTTGGTATATGGCATGGCATCAGCGTTTTTAACTGGTGAAGAGGCCCTGGCTGCTTTTTTTCAATGGCGGTCAGGAAGTTTCATCCGGGAATTCGGAGGGGAAAAACTTTTAAGGATGGAATTTGACAGGAAGTACAGGGCATTGAGCAAAGAGCTTTCGGCTGTAATGGGAAAATCGGGAGTCCTAGATAGTGTTTATGAGCAGATGGGCGAAAGCAGAACTTTCCTGGAAAATATGGATGTTTTACGCGAACAGACCGCAAATTGGCCGGAAGAAAAAAGATTGGCGCTGATCGCGGACCTGATGCATATGCAGGTGAACCGCTTATTCCCTGGGATGCAGCGCAGGCGTGAAGGATTGATCTGTCATTGCCTGTACAAATATGCCGCTTCGGTATCAGCCAGGAGTGTAAGGGTCTAACGCCCCTTGATCCTTTTGCTGACCAGGACATGCGGGTCCAGCCATTGCTGGAATGCATCCTGGTACGCTCCGCCGATAGGAACAGCTTCGCCGTTCTCCATTTTTAGCTGCGCTTTTTCAATAGTGCGGATGTGTTTGCGGCTAACGATATAGGAGCGATGCGTCTGGCAGAAATTCACCGATGGCAGTTCTTCGAGAATCTCTGCCAGGGTAAGGTAGGTGATCACTTTATCACCAGCGAAATGGATCTCGATGTAATTGAGGGCCGCGCGGACGAATTGAATTTCTGCAATCACTATTTTGATATATTTTTCTTTGACATCGCCTTTGACAAACAGGTAGGATTTATCTTTTTCCAGTACCCTGGGGCGGGAATGCTCCTCTTTTACCTTCTGCACAGCCTTGAGGAAACGCGGGTAGGAGATGGGTTTCAGCAGGAAATCCACTGCGCTTAACTCAAATGCTTCGACCCCGAATTCCCGGAAGGAGGTAATAAACACGGTGCTTATGTTTCTGGGGAGAAGCCCGGCGAGTTCGAGCCCGGATATACCCGGCATATCTACATCCAGCAGCAATAACATTGGCGGATCGTCGCCGGTAAGGAAGGGCAAAGCGCTTACCGGATCGGTAGAACTTCCGATAAGTTGGAGTTCCGGCGTTTTTTCTATGTACGCTTTCAGTGTATTGATGGCGTGCGCTTCATCGTCGATAATATAAACAGTCATCATCATAGTATCAGGAGTTCAGCTTCAAAAAAGTTATCGTTTTCAGTAAGGTTCAGGCGGTAAGCATTCCCATAGGCGAAGTCCAGCCTGATCCCAATATTTTCGAGCCCGGTGCTTCTCAACCGTGGGAAAGGTGTTTGCGCTTTCACACGGTTCTTGGTGTAGAACCTAAGCCGCCCGGTTTTGTCAACATGCAGGATAATGACCGCGGGATATACCGTCAGGTCGCCATGCTTGAACACGTTTTCAGCCAGAGTCATCAGCACCAGTGGAATGATACGGCAACCGGTTGTTTCACCGGTCACCTGAAAGTCGACGGCAGTCATCCACTCAAAACGGACCTGATTAATGCGGATAAGGTTGCGGAGTTGTTCCACTTCGTCTTCGAGTAATATTTTATCGTCATCACCGGGTCGTTCAATGCTAAATCGCATGATTTCAGCCAATAATATAACATTTTCGGCCGCCTCTTCAGAGACTTTATGAACTGTACTATGGATAAAATTAAGCGAGTTAAAAAGGAGGTGTGGATTGATCTGCTGGCGTAGCAGGGCATTTTGTGAACGGGCAAGGTTAGCTTCAATTACCAACTTGTCTCGCGCTACGGTCAGTTGTTTAACTTCAGCTTCTATCGCCTTTTTTTCAAAACGGGAAATATTCAGCGCTGTCCAATAAAGAGATGATAAGCCGGCGAAAAATATAATTCGATAAAGATCCAAGGCCGCCATTCCTTTAACAATATGCCACTTAGTCAAGGTGATTTTCGAGAAATCAGTAAAATAGACATCTGCCGCTACCTTAATGAGTAGGAAAAATGTCATTTCTGCAATTATATATATAGTTAAATGGATGTACTTTCTCGTTGTTCCCGACAACGTTATATTTAATATATAATAATGACTGTAAAAAAGCGTGATATTTATCGCGTAATACAAAAGATTTTTAGGGATATAGCCGATGCTGCCACTGGTGTAATAGAATATAAATAACTCATAAATGACAAATGCCATCCACCATATACTGTGATTAACTATGGTTTTTAGCAGGCTTTTTCGAAATAATAAACCCTTTTTTTCATTTCCTGAATCATTGGTGTAAATAATCCCATTCTTCATGTAATAAAATCTAAATCATTTGTTTAATATATTAATATAGCTAAAAATAAATAATATGAAAAAGATAAAATTTAAATTGCCAACTAAAAGCGTAAACACGATTTATAGTTATGCCAACATGGGATTCGCAGGAGCTGATACCTCAATGACTGCCACTACTTCCCAGGGTGATCCCACCAATAGTTGCACAACCATCCTGACTACCACTCACTTTGTATAATCCACTTTATATTTAAAGGTACAGTTTTGCATCAGAATACCATTTTATATAACCAGGATTTGTTGGACGAGTTGGCAGCTGTCAATTCATCCTGCTTGTCCATGGATATTACTGATACGAAATGTGATGAGATGGAGTTAGCGCAAATTTCAGCGAAGATCCGGCAAGCCTGGAACTTCGCTGCATTTTCGGACGTTGGGGAAGACACACTTAATCGTTATTTTACTTACCAGGCAAAATTTATAGCCGCCCTTCTAATTAAATATGACAAAAGGGAGAAGCGTAGCAATCACTTTGAGAATTCACAAAGCCCCTTATTAATGATCAGATCACTATTATGTGCTTTATTAGATTATCTATATCATTATTTTAGTAAATATGTGGATCAGAAAAACACACTTCCGCCGACTTACCGTTTTTATTTTATTAATCAAAATAGTGAATCAATCTCTTCTCTTTACTTACTTATTGAGCGCCCTGAAATTGACGAGAAATTATGCGATTGCCTGAGGTCCTATATAAACGCAATGGTGACCGATCAGGGTTTTGAGACTTATTTTTATCAGCTGCGTTATTTCCGAACACTGGTCAACGAATTGGCCGGCCTGGGGAAAATAGGGGATGAATTGGATGTTAATGCTTTGGTATACGAAAAATTGCTCCAGCTAAATTTCAATCATCTGGATGTTTTTTCATATCATCAACAATCAATCAAATCCTCATTTAGCCGTAAAACAAAGGCTAAAAAGCAAAAGATCATCCATGAAAAGCTAGTTCTGTTCGACAACCAGGTTACCGACAATACAGGAATGTATGATCCAAAAATGCGATCACTACCAATCATGTTGTCCGGTTGGCTTCGGGAAGAATTAGGGTTACTATCTGCCCAGGATGTCAGGGAGCAACAATATGTTCAGGACCGATCATTACGTTTGCAACTGCAGTTATCCATATCGCATTTGTCCTTTCTGATCCGGCTTTTTTATAAACAAAGCCTTTTTGGTGCCATCCCATTGACGGATATTTTTGATTTCTTCGCCGCTAATTTTAGTTCTAAACGACAGGAGGTAATGTCTTCCGGCGGTATCAGCAAGGAGTATTACACCAAAAATATGGTTACCGCTGCTGAAATAAAAGCGTTATTGTTAAAAATGATTGCCCAAATCAACCTGGATTATTTCCCGGTAGTGGCTGCAATAGGTGCAGTAATTTTCTATCACTGAGGAAAGTAATCAGTTCTCCGAACCAATTATAATTGAATCCTTCTCGATCAAATAAGTTTTCTCTTCCGTCAGCTAATACGTCATTTAGCGTATTAAACCGCATTTGTCTGCTCGCAGCTATGAAATCTTCACTGAAATCCAGTTCCTCAATGGCTGTTTTGAGCAAAATAATACTGTTCATTGCGTTATGACCTTATTGTTATAAAGATACAAATAGCACATATATGTGTCAAGTAAAAATCTCTTTTTGCACCAATTTCGATGGTGTGATAAACATCAGGGACGAAGAAGCTATAAATAGTTTTGGTGCTAAGCTGAGGGAATTAAGACTTTCTAAGGGGATATCACAGGAATATCTGGCCAATCTAGCTCAAATACCCCTACAGCAGGTCGGGCGAATAGAACGAGGAGAGGTCAATGTTACGCTGAGTACCATGAGTGTACTGGCAAAAGCCCTGCAAATCTCCATAGCTTATTTTTTTCTTTAGAACGCATCTCTTAAACGATTAAATAGTGCTCTTTTTATGCAACTCATTTAATTTTGATAGAAATAAAATATTGAAATTATCCTAAGCCCGTAGCAATTATTCATTTTTTTCTTCTTCAATTATCTTAACCCAAATCCTAAGCGGGCATTGTTGGCATTTTCAGTTATGAATGTTTATTCATTAAGAATGTTTGAGATGAATCGACGAAAGTAAGCCTTGCCGCTTTTGGGAAAAGAAATCAGAGGGGGAAAAGGGACAAATGCGCTTCATTTCGGCCCGAACCTGAACAATGGATAGCAATCGACGATGGTGAATTGGTTATCAGATTGCCCTAAAACGGACTAACATCAACGGCGATTTGATAATCTTTATAAAATGGTAGGCAGCCGGTAAACATACGGGACAGGATATTTAAATTTATTTCAATCACCGAACTATCTGAAAATCAAAAAAAATGTAACGATAAAATACAAATTCGTACTCTTCATAATTTGATGTGAATTTCTTAAGAAATCCATTGGAATAAGGACCTAGATAAATTGACCATCTGATTAACTGCCAGTGTCGTAAACAAGAAATTAATAGATTATATGAGCTGCGTTCATTTTGTTTGGTCTTTCATGTTTTTGATATCAGCCCTCTCAAATAAACAAAAGGTCTTTTTTATTACACTTAGTTAGGTGTCTTCAAGGTTAATTAAAAGTTGTTCTTCATGTAGTTTTCAGCCAACATATCATTGATCGAGGGTATTCTAAATGGCCTACCTGGAATAAACGAAATTATGTTTAAACACCGCATTCGCTAAGCTGTTTTTAGCTGTCATATATCTCAAACGGGTTAGTTAATACGTGCATCAAGCCAGGCTAATTTGGATTCCATTTACTTTTTTCTTAACGTTTTAAGCAGTTTATTAGAAAGAAAGGTGTTTAAATTATCCCGATAACCATCGCCCACAGAGAAGTTCAAATTGTTGAGCATTTTAATCGTATTGCCATGGACATTCCGTCATACTTGACCATGCTGTTCCGTGCGAATTAGATCGATGAGTTGTGTTGTTGAATAATAGTTTCAAAAATTTTAAATCAGCTATTTAACACGGTCAAAGGTCAACGGAACACCCTGAACTCTTTTTCCATAACGCGGTGATCTATGGTTCCGGAATGTCCAACTACTCATAGTCGACTCTCCTGAAACTAAAAAACGAAATGTAGAGGTCGGAAAGATTATTATCATTAAGGAAGCCAACGTTAAGCCTGATTCGCGGCGCGAAATGGCACGAGATCTTTTCATGCTGTCATTTTATTTATGCGGAATTAATACGATCGACGTGTACAAAGCAAATTATTCAATCAATAACGGCAGAATCGAGTACAGGAGATCTAAAACGTCTGATAGACGTAAAGACAGAGTGTTTATAGGCATTAAGATACCCAAAGAGGCAAAGAGGCTCCTTGTTAAATATGATGGCGTATTGAGTGGCCGCTATGCCTCTATTGGTGATTTGAATAAGGCGATCGGTATTGGAATGCGGGAATTCAAACTCAAACTGAAATTCCTGATATTACTTTTTACTGGGCTCCGCATACATTTGGTACTTTAGCAAGGAACACCTGTCGCAAATCTAAGGACGACATTGCACTTGCTTTAAATCACGTAGATAATGGTCATAAAACGACTGATATTTACATCGAAAAAGATTGGTCAATAGTTGAAGAGGTACAGGAAGCAGTTTTAAATCTTATCCGGGAAAAGCCTAAAGTCAAATTATGTAAGCCATCACTAGTGCTATCTCCTTTACTAAGTAATGTTAAGCTCCTTAGCTTGGCTAAATAAAATATCAGCCACCAACTAAAATCGAAGTTGGTGGCTTAATTATACCACGCAAATTACTATTGTTTAATGCAACGCGCCGTTCATCCCGTCGAAATAACGTTTCAAAAGTTGCCTAATTTCGAAATAAAGTATCAGTAATTTACACTTTATACTATAAATACCTTTTAATCAGTTAGATATCTTTTGGTATCAAAAATGCAAGAACGGCTTTAATTGTGATCGACCATTTAACAGGCACTTTATGGAAACACCAATTTATCTGAATATAAAACTCATTTCGATAGCCACCATAGTGACGACTGTTTGTGGTATAAGTAACGGAAAAGATTGCTATCTGGGAGAATCAGATTCCTGGCTTAGACGTCGGCATGTAGTTAACTACTAAAAAAAAGGTTTCTATACCGTAATGTGAATCAAAATTGGCGGAAAAATTACAGACTTATACAGCAGATTTAAAATGAAACTAATATGAAAGGATCAAAGCTAAAGCTCATCATAACCGGCTCAACAGGAATGGTTGGTGAGGGTGTTCTTCGGGTCGCTCTTGGAGATCAAAATATTGCAGGTGTGGTCGTAATTAACAGGAACACGGTTGGTTTCGCACATTCAAAAATGATCGAAATCTTGCACGATGATCTGTCCGATATTTCCACTTTAAAAAGTTCTTTAAGCGGCTACGATGCCTGTTTCTTTTGTTTAGGCACAACATCAGTTGGAAAAACCGAAGAACTGTATTATGATATTACGTACAATCTAACTTTGAAGTTCGCCAGGATTCTTTATCAGATTAATTCCGATATGACTTTTTGCTATGTATCCGGAGCGGCGACTGACAGTACTGAAAAAGGTAGTTCCATGTGGGCCAGGGTAAAAGGCAAAACGGAAAATGATCTGATGAAGCTTGGATTTCGCGATGCTTACTGCTTCCGTCCCGGTTTGCTCCTGCCAATTAAAGGTGCTAAAAACACTCATCGCTTTTATAAATTTCTTTCCTGGCTTTTTCCTTTTGGTCGGTTGTTATTTCCTGATTGGTTTTGTTCCTTAAAAGAACTGGCATTAGCAATGATAAAGGTCGGCCGTTACGGTTACAGCCAAAAAATATTCAAAGGGCGGGATATCGTTGAACTGGCAAGGAGCTAATTATTAATTCATACATCATATTGATCGAGCGCTAACTACAAATATTCAAAATTTACTTTTTTAATTTCTTGCCATTTGGCAAGTTGAGTCCGGCTTTTTAAACTTCTATTTATAAATTAATTTAATCAATACGACATGTCACATTATATTTCAAGTATGCCTTTATGGGCAATCGTTCTATTTATTATTGGTTTTTTTATTACTCACGTTTTTTTTGCCAGGCGCTTCAGGCAAGCTGCCATTGACGGAGGTATGTCATTGGGTAAATCCAATCGCATTCAACTGGTCATCATCGTGTTTTTTACAGCCTTTTTTATTTACGCTTCAGCACTTGCCCTACTCGGTATTCTGGATAAGGATACGATCCCCCCTATGGGTATAATATGTGCCGGCTTTCCTTTAGCAATTCTTTTGTTCGGCATCTTAGGAAACACCGGACTTTACAAAGACTTATTGCGGGCGATAACCCTGGAATCCCTGATCACTCTACATGTGTTCCGTATAATAGGTATATTTTTCATCCTCTTGTATTTTTATAACCTTCTTCCCGCCGGATTTGCTTTTTCTGCCGGACTGGGCGATATCATTACCGCAGTGCTGGCATATCCCGTTGCTATGATATATGCGAAAGGAAAATCCTGGAGAATTCCCGTGGTTTATGCCTGGAACATAATAGGAATTTTTGACGTAGTAAATTTACTAATTATCGCCGTCATAATCTTAAAAAGCAACCTTGGTCCGGGAGAGCTAGGTATACGAGAAATCGACCTGTTCCCATTCTCGTATTTTGCGGCTTTCGCTCCGGTTGTTTTAATATTTCTGCATGTTGCGGTTTTCAAGAAAATAAATCAGCTGAAAGCAAGATAATTGAAAAGAGTCGTCATTCCATATCTAAATGAAATGGGTTTCGTGGGGTTGTTATCCTAAGCAAGGTTAACATAATTTTAAATAGTAAGATTACCGCTTCAGGATACTTTATTTCGGATTAAAGGTGTTTATTTACGATATAGGGCAACAAGAAAACTGCTCTTTCCCGGTAAAATATTGGTAAACAATATATTGATATATGGCATAACGTTGGCATTGCGAGCAATGGTTTAAGAGCATAATCTTAACTTTTATTTCGCAGTATCTGATCATGAAGCCAGGTTTATATTTCGTCGTCGCCGTATTATTTTTTATTTTTATTACTACTGATAATGCATCGTGTCAATCTTTTATTGAGTTAGATCGGGCTACCCCAAATACTAATCATATTCAAAATGATACCAATCAAGTGTTATTGCTATTAAAACGCAGTAAGGATTTGATTATGAAATCAGAGATAACAAAAGCCGAAGTCGATAGTTCCGAAAGAATAATGAAACAAGCCGGGCAGCTCGCGGACAAGCTCAATTATTTGCGTGGACAAGGAAATGAACTCCTTGTTTACGCGCTGATTTTAAGGCAGAGGAAAAAAAACGATCAGTCATTCAAAACCGCTTTGCAGGCTATCAAAGTCTTTGTGAAAACAAACGATTTTGCAGGCCAGGCAGACGGCTTCAATATTATCGGAGATGGTTTGTCTAATAATGACGACCAAATCGTGCAACGCATCAGCTATTTTCAGAAGGCAATACAAATGCTGATCAAGTCAGGCCAAAGAGAACGCGCAGCTATACTGTTAACCTATTTGGGCGATCTTGAGATATGGAATTCTCAATATGACGGTGCTTTAAAAGATCTTAATCATTCTTTGATAATTTTTCAGTCGATCGGGTATAAAAAGCTCCAGGCCACTTATGATTTAATCGGTTACGATTACCTTCATATGGGCAACATCAATGAAGCCTTAAAATACAATTTGTTAGCAGTTCAAACGGCAGAGACCAATGGCGAATCAGGCACCTTGTTGAGTACTATTTATAACCGAACAGGTCTTACCTATTCATTTGCGGAAAATTGGCGAAAGGCTGCTGAATATCAAAAAAAAGCATTGCGCCAGGCTTACAAAATGAAAGATTCGTTAGCAATAGTTCAAATTTCTTTTAACGTTGGAGCGAGTATGCTAAAAAGCAATAATACTGCTGAAGCCATCCCGATAATCAATAGCGTAAAATCGTTCAAGATTTTTAAAGAAGATAATACTTGGAAAGCGCGGGCTGCCACATTATTACTTAAAGCATATATCCAAAAGAAAGATTACAAATCCGGTGAAATTTACTTTAAGGAGTCAAAGAAATTTCTCGCTTTAAAGGACATTGAACAAAATGTTTATGTTAAGATATTCTCTGGTATCATCTTATATTATCAGGTAACAAATCAATTTGAGAAAACATATCCATATATAGCTGCACATACAAAGTATCGAATAACATCCAAGGTTTCCATACCAATAGACGATAACGATGATCTGCGACTTTTTAAAGCTGATTCGGCTGCCGGAAAAATGTTTTCAGCAGTTAGGCATTTACAGCGCTATATGTTTTTCAGCGACTCTGTAATGAGTGAAAAAAACAGAAAGCAAGCCGCACTGCTGGAAATACAATTCGAAGCAGATAAAAAAGATAGAGATATTCAGTTCAAAGCTAAAAATATAAAACTTCTTACCAGGCAAACTCAATTACAACAAATCAGTTTCCGGCAGGAACGTATAATCCGTAATTGGATAATTGCGGCTTCGGGATTATTGTTACTTGTGATAGCTATACTTTATAACCGGTTTAGACTAAAAAAGCGTAACAATCGCTTTTTAGAAGCCCAGCATCTTGCTTTAAAGGTTCAGCAGGAGGAAATCAACAAAAAGAACGAGGACTTAATCCATCTAAGTGAAAAACAATCAACGTTATTGAAAGAGAAGGAGTGGTTACTGCGGGAAATTCACCACCGGGTAAAAAATAACCTTCAGATAACTATGAGTTTACTGAATATTCAATCCTCCTATATGGAAACAGGTTTTGCGCTTGATGCAATTTTGAATAGCCAGCGTCGGATGCAGGCAATGTCCTTAATTCATATCAAGCTCTATCAGTCTGATAACCTGGCGTACATTGATATGTCCAGCTATATTCCTGAACTGGTAGGGTATTTGAAAGATAGTTTTAGTGATGAAGATTTTATCATTTTTGAACTTCATACTCCTTCTTTTCAATTAGATATTTCACAAGCAGTTCCAATCGGACTTATCCTTAATGAAGCAATAACAAACGCCATTAAATATGCGTTTCAAGGGAGAAACACCGGACGAATTAAGATTGTAATGGAACAGGATGATAACGAGGTGTATCTCCTGAAAATAATCGATGACGGAGTAGGCATGCCCGAGAATAAGGGTGATAAAAAAGATTCTTTTGGCATGAACCTGATGCGTGGACTCACTCAACAAATTCAGGGTGAGTTTTGTATCGAAAATAAAAATGGAACAACAGTAACTGTCTGTTTTAAAGATGTTAAATTAATGTTAGAGGAATTAGATACGAAATAGCTAAAATGCAAGTCGTCTCTATTTTCGGATACTCGTATTTCTTAAGAAAATGGGGGCCAATATTCCTCGAATGTTTCTCTAACCTCTTGTTCTTCAAGATAGGATTGACCATAATAATTTGATGATCAGCTCCCGCTGGGCCATGAACGTGTAAACGAAGGTCTCCATACACTTGATATGGCCTGCAATGGACATAGTCGGCCACGCTCCCTGGCCACTGTCATAAGCGCTGAGGGCGGCCTCCAGCGCCTCATTGGCTTCCTTTGCTCCGCAAACCGGGATAAGTGCCGATAAGCTTTCGCTTAAGTCCGCCGTTGCCATCGGGTAACTGAACCGGCGAGTAAACTGCCGCTACATCGCCGTCCCATAGGCGCATCTCTCCGTCTACAAGATATTCCCGTTGATGAATTTCATCAATGCGAAACTCAGCTGACATTTGATCTTCTGCAATAAAAATGATTTGCGGGGTGTTTTTTAAATCTTGCATACTTCTATTTAAACGTTCAATAATATCTGCCAAGGTTATGCTAAACCCCGAGCCGGACTAAAGCTTAACGCAGTACTTCCTAACCAAAGTCAATGAAAATGCCATGAATTGACCTTTTGTTCTTCAGTTAATTAGAAAAATGTTCCACATTTTCAGGTATGATATATCGAAAAATTACCGTAAGTAATACGAATTTAAACGATTCGCGGCCAAGGTATCTCCGGCTCGATCTTACGCTAACATGGAGTGTTTTCTTAAAGAACCGCTACTGCCACGGGCCGAAATTGTCCTCTGGTTCCTTTTCCGGTACGAAAGCCACGAATAGAATAGTGCCTGCTGATCCCAGCAGCATAATTTTTGACAAAATAAAAAGTATCGTTTCCATAAATTTTGAATTAAGTGTACTGCTATGAATTCAATATTTGGCCCATTATTTAAAATATTGAAAATCAAATAATTATGATTTTATGTCTTGTTTATTTTTACTGTATTTCGCTGAATAGCGCCCCTTAGCTGCGAATAAATATGAAAATGGCTGTGCTGCCCGCCGCATTTTCATATTTAAAATATTACGGATCTATATTAATCATACTTCCGGGGGACCAAAATGTAATAGACTAAGTTATCCAAGACTATAAAAACTGCTTAATGCATAGATGATTAATGTAATTGACTACCGGATTTCGGGAACCCCATTGTATAAAAACGAAATAGGGTAGCGTTTTGCGAAACTTAAAATGCTCAGGTGTTTGTAAAACAGTCAATTGTGTGATGGTATATGGATGGCATATAGTGATGCGTGCTGATGACTTGGGTGGCGTATACAAAATTAAACTGCCTGATAGCCCGACATCCATACGGATCGGTTTACTAATTACATTTAACTATGAATATTTTTGACGCTGCTAAATTTAACCAGGCGGATGATTTAAAAGAGGCCTTGCTGATTATGTCACCGGATAGCCGGGACGCGGCAGGCAACACACCATTGATGCGTGCTTCCTACTATAATAACCTGGAAACTGCAGAACTCTTGCTGCAGGCTGGAGCCTTCCCGGATGAAGTTGATAGTAAAGGTAACACCGCGTTGATGGGTGCCTGCTTTAAAGGCTTTACTGCATTGGCAAATAAACTGCTAGCGGGTGGTGCGAACATGGAAGTACGCAACGGCAACGGGGCTACCGCTTTGACCTTCGCGGCGACTTTGGCCGTTCTGAAATCATCGCACTGCTGTTGGCACATGGCGCAGACCCTTTAAGCCAGGATCGTTTCCGTAAAAATGCAATTGAAGCAGACACCGGTATTTGTCCGTTTGTCAACCGTGATCCATGGTGGCCATTCTCCGGAAACTCACCGCGATCCGCGTGGATCGCGGTGAAATTCTACACAGAAGATGGTAACTGGGATCTTGTAGGAAATAACTTAAAGGTTTTTTTTATCCGGGACGCGATCAAATTTCCGGACTTCATCCACTCTTTTAAGCCTGATCCGGTAACGACCCGCGTTCAACGATCGCCTTAATCTAAACTCTAGAAATTAGATCTATATGGAAAATAAAATTAAAAGTCACTTCTGGGTTTAACGCGGCAAGCATTGCATTATTAGTTACTTTTATATAATAATCCCAATCAGTTACTTATGACAACAGTATCATTGAAAAGTACTGCAGGGAAGTGGGTTATGGTGTCTGCCATACTCGCTTCAGCAATGGCCTTTATTGACGGTACGGCTTTAAATGTGGTTTTACCCGCTTTGCAAAGGAGCCTTAACGCCAGTGGTACCGATCTATTCTGGATCTTAAATGCGTACCTATTGATACTCGCCTCGCTTATGCTGATTGGCGGTTCCCTGGGCGATAAGTTAGGCAGGAAAAAAGTTTTTATGGTTGGTATCAGTCTATTTCTGATGGGTTCGGCAGCTTGTGGATTTTCCGGTAGTGTTATTGTCTTGGTAGTATGCCGCATAATTCAGGGCATAGGTGGAGCTTTGATGATTCCGGGAAGTTTATCGCTGATCTCAGCATCGATCAATGAAGAAGAAAAAGGCAAAGCTATTGGTACCTGGTCTGCGTTTACAACAATAATCATGATGGCCGGGCCGATTTTGGGTGGCGCTCTGGCTGATGCTGGCCTGTGGCGTTATATCTTTTTTATTAATTTGCCGATCGGTGTCATCGCGTTATTGATGCTGTGGCTCAAAGTCGATGAAAAAATTGATGACAATGCAGATCATACTATTGATTATCCCGGCGCCATTGCCATCACCTTTGGGCTTGCATCGTTAACTTTTGGTTTTCTTCGCGTACCAGCTGTGGGTTGGCAAAGCTGGCATTCTTATGGCCCGCTGATCGCCGGTACCGTTTTATTAATGATCTTTATCATTATACAACGAAAAAGTAAACATCCCATGATGCCCTTGCAGCTTTTTAAGAACCTGACATTTAGCGGGGCTAATCTGCTTTCCTTTTTTTTATATGCCGGTTTGGGTGCCGGGATGCTATTTTTATCGCTAAACTTTGTTCAGATACAAGGCTATAATCAATTACAATCGGGGCTGACTTTTCTTCCGTTTACGGTACTGATCATCACCATAGCACGTTTTGCAGGTAGCCTTGCTGATAAATACGGTCCACGGCTATTCCTCATTTTCGGCCCTGCAGTCGCAGGTTGGGGCTTGTTCATGCTATCTTTTATCAAACAAACCGAAGGGCCTTCAGCCTATTGGACTACTTTTTTTCCCGGCATTTTTGTGTTTGGGTTGGGAATGTCATTCACCGTAGCACCGTTGACGACCGCCGTAATGAGTTCGGCGGATGCCCTCTTATCCGGCGCGGCATCCGGTATTAACAACGCAGTAACAAGAATAGCGGCTGTATTTGCTAACGCCATATTTGGCGCGCTGGCGGTGCTGTTCTTTTCAGGCGCATTGGCAGATCAGGTTAAATCTATAAAACTCGACGACTCAGAAAGGGAAGTTGTAATGGCGCAAGCGATAAATTTAGGCGGTGCCAGAGTGCCGCCCGGTTTGTTTGCAAGAGATCAGGAACAGGTAAAAAAAGCTTATGGTCAAAGTTTTATTAGTGCTTATCGTAAAATTATGCGCATATCGGGGACGCTCGGTTTAATAGGCGGGTTAATGGGTTTCGCTTTTGTTAGAAATATGGCGATCAAAAAGGTGGGTGAGTAAATATTGATCTTAACCATAGAATTACAGATGTGATATCTCATTAGTGCAATGAGAAACAACTTATTTTTCTAAAAAAGAAGAATTAAATGCGGAACGAAGTGAGGGATTGGGTCCTGATGTCCCTGCAAGTCGTTTTGACAAAGTCAAAACATGGCTTGCTTTAAATAGCTATAGTGTTAACCGACTAAGAAAAGAATATTAGGTAAGGACCTCGATGCAAATTATATAAAGTTCAAACTGGAGCCCATGCATATGATGCAGGGGCTTTTTTGCATTAGTAAGATTTGGTTTGGCTAATAATAAATGTATATTTGCAACCACTTGTTAATTAAAACTGCTTGCTAAGTAATAATGGAAGCGCAAATTAATCCTAAAGGTTATTAATTATGGAAAATCATAGGTCGTTCTGTCCGCTGAATCTGATCGTGGAAATCATTGGAGATAAGTGGAGTCTGCTTATCCTTCGCGATATGATGTTTGAAAATAAGCGAAATTTCAGGCAGCTCCTGCAAATGGAGGAACATATTTCCTCGAATATTTTAACAGATCGAATTAACGTGCTGGAAAGAGAAGGCTTATTAACCAAAGCCGCTGATCCTGATCATAAACAAAAGATCACTTACAGCCTGACCGAAAAAAGCATTGACTTAATGCCTATGCTGATCGAAGCTATGAAATGGAGCGTTAAACATGAGGCAGTAGACCGTGTAAAATATAAACCCGCCGTAGATCTGGTTTCTGCAACCCCAGAATTCCAGCAGGACATGGCTCAGGGCCTGATCAAACAGCATGTTGCGGCAAAGCCCGGTAAATAAATAGTGCCTGATGAAAATGCCGGCATGATAATCCATATACCGGCATTTTCATAATTACTTCTGATTAGATGTTGATTGCTCCCTGGCCTGCGGCGATCAGGTAAGCATCTTTCAATGCTTCAGAGTACGTAGGATGTGCATAGCTGATGCGATACATATCCTCAGCGGTGACTTCGTACTCCATACCCACCACAGATTGTGCGATCACATCGGCAGCTCTCGGCCCAATAATGTGGACACCCAAAACTTCACCATACTGTGGTGATACCAGCACTTTTACAAAGCCATCCGTATCATTTGCAGCCCTTGCACGACCACTCGCCGAATAAGGGAAACTACCTTTGCTATAAGCTATTCCCTTAGCTTTCAATTCTTCCTCAGTTGAGCCTACTGCTGCCACTTCCGGCCAGGTGTAAACTACGCCGGGGATAAGGTGGTATTTAACATGCGGCTTTTGTCCATTGATCACCTCTGCCACAAACACGCCCTCATCCTCCGCTTTATGCGCCAGCATAGCGCCAGCGATAACATCCCCGATGGCGTATATATTATGTACGTTGGTCCGCAATTGACCATCCACCTTGACCTTGCCGTTTTTTTCTGTTTCCACACCTATCGCCTGCAGGTTCAGCCCGTCTGTATAAGCACGCCTTCCAACCGCGACGAGGCAATATTCGGCCGTAATCTCCTGCACTTTGCCTTCATGATCTTCAAATTTTACGGTTGTGTTACCTCCGGTATTGGTGGCCGACTGAACCTTACTCCCTAATAAGGACTTAATGCCCAGCTTTGAAAGTGTCTTAAAGAGAGCTTTGCCCAGTTCATGATCCATCGTAGGTATGAGTGTATCGGTATATTCAATGATGGTGACCTCTGTACCGATCCGTGCAAAAACCGATGCCATTTCGACCCCTATGACGCCACCTCCGATGATAACCATCGATTTTGGAAGTGCGGGTAGCGACAATGCTTCCGTAGAGGTTATAATCCGGTCTTTATCGATCGTCACTCCCGGAATAGAAGATGGTTTAGACCCGGTCGCGATGATGAAATATTTGCTTTCCAGCATGGTTTCCTTGCCTTCATTACTTAACTTCAAGTGCGTACTGTCAACAAAACTTCCTAGTCCTGTATGCACATCGATCTTGTTTTTCTTCATCAGGTAGCTCAGTCCTGAAACATTCGATTTTACCACGCCATCCTTACGTTTGAGAAATTGCTCAAAATTCAGGTTTAAGCCGTTATTCAGTTCAATACCGTGAAGCTCAAATTCTGTCTTCGCCTTGTGAAAGTGCTCCGTACTGTCCAGTAACGCCTTTGCAGGTATACAGCCGACATTCGTGCAGGTCCCGCCCAGGGTACTGTACTTCTCAACGATCCCAACCTTGTATCCCAGTTGCGATGCGCGGATAGCCGCGGTATATCCCCCGGGACCGGATCCTATTACGATGATATCATATTGATTTTCCATAATTTTTATAAGACTAAATTCAAAAAATATACCAAACGGTACATTGTGACAATAGTTCAGTGGTGATTTGTTAAAATACTTTAGGATAACTATTGCCAGCTATTAATCTACAATAATGCCAGGTTGCAACTGTTTGATTATAATGAAGTTATTCTAAGTGGCTTCTTGTTTACGATACGATATTTCGCAATTCAACATTTCAATTACTTTAAAAGGTTTCCGCAGAACGCTAGATAAAGGGATCGCAAGTGAATTTTGCTTTACAGTGACAGAGAAAATGAAATTTTATGAAAATATATAATACCAATTGGTATATTTGTACGATGGAAAGTAACCTATCGAAAGCTGAGCGTACCAGGCAGTTCATTATCGAGACCACGGCGGACATCTTTAATATGAAGGGTTTCGCAGGCACTTCTATGTCTGACATAACTGAAGCAACTAAGCTAACCAAAGGCAGCATTTATGGAAATTTTGAAAATAAGGAAGCTGTTGCCCTCGCTGTTTTCGATTTTAATTTAAGTAAAGTAAGTAAGGCTATTCAGGACAGGGTAAATAAGGCCGTAAATTACCATGATAAGTTAATTGCCTATGTTGAAGTTTACGACCGTTTCTCCAGGGGCACTTTTCCCAAAGGCGGATGCCCGCTGCTGAATACTGCAGTCGATGCTGATGACACCAATAGCTTGCTAAAGGACAAAGCGGCGAAAGCAGTTAACCGGTGGAAGAAAGGACTTCAGGAATACATCAAAGAAGGGATTGCTGCTGGCGAATTTAAGAGTGACACGGATCATAACAGGATTGCACTTTCTATTATCGCACTGATTGAGGGCGGGGTAATGATCTCCAAAGTTACTGACAGCCAAGCCAACCTCGATCAGGTGATGCATACGGCATCGCTTATTATCGGGCAAATGAGAATTTAATTTTTTTAATTATTTTATACCAATCGGTATTTTTTTAGTTTACTTCCCGGCGTTTTTTAATTATTAACACACGTGCTTTAAAATACCGATTGGTATAAAAAATGACTCCATTTCAAAGAAAACTCCTCATCTTTACTGTGATCCTCGCTGCGATCATGGAATTAATCGATACCTCCATTGTTAACGTTGCGCTCTCTTACATGAGCGGTAACCTGGGTGCAACGCTGGAAGATACTTCCTGGGTTATTACCTCTTACGCCATTGCCAATGTGATCATTATTCCCATGACCAGTTTCCTTACCGCTAAACTTGGGCGCCGGAACTATTATATCGGTTCAATCGTCATGTTCACATTGTGTTCGCTCATGTGTGGACAGGCAGAAAGCCTTTGGACCCTGGTATTATTCCGCTTTTTGCAGGGGCTGGGCGGAGGTGCTTTGTTATCCGTATCCCAGGCTGTAGTTTTTGAACTGTTCCCTAAAGAAAAGCAAGGGATAGCCAGTGCATTATTTGGCGTAGGTGTATTTTTGGGCCCCACTATAGGTCCAACGTTAGGCGGATTTATCACAGAACATATTTCATGGCCGTGGATATTTTATATCAATATTCCTATTGGGATTTTTGCAGCGGTATCTTGCTTTTTTTTACTGACTGAAGCGCCAATCAAGGTTCTTGTCAAGCGAATCGACTGGACCGGAATCGCTTTACTGGCCATTGGTGTAAGTACTTTACAAACCGTTTTAGAAAGAGGAGAAACAGAAGATTGGTTTGAAACCGGTTACATTATCTGGTTTACGGTTATTGCCATTATATCTTTGGTCGCTTTCATTATCTGGGAGCTCAAGATTGATTACCCGGTGGTAAACCTTCGGGTATTGAAAAGCAAAACGTTGAGCATTGCAGCTATACTGACATTTGTCACAGGCATCGGCTTGTTTACCTCTGTTTTTTTAACACCGGTAGTTGCACAACGCTTGTTAGGCTTTACACCATCGCAAACTGGTTTGTTATTGTTACCCGGAGCCCTTTTAGCGATTGTTGGGCTGATCATGTCAGGGAAATTACTTCAGTCCGGCGTGCCGGCGGTTGCCATTATTGCAGTTGGTTTCTTTTGTTTTATCTATTTCAATTGGCGGATGGCGCAGATTACGTTAGAATCGCCCGCATCAGAGATAACCTTTACCCTCGTATTCCGTGCCTTAGGGCTCGCTTTTCTAACCGTTCCTTTAACGGCTTTGGCTATATCATCCCTGGAACCAAAGGATGTACCCCAGGGTGCTGCATTAAATAATATGATGCGGCAGCTGGGAGGATCATTTGGTATCTCTATTATTAATACTTACTCTTTTCAACGCATAGCCTCACACAGGGTTGATCTGATCACGAATATTACCGCAACCAACCCCCGGGTGACTGAAAGGCTCAACGGTTATACGGCTAATTTTCTTAAGCATGGAATAGGCCTGCAGGATGCAAAACTTAGAGCAATGAAGTTGCTGGATATGACCATCGTCAGGCAATCTGCACTGATGAGCTACCTGGACAGTTATATGCTGATCGGATTGCTTTTTGTCCTCGCCCTGCCGCTGTTATTATTTGTGCTGAAAGCTAAAAAGCCCGTTCCCGGACAAATAATCTCGGATCATTAAAAATATATACTGACTCTCTTTGTGAGTCAGCAGATTGCTACTGACGTTGCAAGCCTGAGAAGCTTGGGATTCATCCCGCGACCGGTTGATTTGCGAGATAAAGTAAAGTTTCTCACTAAAGATATTTTATAATGTACTGATTGTTAGATATTTATATAGTGGCATCAATTTCGCCCCTTTGGGTTTGCTAATACCAAAAAGGGTGCAGTTCAGTGGAAAATATCAGGCAAACATTATAAAGCAACGAAATACACTGCTCCTGAACAATGCTTGTGCTGATGCATGTATTAGCATAAAAATTCAGGATAGTATGTGATCAATTATCAAACACGATGAAGATATATTACAAATTTATTATAGCAGGGCTGGTGATCATTGCTCAGCCATCATTCTCACAGACCATGCTGGATGAATACATCAGACAAGGGCTGAGCAGTAACCAAAGCATCCAGGAACAAAACTTTGTTTTAGAACGGAATATATATGCCCTGAAAGAAGCTAAAAGCCTGTTCCTGCCAAATGTGGCTTTCAATGCTTCCTACACTAAAGCAGACGGCGGGCGTACGATAGATGTTCCGGCAGGTGACCTTTTAAACAAAGCGTACGCGACCTTAAATACCTTAACCGGAGCAAGCAATTTTCCGCAAATACCCAATCAGCGGATTCAGCTTAACCCGGATAATTTTTATGATGCCAAAGTTCGCACCAGTCTCCCTTTACTCAATGCAGAACTTATTTATAATAAACGTATCAAAAATCAGCAGGTTGGCCTGCAGAGAACGGAAATATTGCTCTATAAACGGGAACTTGTTAAGGATATCAAAAAGGCTTACTATCAGCTGGCTAAAGCAGAAAATGCCATCAGCATATATGGGAATTCATTGAAACTGGTTAAAGAAAATAACCGGATTAATAAGGCGCTCTACAAAAATGACAAAGCCAATAGAACTGCAGTGATCCGGAGTGAAAATGAAATAGCCAGGATCACCGCCCAGTTGATCACTGCCGAACAAAATAAAAAATCGGCTCGTTCTTATTTCAATTTTTTAATCAATAAGCCTTTAACAGACAGTGTTCAGCTGGAACCAAATGCAATTCTGCCGGGTAGGGAATCGTCGGACACATCCGTAAACCGTCGTGAGGAACTCTCTAAGATCAAACAGGCGATTGCGATTAATTCAAACGTGGAAGGATTGGCCAGGGCCTATAACATCCCCAAAATAAACACTTTCTTGGATGTCGGATCCCAGGCTTTTGATTTTAAGTTTAACGGCGATAGCAGGTATTACCTCTTCGGTTTATCGCTCGAATGGAACCTCTTTGGTTCGGGGAGATACTCCTATAAACGTAAACAGGCTGAATCTGCACACCGAAGTTTGCTTGCAGAGAGCGCCTACGTCGAAACGCAATTAAGAAATCAGTTGAATGTTGCAAAAAACGATTTTCAAAGTACTGTCGCGCAATATGATGCTGCGCAATCCCAACTGAAAACAGCGGATCTTTATTACCGGGATGAACTTCGGCTTTACAAAGCGGGCGAAGCCATTTATATTGAATTACTGGATGCCCAAAACCAGTTGATTAATGCACAATTAGACGCTAATAACGCCCTTTTCGATGCCTGGATCAGGTATGCAGATATCGAACGGGCAACGGCAAGCTTCAACTTAAATTAATTAAAAAAAAACATGATGAAATCATACTTAACCCCGATGTTCTTGCTGAGTTTCTTATTGTCGCTAAACTCTTGCAAGCATAAATCCAAAGACTTAGAAAAATCTATCAACACCGACTTGATACCAGTAAAAGTTGTTGAGATTGCTTCTATAAAAAGCAGCGCTGAAATTTCAGCCACCGGCTTGGTCTCTACTGAAAATGAAGCAAAATACGCCTTTAAGATTGGCGGAATCATTGCATCTGTCTTAGTGGAAGAAGGTCAGTTTTTTAGGAAAGGTAAGTTGCTCGCGACCTTAAATGACACGGAGATTGGCGCGGGGCTTGATCAGGCCCGGTTAAACGTTGATAAAGCCAGAAGAGATTATGACCGTACGGTTAATCTTTACAAAGATAGCGTAAACACCCTGGAGCAGATGCAGGATGCTAAAACCAGGTTAGACCTGGCCATTCGCTCCCGCGACGCTGTCGCATTCAATGCGCAATATTCCAGGATTTACGCCACAAGTGATGGTTTCGTCAGCAAAAAAGTCGGGAATGCAGGGGAAGTCATAGCGCCTGGTTCCCCGGTTCTTGAAATCAATCAGACAGATGGCAATAACGAGTATTTGCTGAAGGTGGGTGTGACGGACAAGGAATGGGTAATGATCGCGATGGGGCAGCAGGCCCAGGTTACATTGGACGGTTATCCGGGCGATACGCTTAAGTCATATGTTTTCCGGAAATCTCAGATTGCAGGTAATGGTGACGGTGCTTTTCAGATAGAACTGAAGTTGCAAGCAAAGAATTACAAACCGGCTATCGGCATGTTTGGTAAAGCCATAGTCGCTGTAAAAGAACAAACAACAAGCACACTTATTCCTTACGACGCACTAATTGAGGCAGACGGAAATAAGGCATTCGTGTTTACCGTAACGAGTAATGGTCGTGTTAAACGGGTACCGATCATTATCGAGAGATTTAACAATAAGGATGTTTATGTTAAAAGTGGATTAGAAAATATCCAAAAGATTATCATATCCAACAGTGCTTTTTTAAATGAGCAGTCTCAGATCAAAATCATAAAATAAGCCAGATATGAAAATCACCAATTACGCGGTAAAAAATTACCAGTTTACGCTGATCATGTTTGCTATGGTTGCGGCTGTTGGATTAGCAACACTTTTTACAATGCCACGTGCCGAGGACCCGGCGCTTCATCCGCCCTCTTATGTCGTTACCGTCATTTACCCGGGAATCAGTCCGAAAGAAATGGAAGAAACGGTGGTTAAGCCCCTCGAAAAAAAGATCTACCAGCTGGACAATATTGCCAAAATCCTGACGACCATAAAAAACGGGCTGGCCGTGTTAACTATCGATTTTAAATATGGAGTCGATGTCGAAAATAAATACCAGGAGCTGTCTACTGAAGTAAATGCGCTGAAAGGTACCGAGCTGCCCAAAGATATTTATTCCATACAGGTTAAAAAGGTCAACTCCAGTGATGTAAATGTATTGCAGATCGCGTTGGTTTCGCAAAATGCTTCTGCAAAAGTTGCCCGCAATTACGCTGATGAGCTGAAAACGCGTTTAGAAAAGATCACCGAGCTGAAGAACGTGTACTATTACGGCGTTCCGGAACAGGAAATCCGGGTTGATCTCCAACTGGATAAAATCGCCAGGTTAAAAATCCCGATCGCCGCAGTTACAGGAAGTATGCAGAGCGAAGGCGCTGACATTTCCGGTGGAAATTTGAATATGGGAGTTAAATCCTTCAACGTTAAAACCAGCGGAAAATACAGGGATGCGGACGACGTTGCCAATACCGTGGTTTACAGCAATGATGGTAAAATCACCTATCTGAAAGATATTGCCGAAGTTGGTTATAAGAATGAAGTAGAAGTACATTATACACGGCTGAATGGCTTGCGCTGCGTTTTGGTAAGTGCGGCCATGAAGGAAAACCTGAATATTGCCAGCGTTGAAAAAAAATACTTGCCGGTTCTATCAGCATATGAGAAGACACTTCCCCCGAACATTAAAATGGTCAAAAGTTTCGACCAGGGTAAGATGGTATCAAACCGCCTTAATAAATTAGGAATTGACTTTGCCATTGCGATCCTGTTGGTGCTGGTCACGCTACTTCCACTTGGAACCCGTTCCTCGATTATTGTGATGATAACGATACCGGTTAGTTTGGCTTTAGGACTGATTATACTTAATGCGTTCGGTTATTCGCTCAACCAGCTGAGCATCGTCGGCCTGGTTGTGGCGCTTGGGTTACTGGTTGATGACAGCATTGTTGTAGTGGAAAACATCGAAAGATGGCTGAGAGAGGGCCATTCCCGTTCCGAGGCGGTTTTAAAGGGTACCGCACAGATTGGTGAAGCGGTATTGGGCTGTACTGCAACCCTTATCGTGGCCTTCCTGCCATTGGCGTTTTTACCGGACAAAGCGGGTGAGTTCGTCCGGAGTTTGCCAATTGCTATTATGTCGAGCGTATTTGCTTCACTGATCGTGGCGCTGACACTAGTCCCCTTTTTAGCCAGCCGCATCCTTTTAAAACCTAAGCATGAACATGGCAACGTATTTTTAAGGGCTCTTCAAAAATTTATTAATTTTTACGGTGGGATTATGACCCACGCCCTGCACAGGCCGGTCTTGACTGCTTTAATAGCGCTGGGAATCAGCGTGTCGGCAATCGCATTATTCCCCCTTGTAGGCTTTAAACTATTTCCGGCTTCCGAAAAAGCCATGTTCCTGGTTAACCTGAATATGCCGCTGCAGACCAATCTGTCCGAAAGTGACCGGATCACCCGGAAAGTTGAAGCGGTATTAAAAACCTATCCGGAAATTAAATACTTTACGAGTAATGTCGGTAAGGGTAACCCGCAGATCTATTATAACATCCGTCAGCAGGACGAGCTTTCGGATTTTGCCCAGATCCTGGTTCAAATGGATGATGAAGCGAGGCCATCGGAAAAATTACTTTTAATCGAACGGCTTCGTAAAAAACTCACGGATTTTCCCTACGCTAAAGTAGAAGTTAAAGATTTTGAGCAGGGACCGCCAATTGAGGCACCCTTATCTATCAGAATCTTTGGGGATAATCTCGACTCCATTCGGGCAATCTCTTTCCGGGTGGAAAAAATACTGCGCGCAAATCCCGGAGCAACCTATGTCAACAACGAATTGAACGTTTATAAGACCGACATACGGGTGTCTGTTAACAGGGATAAGGCGAGATCGCTCGGAATTCAGACCGGAGATGTGGATAAGACCGTCAGATTGGCCGTTGCAGGACTGGAAGTTGCCCAGTACACCGACGAAAAAGGTGATAACCGAAGGGTGGTGATTAATGCTCCATTTCAAAAATTTGCTACGATCGACGCATTTCATAATCTGTTCGTTAATTCCTCAAAAGGAACGCCCGTCGCGCTGAGTCAGATTGCTGCTGTCAATTTTGAAACATCACCTACAGCGATCAATCATTTTAATAAAAGCCGGTTTGCCAAGGTAAATGCCTTTACAAGGGAAGGTGTTCTAGCTAATAATATATTGAAAGATGTGGTTCCAAAGATTGAGGCGCTCAAAATGCCGCAGGGGTATTATTATAAACTTTCAGGCGAAGCGGAATCTCAGGGCGATTCTCTTGGTGGAAACTTTATTTCCGTTATCATCATGAGCTCTTTCTTGTTCGTAGCCGTACTCATCCTGCAGTTTAAAAATTTCAGGGGAATCCTCATTGTGCTATCTGTAATTCCACTTGGTCTTGTCGGTGGCATCGTCCTGCTTTATCTGACCGGCAACCATATGGGGATCGTAACAATCATCGGATTTATTGGCTTGTCTGGCATCGAAGTGAAAAACTCGCTATTATTGGTTGATTTTACCAACCAGCTCCGGAAGGAGGGTATGCCGCTTGAAGAAGCGATTATACATGCCGGCGAAACCAGGTTCCTGCCAGTAGTGCTCACCTCGCTGACAGCAATCTTCGGATTAATCCCTATAGCGCTTAACCCAAACCCGAACATATCGCCTTTGGCTGTAGTGTTAATAGGCGGGTTAATCACATCAACCCTGTTATCAAGAATTCTAACACCGGTGATGTATAAATTGATACCCCCGGCAATTGAAGTTAACAACAGGGAGGAATCAAATAGCTGATGCCACTAATTTGAGCTGCGCGATCAAGCTGCTTTGCCGGTTAATCACCTCCTTTGAGAATTAGTGCCACAGGAAAATGTTGCGTTTGAATTGCAGGGCACTGTAAATTAGCAAATAATTGATTTATAAAAGTTTAAAAGTATCTTATGAGTTCTTCTAAAAACAAATGGCTTGAACTTATTATCGTCCTGGCGGCCCCGCTACTATCGGTAATTGATGTATTTATTATTAACGTAGCCATTCCTGCCATTAAAATAGGGGTACATGCAACTGATGCGGAGGTTCAGCTGGTTATTGCCGGTTACCTGATGGGCTATGCAGCGTTCTTAATTACCGGAGCCCGGGCCGGTGATCATTTTGGAAAGAAAAAGGTCTTTTTTTGGGGAATGTTGTTCTTCACCTTAACATCCTGTCTTTGCGCTTTATCCATGTCAGCATTCCAATTGAATTTTATGCGTTTCTTTCAGGGAATGAGCGCATCCTTTATGGTTCCGCAAGCTATCGCTTATATTCAGATATTGTTTACAGCGCCTGGTGAAAGGGCGAAAGCGTTCGGCTTATTTGGTATCACATTAGGTGTGGCATCCATTGCAGGCCAAATACTGGGCGGCTATCTTTCAGACACGCACTGGGCAATCGAGGGCTGGCGGCTTATTTTTCTTATTAACCTTCCGATCGGCGTCACAACCTTATGGGCTGGAAACAAGTATTTGGAAGAAACACCCGGCAATAAATCAGGTCGCTTTGACTATGCCGGCGTTTTGATTTTGACATTAGCTCTTTTTGCCCTGATTTATCCATTGATCGAAGGACGTGAAGCAGGGTGGCCAATATGGAGTATAAGCCTGATCATACTTTCATTATTACTCTTCACGTATTTTGTACATGACCAGAAACAAAAATTAAAACGTAATACGAACCCGCTTATTGATATGGGGTTATTCCGGATTAGAGACTTCAATATAGGCCTGATAGCCGTTTTGTTTCATTTTATGATGCACACCTCTTTTTTATTGATCATTGCAGTTTATATCCAGAACGGGTTGGGTATCTCAGCTTTGGATTGCGGGATTTATTTTATACCCCTGGGCACATTATTTACATTGTCATCGGTATTGGCCTCCAGGCTAATCGTTTATTTTGGCAAGCGTGTATTACAGGTAGGGATAGTAATATTATTGATGAGTTTTATATTGCAGAATATCTATTTAAAACCAGGGGTAGATGGCTGGATGGTTTTTTTATTATTGGGCATTTACGGACTTGGCAACGGCTTAGTTCTGCCTTCGTTACTAAACTTGGCATTACAAAACGTTCCTCCTGATTTCACCGGCGCTGCGGCCGGTGTTTATTCCACATTTCAGCAAACGGCATCTGCCTTAGGCGTAAGTATTATAGGCGGAGTATTCTTTTATTATACTCCTCAAGGTTTGCAGATTGCATTTGGCTGGGCAATAGCTGCGTTCATTGTATGCCTTCTTTTTGTCTCCATTATGCTTTTTCTGCTGCCGAACAGCCGGCCGCAAGCCGAAATTGGACATGATTAAACGAATTAACGGGCGTGCATATCCGTTCAAATAAAACCGCGGAACCGCAGAAGCGTTTAAACCTCTGCTTGATTTGCTGTTGATGAGCTTACCCCGGGGAGATGAATATAAAAGGCGAAGCCGGTAAAAGCTTCGCCTTTTTATTAAAAAATGCATTAATCAGTTCCTTTTTAGTCATCAGCTCTAATGAGGAACAATACCCAGGTTTCCCTAAGTTAATATCGCTTTGTTTTTTATAATAAAATCCATCATGCTTATGGGTTTCTTTCCGGTGATCTCCTCTACGTTATTGTTAGTGCCGGAAAAATAACCGTCCAGTACATCCTGTGAAATTGCCAAAATGTGTTGAGTAAAATAATCGTTCCCCATCAGGGCTGTTCTTACAGTAGGCTCAAATGCTGGGATGTCCACTGGATAGTAAGTGATTTTTCTTCCGATTACCTCCGATACCATATCTGCAATTTGATATTGAGTTAATTCTTCGAGACCAAACAGTTGATAACTTTTCCCTGCGTGGGGTTTCGGATCAGCTAAAATCGCTGCAATTACCCGTCCCTGGTCTTCACCGGTGATTGGTGCATAGGCAGTATTGCCAAAGGGATAGGAGATGGCATTCTGGGTTTTAATAGCCCGGCTTGAATATAAAAGCCATTCTGCGAACAGGGTGGGTTTCAAGTGCGTGACCGGAACGCCTGACCGATCAAAAACATTTTCAGCAATCCAGTGATTTTGCGCGGCATGACTAACGGAAGCCCGTCTTGCAGGTGCCTGAGACATATTGACGATTGCCTCAACGCCCTGTTCCAATGCTGCCTGGGCAAAGTAAGCAGTCGATTCTACGATGCCCGGCACCTGTATAGGGTATAAATAATAAGCTGCACGAACGTCATGCAGGATCTCACTAAGGCGGTTGAAATCAGAAAGATCTCCTTCTACAACTTCCACCCCCTTTGATTCGAGCTCTTTAGAACGATCGTCTATCTGGTGAACCAGGGCGCGTACCGGAATGCCTGATTTGAGCAGGTTACCGATCGCATATCTACCGGTAACACCTGTGGCGCCGGTTATTAAAACTTTTTTTTCCATGATACAAATTTCTAATTCACTTTAATCGCATATCTTATAATTAGGATTTCAGAGCACCAACTGGCTTACTCGAATGAGCTGCGGTTCTTGCGGATAAAATCAATGATAGGCATCGGTTTGCGGCCGGTGATCTCTTCGACATTGTTATTCAATCCTTCTAAAAGTCCGTCACGGAAATCCTGTGCTATTGCAGAGAGATGCTGGACAGTGTAGGGGATAAAGCCGTTTGCTTTTAAGACTTCGGCAAAAGCCGCTATCTCTAAGGGAACGTATGTAATCTTTCTATCCAATACTTCTGATAGTATCTCAGCAATCTGCGCTTGTGTAAGTTCTACGGGGCCGAACAGCGGATAGGTTTTTCCTGCGTGGCTTTCCGGGTTGGCCAGAATGGAGGCAACAACGCGCCCGATATCTTCGCCAGCTATTGCGCCGTAACGGGCATCGCCCAGCCCGGAAAGTATCCGGTTGTTTGCTTTAATATCAGCCGCGAAATATAAAAGCCATTCCTGAAATAATGTTGGTCGCAAATGGGTAACAGGAACTCCTGAACGGTCGAACATGCGTTCTGCTATCCAATGCCCTTGTGCAGCATGACTGGCAGTACCGCGCCTTGCTGTCCGCTGAGACATGTTTACGATCAGGCTTAACTTTTCTTCCGCTGCAGCCTGCGCGAAATAAGCACTTGCTTCTAATAAACCTGCTGACTGTACAGGATAAACAAAATAAGCTTTGGAAATTCCTTTCATAGCCGAGCTAACTGCATTAAAATCGGTCAGATCTCCGGCCACAATCTCTACGCCCTGGGCTTCGAGCGCATCTGAGCGTTCATCAAGCTTGTGAACTAATGCCCGCACCGGGACACCATGTTCGAGCAATTCAGTAATGGCGCTGCTGCCCGTAGCGCCTGTGGCGCCTGTAATTAATACTTTATTTTCCATGATTTTTTAATATTAGTCTTAGTAATAGTGTAATGAAAAAAATGACGCGATGAACTGTCGGATCTTTTTTCTTCAGTCAATTGTTATCTGATGATACTAAACGTCTGCTTCGTCAGTCAATAAAATACGTAGGGGGCTGATCGGCGCGAGTTCAACAAATTGGAAGTCCATCATCCCAGCTACCCCCAGGGGAAGTCTTTCCAGTAATTGGTGTGCCTCGGCAATGGTTTTCACATTCATGACAAAGACGGCACCGCTGATATCTGGTTTTACCCACCACAGCTCTATAGCGCCGGTCAAATAAAGACGAAGTGTTGCCGGGACTTCTTTGATCATTACAGGTATCCGGGCCTGCATATCCATCCCTTTGGCGTTGAATGATCCGATCGCAAGGATCTTAGAGGTTGCAATTGTCAGATCGGGTAACTTTACCGCTTCTGTACTGTTTGATTCGTTGTTCATATTGATTTTAATGGTCTTAAGTAAAGTAGATGTCGGGTGGTCAATTTTCCGGATTCTCAACTTACCTGGTAAGACAAGGTTGATGCCATTGTTTAACATGTTGATTTTTAAATCAATACGAGTATGGATCAATATTTTTACTACTATATTTCGTAAAAGAACGTTTGTTTCAACCGTTTCTAATTGCACCACATTACATTGACCGCTTTGAATAGACAGCAATAGTTAGCCTGCTCTTTTTTTGCAACTTCAGCATTTATCGACCGGTACAATCTCATTTACCTAGTCGTTGTATCAGTGATGCGCTTATCCAGATCATTCGTTGCATGTGCGTAAACATCAGGCAAACGTTCATATAAGCGGGCCTTAACACAATAAATTCTATTAAGATGATTTATTAAAAAAGAAAGTGATTAGGGAGCATTTAAAAAATCCGGAGATGATCGTCCAAATTTGTTTTCCATAAGTTTCGGATTGAATGCCTAAAAGCACGTTAGCAATTAAAAGGACTATTTCATAAAAGCATCTTCATCCGCGATTTTACGTTCAATTTTGTCTGCACTAGAACCGGGGACGTAATGTATTCCGGGTGTTAACCAAAATAATAACACCACTCTTGAATATCGGAAATTAAAAGGGGAAAGTATAATTGCAACGGTCAAAATAATAATCGTGTAAAGCCAGGGGTTCGCACTTCCTGACAGAATGGAAACAGAAACGGCAATGGTGACCATTTCCGCAACATTAAAGGCATAGCTTAATAGCATAGCTACATAAAAGTATCCAGGCTCAACCTCAAAAATCAGGTTACAATGAGGGCATGCCGTGTTCATATGCTGTCCGTGAAAACCATACATACTGTTGGAGAACATATTTCCCTGACGGCACCTCGGACATTTGGCCTGTAAAAAAGCGGGCCAGACCGGTAATTCTTTTTTTAACTCTTCGACCATGATTCAGATTAATAAACAAGCAATGTTACCCAACATTCAATGTTGCAATCATCGCCAATCTGATGCCAAGTTTTATTTATCTGTAAATCAATAGGATAAGATTGCTTCGTTACTAATTGATCTACGATATTTCGTTAATAGTCAACTTGTAAAACGAATTAACATGAGCTGCTGCCTCATTATACATCTTTAGAACGGGGCTTTTATTAGTGCTATGAGCCTTCTTAATTAAAATTTCCGAATGTTTCATTGCCGATATACGAAATATCGTCATGGCGAAATGGGCTTAAATCTGTAAAGTACTGAAAACTAAATATATAAATAGTGGCATGTAATTGGGCAGCATCTACACGCTGCGTAGGCGAGGTATAGTCCAAAGTATGCCGTTAATACAGGATTATTTGGCTCGTACCTCGATAGTTTTCACCTACATCAATTTAATGACAACCTAAGATAATGAACGAATACTTTAACAATCTACGACTCAAACGGTCCAGGCTTCTGGACTCCACATCCGGGTTAACTCCCGATCAATACAACTTTGTTCCCCCAGGCTTTAATAATAACGTGATATGGAATATGGGACATGTTTTAACCGTCAGTGATCGCCGGCTTGAACGTGAGCACGGGTTTTCACCCCCTGATCATGCGATCGATCCCGGTCTTTTCGCCAGGGGTACCAGACCGTCATTTGTTTTTGATCAGCCCGCAATTCAAGCGATCAGATATGAATTGCTTCATTCAGTTGCCGTGTATGAACAGAAAAGCATCGCGGTGTTGGGCACCGCAGATATTTCCGGCACAATGGCCGGTTCAATGGAATTTCTGCTATTCCACGATGACTACCACTATTTCCGCATCGTAGAGCTTTTAAAAGCGACAGCGCACCTTTCCCTGATTGTATAATCTATGAAATTTATTAAAAACTGCCTTTTCATACTGCTAATGGCCATCCTGCAAAAAGTGTCCGGCCAGGTTAATCCCATCCAAGCGTTTCCAGCGCTGAAAGATAGTGTCACTGTACGCGTTCATTCAAAATACAATAATGTCGGAAAAATTCACAGGATCCTTTTTGGCGAAAACTACCGGAAAGACTGGGCAATGGCGGTTAAACTCCCGGTAATCCGGCTCTCTGAGCTCTTTGGAGGATTAAGGCCCATTCGTGAAGGCGGTGGTATGGAATCCAAAACCTTGCGTTTAAGAGACCCTTCCGGTAAGGAATGGGTGTTGCGAAGCGTTGAAAAGACTCCTGAAAAATTACTTCCTGATAATTTTCAGGGAACATTCGTGGTGGACTGGATTGACGATGAATTGAGCGGCCAACATCCTTTTTCTGCATTAATAGTACCCCCGCTCGCTCAGGCAGCGGAGGTGCCGCACGCCGACCCTGTCATTGGCGTCGTCGCGGCAGATACTATTCTGGGCAAATACAATAAGGTATTTACAGGGATGGTTTGTTTATTAGAACAGCGCGAGCCCGCAGGTCACTCCGAAAATTCCCAGAAAATGGTTGATGAACTTAAAAGAGACCATAAGAATCGCCTGAATGCCGAGCTTTTTCTTCGGGCCCGGATGCTGGACTTATTGCTGGGGGACTGGGACAGGCATGAAGACCAGTGGCGCTGGAAAGTCAACAAAACATCCGAGGGAAAAGAATATGTCGCCGTGCCTCGTGATCGAGACCAGGTTTTTCATGTCATCCAGGGTGTGTTTCCTTCAATTGCATCCCTTCCGTGGCTCGATCCGGTTTTGGAAAATTTTGACGGGGAGATACCGAGCGTTAAATATTCTTTGTTCAAAACCCGGTTTTTAAAGAACTTTTCAGATCCGCAATTATCCTACAACGACTGGATCCGTATAGTTGATGAATTCATACAGTCCGAATCCGACGACGTTTTAGAGGCTGCATTAAGACGTCTTCCCATTGAGGATTATCGCCTAAGACATGATATGCTGATTGAAAAATTGAAAAAACGCAGGGGTAACATTCCTGCGGCGATGTCCCGTTATTACCTGTTCATCAATCGCATCGTCGACATTCGAACTACCGATGCCCGTGAGCAGATTACCTTAACAAGCATGCCGGACAAGGCTTTACGGGTCAAAATACATGGAATAACAGCCTCCGGGCAGTTTTCCGGTTTGTTGATGGATCGGGTCTTTGACCCTGATACGACCAGTGAACTGAGAATATATACTGCCGGTGGAGACGATCAGATTATCGTTGACAACAAAAACTCTCCAATTAAGCTACGTTTTGTTGACAGTACCGGTAAAAAGTCCTATGAGATAAAGGACTCTCCGGTGTTATTTCGCCTGTATGGCCTACACGAGTCTATGAATTTAATCGATCCACATCATAAAATGCGCGATCTGACTCAAAAAAACACCGCAGCCGGAAAGGTTATACCAACTAATTTATATAACATCTGGATGCCATTAGTAAATGCTGGCGGTAATGCAGATGATGGATTTCTCCTGGGACTGGGTATTCGGTACACCGGAGTGGACGGCTTTCGTAAAGTTCCTTATTCCACTTGTCAATCATTAATGATCACTCATTCATTCAGTACGGAAGCTTTTCGGTTAAAATATGATGGAGAATGGTTGCAGGTGCTTGGAAAGACTGATCTGGTTCTTCAGGCGTTGCTTCAGGCGCCGGATAATACCATGAATTTCTTTGGCAGAGGTAATAATACGATCCTGAATAAAGCCGGGGATTTCCATAGGTTTTACCGGGCGAGATTTGATCTGTATCAGTTAGATGCAGGATTTCGCTGGAAACTGGGACAGGGTACGACTTTCACTGCCGGGCCATCCTTTCAGCAATATCATACTGCTCCGGATGCTAATATTGGGCGGTTTATTAATGAGCCAAACTTGATCCATAATTATGACAGTGTTTCGGTTACCCGGAATAAAGCACATCTTGGAGTTACATTAAAACTGGAATCTGACAAACGGAGGAACAAAATTTTACCTGCCGGGGGGTACCAGTTTTCCTTAAAGGTTCAGGAATATTTCGGACTGGATTCGTATGCCAAATCGTTCGTTCGGATTTTGCCGGAATTTACCCTCTATCAAAAACTTAACAGCAATGGAAGTGTGGTTTTATCTGATCGAATCGGCGGAGGCCTTACTATCGGGAAACCGACATTCTACCAATCTTTATTCTTAGGCGGGCAAGGAAACCTGCTGGGTTATCTACAGAACCGTTTCTCCGGACAAAATATGTTATATAACAATCTGCAAATGAGGGTTAAAATTGCAGATATAGCCAGCTACATTTTACCGGGCCAAATCGGATTGGCGGGCTTTTTTGATACGGGACGGGTCTGGGTAAGTACAGAACAATCTAATACCTGGCATCACGGCACGGGCGGCGGCATCTACTTTGCGCCGGCAGGGTTAACGGTAGTACAGTTTCTGGCCGGGCACTCCAGCGAAGGATGGTATCCCTACATCGCCTTAAATTTCAGGATGTAGATGATCTTTGATCAACTGCTGTCGTAATTCTTCGCGTGCATCTTCATTGAGCGCGATCTGGACAGCCGATTGGTAGCGATCTGTGTCTACAGGCTCATATTTCAGACTCCACGCCATGGATTCAACTATAAGCGGCAGCAGATCAATGCTTTTTTGGGTCAGCCGGTAGCGGGTTTTATATTTATTTGCAGGGCTTATCTGTTTTACAAGGAGACCATCTGCTTCCAGCTTAAGAAGCCGTTTGGAAAGTATGTTGGAGGCAACCTTTTCTGCTGAGGAGAGTAATTCCCTGAAATATTGTTTATTCTCAAAGATAATATCCCTCAGAATTAATAAAGCCCACTTGTCACCTATAATCTCCACGGTAAGGTTAACAGGAGAAAACGACCTGTGATTTTCCATCTCATTTATCTAAATTTTGTAAAAAATCGCCATTTTGTAAGTTAGCAGGAGTAATTAATGTTAAATTGGATATAAATGCCAAACAGCACGGTTAATACTGTTTGGGCTTTGTTGTTATTTTGTTGCTTCAAAGACAAGGGTATAAAGCGGAGAACGCATCGGGGCGTCGCCCAACTGTTTGATAAGTTCCTCCGTCAGTGCAGCTTCTATTTTTGATATCGCGGACGGGTCACGCTGATTAATGATCATATATACCGGTAAGCCCTGAATAAATCCTTTTGCCGCAAGTACGGCCTGGCCGATTTCTCCTGTTAACTGAACTCCGTTAACTATAGCGTCCGTAAAGCCGATGTTTTCCATCAGGTTTAAAACCTCCTGGTCATTCTGCATGGAGAAAGGTCCTGGTGACTGCCTGATCGGGTCGATTCCCAGGAATGCTTTGATAGTGTCAGCGCCAATTTTCCAGATTCCGTTTTCGTTAAGGTCGCCCCAAACACTAAAGATCAATTTTCCACCCTTTTTTAATACTCTGTATATTTCCCGCAATGCGCGTTCCGGGTCAGGAACCAACATAACCCCGAACTGGCAAACGATCATGTCGAAAGATTCGTCAGCATAAGGAATGTTCAGCATGTCTACCGTCTGCCAGGCGAGGTTATTACCTGCTATTTTCGATTTGGCAACTTCCAGCATGTCTGGATTCAAGTCGCTGGCAATAATCTTTGTAGTTGCCGGCAGTATTTGTAGTAATTGACGGGTTAACCTTCCCGTTCCGCTTGCTAACTCAAGTACCCGGTTAATCTCCGCGCCGCTTATTCTTGCCGCCAGGTCTTGTGCAAAGCCCTCAAATAAAAATGGTCCGAGGTAGTCTTCATAGTTTTGAGGAACCGATCCTTTAAATGTTGTTACGTCTTGTTTCATGAGATGGATTTTTTAAATTTTAAGTCGTTTTGATTGGCTGATTATGTTCTTTAATTATTTATACTGCTGAATATTAAGATATTGTCTGTAAGTATTGACAGGTATTCGTTTTCTGTTAAAGAGTTGTTAGTTATTCTCAAAGAGGCTAAACCGTGAATAAATGCCCATAATAAATAGGCCTTTTTAAATAATGCAGGCTCATTTGCCCGATAGTTTTGAGGCAGGTGGCTCATCGTTTCACCAATATGTTCGACCAAGGGTTGAATTACTAAATGCGGGGATGTCGTTGCACTGATGTTGGCGCCGATGCCAAACATCAATTGGTATAACGGCGTGTACTTTATGGTAAACACCCAGTAAGCCAGCCCGATTTCTTTAAGTTTATGTTCAGCATCCTTAGCATCTGTTTGTGCCATTACCATCGTTTGTTGCAAACGTCTAAAACCGATGGCAGATAACTCTGCTGTTATAGCTTCCTTATTATGGAAATATTGATAAATCACCGGTGCTGTAGCGTGTATCTTCAAGCTAATTTTTCTCATGCTCATAGCTTGCCAACCCTCTTTAAGGCAAATGTTCATAGCTGCATCAATGATATTTTTACGCATTCGATCGTCTTTGTTTCGCTGCCTTAGCAATAGGCCGTTTTTGGGTGTGTCAATTTCGCTTTCCATGATAAAACTCTATGCGCTGAAATCAAGCATCGCCGCTTCTGATAACGTAAGTGAAACAGTGGGATGATTAGGCAAGCCGCTTCGGATAGCCTGTTGGTATTGATCATACTGTGCTTGCCAGTCTTCAGCTTCGATGCTTACTTGCCTTTCTTGACCATTATCTCTAATGGCAGTATAAGGCGAAACAAGTTTTCTGTTTGGATCAAAATGGTTGATGTTCTCATTAACTTTCATAATCATCTATTTTAATTGCTTATTTGATACACCAAATGTAAAAAAAAACCAGTTGCAAATAACAATCGGTTTTTTAATTTGTTATTTCTATGACAATCTTCATTTGCCTGGCCATGTATTTAATAGTTTGATAAAAATAGTTGCTGTTCTTTTTACAGCAGCCCGGGCGGAACTCAGACTGCTATAATAATACCATTTGTTAACTATTTGAAATATAGTAAGTTGTAGTTTTTATGCTGGTGGCATATTATGTGATGTCGTAATTCAACCGAAAATATTCGACATAACGGGTTTACATCCATATGGTGTAATGACAATTTCAATTCAAACGATTAAACGGAATAAGCCTGATAATAAGGCATACTTGGTGGGAAACCGTACTGGATAGGAAACGTGAAGATGAAAGGTTTCAACTCCAACCGGGAGAGCTCCGGCCAAGGGAATTATATAGCATGATATTTCAATTGAGCTATCATGACATCGTGATTTTGACTCATTATATTTCAGGTTAAGAAATGTCACCAATTGAGGTAGTGGCTATATGGGTGGACAATGAATCAGTGGACCTTAAACTTTTTTGATACTGCCGTTGAAACGCCATCGGCTCTGCTATTGCCTAAGCTGCACGGTAAGGGTGGTCATCTTTTAATGTAAAGGTTACCTTTATTTCTGTTCCGCCCACGCTGCTAAGTTCAAACAAGCCTTCCAGGTCCTCTGTCAAGCCCTTCATCATGGTCATTCCAAATGAATGGGAGTTAAGTGCATCAAATCCCGCTGGAAGGCCAATACCATTGTCGGAAACGACCAAGATGATTTCATTTTCTCCGGCTACCTTTAGACTGACTGAAATTATGGCATCTGAATGGTTTTTGAACGCATACTTGATGGAATTGGTAATCGCTTCATTAAGTATCAAACCGATCGGTATTGCTTGTTGAACATCCAAATGCACTGCAACTACTTGCTTGTCAAAAATCACATGGTGTTTCGTTTTGTAAGTATCTTTCAAATAGTCTACCAGTTCGTTGATGTAATCAGGCATATAAATACTAGTCAGGTTATTATCCCTGTATAGTTTTTGATGAATGAGCGACATTGCCTGTACTCTGGTTTGACTGTCAATATTGGCATTTAGTGCTTCTTCATCCTGAAGGTAAGTGGATTGGGAGTTTAACAAACTCATTACGATCTGCAAATTATTCTTTACCCGGTGGTGAACTTCTTTTAACAGCCATTCATTATCTTTCAGTAAACGCTCAAGAGCGATGTTCTTTGTCAGGATCTCCGTCTGTTTTACTTTTAGCTTCTGATTGTTTTTTTGTTTTATAAGGTATCGGTTGTATACAAATCCGATAATCATTAATGACATTATAAGTCCGGATACATAAAATTTCCTGGACCTTATCGCCTCTGATAATGCTTGCTGATGTAACTTGTCAGTCGCCTGTAACAGTTCAAGATCCTTTTGCTTTTGAGCGGTCTGGTACTTAATATTAATGTCTTGAATTTCCTTGACTCTATCTTTAGTAAATAGAGAGTCTTCCAGTGCTTTATAAAGTATATAATGTTTTAACGCTGCGGTTACTCTGCCGGCTGCAGAGTCCACCTTGTACTCCATAAGATGTACTTGCGGCAGCACAGAAGGATTAAGAACTCCGGGGGGAGCTGCCAAAACTTTCTTCAGGTAGGGAGGCGCCTTGTTGTACTGGCCGGAATTAACATAAAATGATAAGACGATCTTATACTTTAGAAAATAGTCTTCGGGTGTCACCTTCCCGCGTTCGTAAAGTCCCGTTACCTGCGTTAGCATTTCCAGGTACTGAGCTTCAGCCTTTTTGTACTGTTTTAGCTTGTCAAAACAAAGACCAAATGCAGTCGATTGCGCATACCTTTTAAAAGCACCATCAGGTGGTGACAAACTAAATGATCTGGTGATAAAGCTCAATGCTTGTTTGGGTTGATCCATATGTATTAATATCACCGCACAATGTGCAGTGAGCATATCATACTGATCGAAATTTTTCAGGGTACGCATGCAATTCAAGGTACGCCTGAAATAGTATAAGGACTGGCGATTCATTTGCTGGTCTTTATAAAATTGCCCCAGGTTAAAATAAAATTGAACGGCATTCAGGGTATCACCTGAGGCTTCCGCATTTTTGAGTGCTTCAAGATCATAATATAATTCTTTATCGATATTGCCCTTTTGACGATGAAGCATGGATATCAGATTATAAATTTCGTACATTTTCGGATATTTTATAGCCTTATACACTGAAAGTACCTCTGACATTTCATTTTCAGCCAGGCTTAACCGGCCGGCGGTCAGGTGTATATAGGCTAATTCTTTAAGCATATTCATGGCATTGTTCCGATCACCGACTGCCTTGTAATTCTGAATCAGGTTTTTATAGATTTCCTCCTTTATTGTCCCTGTCTCTGGCCTGTACGGTAAACACTGGGAAAATCTGATCAATGTTCTTAAAACGTTGGGCCTGTCCTGTTTCTTCTGGTAATAGTTCACGACTTCCATAAAACTGGACCTTCCCTGCTGCCAATTTCCTCCTTCCAGGTAAAAATCGCCCAACCACTTTAAAGCTTCCATTCGCCAGTCGTCTGCGTGCAATGCAATAGATAATGTTTTCGCTTGTCGTATAAAATAAGCGCCGCTGTCCAGGTCTTTTGGATCTGAGCCGGGGCGTTCAATGTATGATTGGCCTAGCCTTAACATCAACCTGACCTTATTGGTATCCTGCTGACACAACTTAATCAGTTCTGCCTGGAATCCGGGCTTATCAACAGGTATGCACCGCGTGAACCGATCCCAGGTAGCCTGCTCATTAACGTGATCATTCCTCGCCCTGTAGTAATTCACAACCTCCATAAAACACGTTTTTCCAGCTTCCCAGTTATTCCCTTCCAGATAACTGTCTCCCATCCATTTTAATGCTTCCAGTCTCCATTTGTCAGAATGAAGTGCGATGGCCTGTTGCATTGCCTGCTTAATGAATATCAAACTACTGTCAAGGTCACGTTTTTGAGAACCGGGGCGTTCAATGTATTGCTGGCCTAACCGGAGCAATGATTTAATATGAATGGTATCTGAATAGCGCTGTTGTATTGCAATATGACTTAAAGACGTTGCTCGCACCCTTGATGTGAAAGTCTGCCACACAAGCAATTCTAAAACGAAGATTAAAGCTATTTTTTTACTTTTACCCATCATACTTTATATTGATGCAAATGCACCGCTGGCTTTTCTTTTTACTGCCGTTCGATCGAAAGGCTCTCAGTTCATGCCGGAATCAAATGCATTAGATTCTCTGTCCTTTAAGGGGTAGTGATCTGGCATGCGCTTCCTATTAGCTTGATTTTGCAAAAAAAAGATATATTAAAATAAACTGCCTGATTATCAGGAGTAATTTGGATCATTCTTGACTATTGTAAAAATAGTTTAAAAATCAACACCATTCGGAAGTTTATATTTGAACCGTCATGCCAGGCCCGATTTCCTGAGATGAGTACTGATTTTATAACAGGCGAACTCGGTTGTGACCTTTTCGGTTTGAACCTGTATGCTGCCTTTCGCCTTCAATGTCAGCAAAAATGCCTTAGCAATACGCCAAGGCATTTCAGATGAACACTTTATTTGCTGTTGGCAGCTGCAGGCTTAAGAATTAATAAAGCTCAGTAAGTCAGCGTTTATCGTCGCAGATTCCGTAGTTGGCATACCATGCGGAAATCCCGGGTTGGAAATTAACGTCCCGCGCTTAAGTAAATTTATAGTTTTTTGCCCCGAGATCGGAAAGGGGACTATCTGATCGTCTTCGCCATGCATAACCAGAACAGGTACCTCTACGCCTTTCAGGTCCTCTGTGAAATCAGTTTCTGAAAACGCTTTAATGCAGTCATATTGGGCTTTTATACCCCCCATCATTCCCTGGCGCCACCAATTATCCTGAATACCCTGCGATATTTTCGCCCCGTCGCGGTTATACCCAAAAAAGGGGATGGTAAATTCTTTAAAGTATTCTTGTCTTCGTGTTGCCGTATTCAGTCGGATCTCGTCAAATATTGCCATCGGAGCTCCCACCGGATTACTTTCACTTTGTAACATAAGCGGCGTAACCGAGCTGATCAACACTGCTTTGGAAACGCGGTCCTGGCCATATTTTGCTACATAACGAATCACTTCCCCACCACCGGTGGAATGGCCTATATGTATGGCATTCTTTAGGTCAAGGAACGATGTCAATTCCGCTACGTCGGCTGCATAGGTATCCATGTCATTGCCCATAGCTGTTTGTGTGGAACGGCCGTGTCCTCTGCGGTCATGAGCAATAACGCGAAAACCTTTTTCTGCAAAAAACATCATTTGTGCGTCCCAGTCGTCACTGGTTAATGGCCAGCCATGGTGGAAGAACAAGGGTTGACCAGAGCCCCAGTCTTTGTAATAAATCTCGGTACCGTCCTTTACTGTAATTTTCATGTTTTTAAGATTAGTTATGTATTTAAAAGTTAATTGCTAAAGGGATTCAAATTTCTTGTGCCGGCGGATAGTCAATAGGTATCTGTGTTAGTCGAAAGACATAATTGGTAAAAGTCATGACCACAATTAAAGAGAGCAGGTCAATGACTGCAGCTTCATGATAACCGAGGCCGTAAAATTTCTCAAGCAGATCTTTTTGTACGGCACCTTTGTTTTCAATTACTGATCTTATAAAATGGTACAACACCTGCCATTTTAAGTCGGGAGTCAACCCTGTCCTGATCAGTAACGTATCTTCTTCTTTCCAGCCATTTTTAATTGCGGACTGTGTATGTGAGGCCAGGCAGTAATGGCATTTATTTAATTGAGAAACAATAAGGTAAATTCCCTCGCGGTCCTTTGCGTGGAAGGAACCACGGCTTTGTTCAGCGGTGAATGCCGCATAAGCATTAAGCGCATTAGGTGAATAGCCGATAGTAGCGTACAGATTTGGAATGAATCCTATCGTTTTCTGAAATTTTTGGTAGACATTCTCCAGGGCTTCGGGAACCTCTACATAGGTTGGTACCTCAAATGGCAGCATAATGTAATCTTTAAGGCCTGATTTCGTCAGACCGAAACCAAATAGCTACAACAATGCCAGTTTGTAAGATACTGAATAATAGTAAATTAAACTTATTTTAGAATTATTATCTTATTTGATTTCGTAAATCAACCAAACTAATTCGGAATAAAGCCGGAAGGCAAGGCACGTAAGATAAACACTTACCAGCATTTGATATGTTTTTGAACTGGTAATAAACCGATACGTAGGCGTCTGTAATCTAGGCTGTCGATGTTTTCAACCAGCATCAACGCTCCATCATTTGCCAGCTGTGTGCCATAGATTTGAGAACCTTTGTCTGCAAATGCAATCTTATCCGCTATAACGGCAAACCTTTCGTGATCGAATGTGCCGTTTTTAAATGCTGTTGCAATCATGGGATAATAAAGCTTTTGATCTTTTAAGCTCAGCTTCCAGAATAGGAAAGTCATCGAATTTACGCCGCTGTCGTCGATTTGATCCACTGTTGTTTAGTAATAATTGATAAACAGCGGGACATGCTGGCCAACGTTCCCGCTCTCAGGCAGATTTTTGAAGCCCGGAGAATATTACTATTGGTTTTACAGGAGGGAGACTCTTTAAAAGCTTTGAAATATAATAATGCCGCTTGCGGATACTTTTGATTGATGGCAAGCGTATCAGCTTGCTTCAAAAGATCGGCACATGAGGGGACCATTTGAGCATGCAGGTCTACACCCGTAAGAACAAAAAGCGATGCGATCAACGCGGATTTATAATTCATGACTGCTGGTTTGAATAGGAAGGGCGGAGTAGTTTCTAGTACTCCGCCCTGATTAGCGATATGATTTTACGCTCATTTAACCACCTGATCTTATACCAGGGCTGATTTGTACTTCACTATAAAATCCATCATACTCATCGGTTTTTGACCGGTAATATCCTCCACGTGAGAATTTGTCCCTGAGAAATAACCATCACGGCAATCCTGTGCAACGGCGAGAATATGCTGGGTAAAATAGTCGTTGCCTTTCATGGCAGTTCTGAGTATTGGCTCAAATTCATGAATTTCTACAGGTTTGTAAGTGATCTTACGTCCGATCACCTCTGACACCATTTCCGCGATTTGATATTGCGTCAGTTCTTCCAGGCCATAAAGCGGATATGTTTTGCCGGCATGCGGCGCTGGGTTGGCCAGGATGGAGGCAATTACCCGTCCCTGATCATCGCCGGTTATTGGTGCATATGCAACATCTCCGAAAGGATATATAAGCGCATCCTGCGTTTTGATCGAACGAATGGAGTATAATAGCCACTCTGCGAAAAACGTCGGTTTCAAATGTGTCACCGGAACCCCGAATTTGTCAAATACCCTCTCAGCGACCCAGTGATTTTGCGATCCGTGGCTTACAGAAGTACGTCTTGCAGGCACCTGAGACATATTGACAATAGCTTCCACGCCATTTTCTAAAGCCGCCTGGGCAAAATATGCGGTTGACTCAATGATACCTGGCACCTGGATCGGGAAAAGATAGTAAGCGGCTCTGATATCTTTTAAGACTTCACCTATTTTGTTAAAGTCTGACAGGTCGCCTTCCACCACTTCAACACCCTGTGTTTCCAATGCTGCTGAACGTTCGTCTAATCGGTGCACTAAAGCCCTGACAGGAATGTTCATCTTTAAAAGATTAGCGATTGTATGTTTTCCTGTAACCCCGGTTGCACCGGTTATAAGCACTTTTTTTTTCATTTTTTCTTTTATATAATTATGCGATACCGGTATGGCCGTTAAATGCCTTCACCGGGCTTTAAACCGATCTGAAATCGGTCAACTGTTTTGTGTCACGAGCTGCATGAGCTTGTTGATCCTGTTATAATGTATTTGCTCATGAAATAACAAGAACTGGATACGTTCTTCACTTACTAACGGAACGATGCTATTTGAACTGGCACGAAACTCTTCAATTGCCTCACCAATCCCCATTGTTTTTATATAAAATCCGGCTGTCTGCATCAATGAATGACGGATCAGTAATATTTCATCATCGCTCACAACATCTTCAGGTTGCGATCCCCTCTGAAATTTTGGTTTAATTAATTCCTGGACGGGGCGATGATAAGGTGAATCTTTATATAAAATATTTTCACTGACCACCAGTAAATGGCCCATATTCCAAATGATATTGTTATTGTAACCAAGAGGCACCAGGTTGTACTGATGCTCGTTCAGATGTGCTGTATGATTCAGTAATAATTTCCTGTTCTCTTCTAGTTGATTAAGATAATGCAGCATGGTTAGTAGCGTTTTTTTAAGTAATGATGCGCTTAATATATAAGCGACATCATTATACGAGTGGTGGATTAAGCGAATGCAACTTTATTTTTATGAATATAATCCGCCATCGCAAGTGGTTTCTCACCTGTCAGTTCTTCAACCAGGTTGTTCATTCCAGCTTCTCGGCCATCTTTCAGGTCCTGACCAAGTGAGGTGACATGTTGAATAAAATATGGGCTTGCATTCAGGAACTTTTTTAAAATGCCGACGAATGTTTCGGTATCAATGGGTACATAGGAAATCGATCTGCCTAATACCTCGGTAAAGATTTCCGCAATTTCAGCCATCCCCAAAATTTTCGGGCCAAACAAATCGTAACGTTGTCCCGCATGTGATCCGGGGTTTGCCAGCACTGCTGCTGCTACTCGACCAATATCTTCAGTTGCAATCGGCGCAAACTTAGCATCTCCGAAAGGCAAATAATATTTGCTTTCGGACTTGATGATCATTGCCTGATACATGAACCATTCGGCGAACAATGTCGGACGCAAATGTGTTACCGGAACAGGAGCGCGATCAAAGATCCGTTCAGCGATCCAATGATTTTGTGCAGCGTGGCTTTTAACATTCCGGTTAGCACCAAATTGGGACAGGTTAACAATGGCCTCTACCTGGTTTTCAAAAGCGGCTTGTGCAAAGTAAGCGGTAGCATCCAATATTCCGGGTTCGCGAATAGTATACACAAAAAAGGCACTTTGAATATCCTTCATGGCAGCACTCACCGAATCCAGATCCGTCAGATCCCCCTCAACAATCTCGACGCCTAAGGCGCTCAACGCAGCAGAACGGTCGTCAATTTTGCGCACTAACGCTCTTACAGGAATATTCTTGTCCAGCAGGTTCTTGATGACATGTCCACCGGTATTACCGGTTCCGCCTGTTACTAAAATTCTATTTTTCATGATTTTCAAATATTTATTTTATTTTTCTTATTTAATGCCAAGACAGTGCCGTTGCATAATATATTGTTTATCAGTTATTTATAATGTGTAAATGCTTTATAAAAAGCGATATTTCATAATAAAACCTGCAATTTGCTTTATATCATGGAATACGTCCTATTAAATTTAGAAACCACTGTTCTGAAATAGAACAGTGTTCGATTATTTCTCAAAAAAACTACAATCTTTCCATCATCATTATTAAAGTTTGATGCCCCTCACGGATCAACTGCTCCGAAGTGCGGTCTGTGAATGTGCTTGCCCTGTCTTTGCAAAATAAGGCACACATCCCGTGCAATGCTGATAAGATTGTAAAAGAAAGATTTTCCGCGTTCATTCCAGCGAACTTACCCGCAGCAATGCATTCCTCGACAACACTAATCAAATAATTCAACGTTCTGATGCCCATTCTCACCGGCTCATCAGCCTCTCTGTTTTTTAAAGGTTCTTCAACAATGAACATCAGGTTGTAGAAATCTTTATTATGTATCGCAAACTCTATAAATACTCCGCCCATCGCTTTCAAACGCTCAAAAGGATCAATAACGTGTTCAAGCAAACTCATATTCCTTAATAATAAACGAAAACCCTCTTCATGAAGCTCCTGAAAAATCTCGCCTTTTTCCTTAAAATAAAAATAAATGCTGCTCGGACTATAATTGATTTCTTCAGCGATATTTCTAATACTGGCCGATTCATACCCTTTTCGCAAGAATACTTTACGGGCACCATCTAATATGAGCTTCCGCATTTCCTCTTTTTCCCTGACTTTTCTCTCGTTGATCGACATTTTCAAAATACTGCACAAAGATAATTGAACACTGTTCGAAAAACAATATCTTTGAAATTATTGAGCCCGTTTAATCGTTTTATGACTTAGTGCAGACCAACCATCCCTTATAATAAATATGAATCATCAATCACGGCCGGGCATAAATTGCGTGTTATATCACAACAGCGGGCATTTTTGTTACAGGATTTTATAAAAAACAGACCTCAACCGATATAAATAATAGCATGAAATCTCTCGATAAAGCCTTTGTAATGTTCGTAATTGTTGTCCACCTCATGTTCTTTCTGCTGGAAGCATTATTGTGGACCTTTCCTATCGTAAATCAACCACTCATCACGCTGCTCAACAATCCGGTGAGTATTGACTTTCGAACCCAGGCTGCAACATTGAAAAATCTTTTTGTTAACCAGGGCTTTTACAACCTGTTTCTGTCCATCGCCGGTATAGCAGGATTTTATTTTGTAAAAAAGAGAAAATTGTCCGAAGGCTATATACTCATGTTGTTTCTTTGCTTTGCCGGAACCGGCGCCGGCATTGTACTTGCCTTAAGTACAAAAGCCTATGTCCTGGCTTTGATACAGGGACTATCAGCAGCCGTGACTTTTTTTAAAATTCTGCCTTATTACAAAGCAGTAAATAATTTGTAAGTATCCATGACAACTGGCGTTGCCATCCAAAAGTAAAATAGGAAAAGTTCTGGTAATTATAATATACCGATTGGTATATTTGTGCTGTGAAAATTGAAAAGTCAAAAGCGGAACGCACAAAAGCGTTTATAATTGAAAAGTCCGCTGCCCTGTTTAACAGTAAAGGATATACAGTTACTTCCCTGGCAGATATTATGGCTGTAACCGGTCTGAGTAAGGGGTGCATCTATGGCAATTTTGAAAATAAAGAAGAGATTGCGCTGGCCGCCTTCGAATACAGCTTTCAGAAAATGTCCCAGCAGTTTGAAACGGAAGTTAGCTTTGCCAAAAATCATCGTGCGCGCCTTATTGCTTATGCAAAGGTTTATGAAAAGTTTACAAAACACCGTATTGAAACCAGCGCCTGTTTGAAACTCAGCACGGCGACCGAGGCTAATAATCGCAGGCTTAAAACTATAACTGCCGGCAATCTCGAAAAATGGCAGCGGAAATTGCAAGAAATTATGGAGGAGGGTATTGCGGCAGGTGAGTTTAAAGAAGATGCAGCCGTCAAACAAACGGCTGTCTCCATTATTTCGCTTGTTGAGGGCGGTCTGATGATCGCTCAGCTTACCGGCGACCCCTTGTCAATGAACTTTGTTTTGGCATCGATAGATATTCTTGTGGCCCAACTGGAGTAGCTTATTTCATTTGTAGCTGCCAGTCAGAATCTATCAAGCCATTGGCCGGGGGCGCAGATGCTACCGAATAAAGTATTTATGTGGTGTAAATACGAAATAAAGTAAAAAATAAACAATTTTTTTATAGCTAATGAGCTATAAGATAGATGATTAAAAGCTGGCATCTTTATGGTGTTATAACTGACACCAAGCGAATATCAATAATTGCTATTATGGAAAAAGTCAATTCTGTTAATCATTTAGTATTTGAGTTAATTTCCACCTTTGACGAATTTACTCAAAATCTGGAACTGGCCGCTGGAAAGTTTGATGAGCCGGTTCTGCTGGAAATAGATGCAGATCCTGAACTGGCAAGATCAAAAATGGAAGCGATGGCCGGCCGTGAAGGTTTAATGATTTTCTCCCGTTTGGATCATGGACAATTATTGAAACTTTACGGTATCAAAACGAAATCTTTCGTTTACAGTATCGGCAATCCCCTTGTGGCCGGATCCATGACACAAATCGATATTGCAGCCGGCCTTTATGCCCCGATCAGGGTAATGGTATACCAGGAAAAAGGACAGGCCCTGAAAGTCGAATATGACCAACCGTCATCATTTTTCAGTCATTTCGGTAATGAAATAAGTAAAGTTGGACTGGCGCTTGATAAAAAGCTATATAACCTTATTATTTTTGCTGACTTAGGAACCACAGACTTTTGTTAATATATCATCACTAAATAACTTATGGAAAGATCATTTTCAGTCACCAAAGTGACGCAAAAAGTTGACTCAACATTTGAGAACTTTACAAAAAATTTCGAAGCAGCTATCGGCCGTTTTATTGTACCAACAGATGAATCTGTAGACAGTGACCCTGAAGGTACCATTGAGACAATTAAAGCCAAGGCTGGGATGGAAAATATGTACATGTTCCCGACAGGTGACCCGGGGCAAATGTTACGGCTTCAAGGTGGAACATTTCGCGTTAAACAATACGCATGGGGCAATCCGCTGATGGCTGGCAACCTCGTTAAAATGAGCATCGGTGTGGCATTATATGCACCTTTCCGGATGATAGTTTATGAGAACGATGAGAAGGAACTGTTTGTCGAGTATGATAAACCATCTACCTATTTCAGCCTTTTTGATGAAAAGGTAAAAACGGTTGGACTGGGACTGGATGAGAAAATTGAAAAACTCATCAATCATTCAGCTCAGGATCTGTCTTAACCCGGGCTGATTATCGGCGTAAGGCATGAAGGATTCTATGTCCCTCATGCCTTTTTAAATTTTAATAAAACATGCCAGAAAATAATTCGAGGTGGATCGCCTTAACTGTAGTCTTATTTGCGCCATTGCTTTCGGTAATAGATGTATTCATTATCAATATAGCAATACCAGCCATTCGGCAGGGCATACATGCCACAGAGGGAGAGGTGCAATTGGTAATCGCGAGTTACCTGATAGGCTACGCAGCCTTCCTGATTACCGGCGGAAGACTTGGGGACCATTTTGGCCGGAAAATAATTTACGTGGCGGGAATGCTCCTCTTTACTGCAACGTCATGCTGGTGTGGCCTGTCCCATTCACCCTTGGAGCTGAACATTGCCAGGTTTTTTCAAGGTGTGAGCGCGGCCCTAATGGTTCCGCAGACATTGTCCTATATTCAGATCCTTTTTCCAAGCCCTAAAGACCGCGCGAAGGCGGTGGGGTGGTTCGGCTTTACCCTAGGGATAGCCAGTATTATGGGACAGTTTCTCGGCGGCTTTCTGACCTATTTTCATTTTTTCATGCCTGGTTGGCGACTAATATTTTTCATCAATCTACCTCTTGGCTTGCTTGCTTTGAGCGGAGCGATAAAATTTCTTAAGGAAACGGAAACTAATGCTGGAAATAAGTTTGATGTTTCAGGTGTGATCATCCTGACAATTTCTTTATTTTGCCTCATTATACCATTGATTCAAGGGCGGGAGTACAACTGGCCATGGTGGAGTTATACCGCGATAGGCATTTCTGCAATACTTTTTTTTAGTTTTTTTAAAGATCAGAAGACTAAGCGCCTCAAAGGTAAATCCCCGCTAATAAATACCGATCTGTTAAAGTTCAGGGATTTTGATATCGGGTTACTTTGTGTGTTCTGCCTTTTTGTATTTCATAATGCTTATTTATTGATCAGTACGCTCTTGTTTCAAAATGGCTTTCATTACGATCCCTTCCAGGCTGGAAAACTATTCGTCGTGTTTGGAATTGGAAGCACCGTATCTTCCATTTATTCTGGTAAATTAATCAGCCGCTATGGAAAAAAAGTGGTATTGGCAGGCGTCTTATTCCTATTTATGTCTATTGGCCTGCAAGTTTACTTCTTTACACCCGCTTATCATTCTCAATTATTTATTGCCTTAGTCCTTTTTATCCACGGCGCAGGAATGGGCGTTACCATCCCTTCAACGCTGAATCTCACCCTGAAAAGTGTGCCTTCGCAATTTGCCGGTGCCGCATCAGGTTTGTATTCTACATTTCAACAGACCTCATCTGCGCTGGGCGTTTCACTGATTGGCGGCATTTTCTTTAGTGCAATTGGTAAACATGGGGATACCGTGCACTATCTTCACGCTTTTAAGGTTGCAGCGTTTTGTGAACTTGGTGCGCTGGTTGTCTTATCTGTTTTATTATTTATCATGCCAGGTGGCGCGGCCACGAGATATGACGGTCAAGAATAAGCGCCTTTGCGGCGTTGACAATGATTAAATAGCGACATAAAAATGGTACCCGCTGCTCTATTTATCGGCTAACCAATAGACCGGCTTTTTGCAGTTGAGCTATAATTGGTGAGCGTAAATTTTAATTAATTCAGAGGGCATTTTTTTTGTAACTTGAAATACTCTTTTGAACGCTGTTATCAGCCACTAAGTCGCTCTAAATGAAAGAAAATATTTTAATAGTTGAGGACCAGTTCATCGAAGCCAATGACCTAAAGTCGATCCTGGAGAATGAGGGGTATTCAGTCTGCGGCATCGCTCGTTCTGTTGCCAAGGCATTGGAGATAATTAAAAGTAAGTCACCTGACATTATCATTATTGATATATTATTGCAGGGGGTACCAACCGGAATTGACTTGGCAAGGCAAATTATGTCCCAAAATATCCCTTTTATTTACCTTTCGGCCAATTCAAATAATTCTACCTTCATTGAAGCAAAACAAACGCAGCCGGATGGATTCCTGGTTAAGCCGTTTCGTAAAAAAGACATTTTGATTGCGCTTGAAATCGCAACATACCGCTATAAATTTAAAAGAGATATGCTGGAGCGCCATTCCAGCTGGCTTAACACCCTGCTTACAGATATTTGCGCTAAAGAAACATCACCGGAAGAAAAGTTAAAGCAAGCCATTCAGGTATTCCAGCCTTTCATCCCTTTCGAGTTTGTAATAGTTGATTTCAACTCTTTGAATATGCCTGTTCTGGGATTCAACCGGGTAAGTTTCGACCAGTACGAAGCCATCGAGGTTATCAAATCTTTGGGTCAGCCAGTATCTGTTAAGGATCTTCATGAATTTCGACGTTCCTACCTGTCAGGTCAGCAGATTTACTATCGCAATGGTTTTCATTTCGAAGAAGCCAGCCGGAGTGTCAAAATTCTAAAGCAAATTGTTACCAAATTTAAGCTGAAATCTGAATTGATTGTTCGTCCGGATACAGCCAAAGAAGTACCGGCTTATATCTCATTTTTTAGTTCATCTGCCAGCGCTTTTAATCACGAGCACGTTAAGTTGATTATCAGCGTACTTCCGGAACTTAGCTTGTTCACAAAAAATATTCAAAAAGTATCTTCTAAAACAAAAAGCAGCTCCAGGCCAGGCCGCCTGTCAGATCTGGTGTCTTCAAGGCCCTGGAATATGCAGGTAATTGGCAAGAGCCCCAAATTGTTGCATGCCCTTGATCAGGCTGTTCAGGTGGCGCAGCACGAGACATCCGTTTTGGTTTTGGGAGAAACCGGCGCCGGAAAAGAAGGTATTGTGAACATTATCCATCATTTATCTCCCCGTAAAAATAAACCATTCATCAAAATCAATTGCGCAGCAATTCCAGAGACGATGGTTGAATCTGAACTTTTTGGCCACGAGCGGGGGGCTTTTACAGGTGCGGTAGAGCGCCGCATCGGCAAGTTTGAACAAGCCCATGGTGGTACTATTTTTCTTGATGAGATCGGAGAACTGCCACTTGATATACAATCCAAACTTTTAAGGGTCATACAGGAAAAAGAAATTGAACGGCTGGGCGGACGCCAGACGATAAAAACAGATATCAGAATCATTGCGGCGACCAACAGGAATTTGGATAAGGAAGTCGCGCTGGGCTTTTTCAGGATTGACCTCTATTACAGGTTGAATGTTTTCCCGATCATAGTTCCGTCTCTCCGTGAACGCCGGGAAGATATTCCGGTGCTTGTTCAGCATTTCTTGCGGGAACATGCAAAAGCTAGGGGAGAAGCGGAAAAAACATTAGACACTGAAATGACGGATAGATTTATTGAGTATTCCTGGCCGGGAAACGTGAGGGAATTAAAGCATCTGATCGAGCGGTTTGCCATTATGACAAAAGGAGATATCATATCCGGCCTGGATATCCCGAAAGTTGAAATGGATGTTCCGCCTACTCCTTTGCCTTTTGCAAAAGGTTTTCAAAGTATAGATGAAGTCGAGAAATCACACATTATGGCCGCAATAAAGAATTGTAACGGGAAAATAGCGGGTCACGGCGGAGCAGCCGAGATCCTCCAGATCCCGGTGGCAACTTTGCGTTATAAAATGAAAAAGCTTGGTATAGGATGGCATTATTTTCATGACAATACCAACTGATGTTTAATAGTTTAGGCTTCACTAAAAATTGAGATTATGCGCAGGTGTTTTTGCAGGGGGAAATTTGAAGGTGTTCGGAAAATCCGTTATAATCTGCTGATTATTTGCGCATTATTAACAAATTCCGTTCTGGTCTTCGGCCAGGAAGATCAGAACGGAACGGCCAGAAACGCATTGCGAATCCAGCTTTGTTCGGGGTTCATAACTGTTGTTAAAGACGCAAGTGTCGATCTGGATAGTTCCCTTGTATTTGCCAGCAAGTATAGTGGGATAAGCCGGATCCCGATAATTTTAGAGGGTATAGATCCGAAATATTTCCAGGAGGACCTGAAATGGATGGATCAACGAAATCCGGTCCTTTTTGAAAAAAAAAGCCAGCAACAAACCGGCAGGCGACATGCACAGAGTTTATTCCTGCTTGGCGCATATTTCGCATTCTGCCCGGGCCTGAATACATCATATAATGACCGGGCTATAAAGAATCTCAATCAGGCCCGGTCAGAACTGGAAGGGCTCAGGCTAACAAACCTGACAGCCCATTGTCTCATCCTGATTGCCAAATGCTATTTAAAAAAAGGTGATACCATCGCCGCCAATCGGTATTTGAAATCGATCACCGGCGATAAGCAGCTAGCCGGAAATAAGCGGTTACTTGCCAAGGCATATACCTATGCAGGCACTTATTACCCTTATTTGCCTACAACTTCAAAGCTACGGCTGGGGATGCTTGATTCTGCATTAAAGATCTATCAGGAATTGAAAGATGTGATCAGTCAGGTCAATATTTTACAGAATATTGGTTACCTGAATTTCGCATCAGGTCAACCGGATAAAACAGCTGCTGCGGTAGGAAATGCGCTTGCTATTCAGCGCTCGATTAAATTTCCTTATACACACTACTCAACAGACCTGTTAAGTTTTCTCGCTATGGTGCGGGCTAATTATCCCCAGCAGCTGGCTATCGCCCTGGAAACGGTTAGAACCGCGGAAGTTACACGGGATAGCGTCGGCTTACCCTATTTTTATATGCGTGTTGGTGCTTCTTACACTATCGTAGGCAATCACGTTGCTGAAAGTAATATCTGGTACAACAAATCCTTGGGCGAGTTCATAAAATATAGAGGCGATGCCTCTCTTTACCGGCTTTTCGCTAATCAGGAATATGTTATTTCTGGTTTCGGGGGAAGTAAAAAGCTGCTCGGACTATTACAAGATATGTTAAAAAATTATCCACCGCGCAATTCTATTCAAAGACAGGATCTATTTGTATTGTTTGGCGCTTGCTATGAAGACATAGGTGAATATAAGCTTGCTGAAAAGTACTACCTGAGCGCGGAGTCACTTACGGTAGCGAATGATATCTCTGAAGGTAACAAAGCGAGAGGGCATTTATATAGTATAATTGCTGACTTTTATATTCACATACATAACTATACGAAAGCGAAGTTTTACATATCAAAGTATCTTTCCAAAAATAAGGGGCGGGGACCGGAATGGATCTATGAGGTTGATGTCTACCGGGCATTATTTAAAATCGATTCAGCGCAGGGTAAGTTTGATGCGATGAAAAACCTATATAGATATGTGGAATTACGTGACAAAATGTACACTAATAAAAAAGATTTTCAACTCGAAGAATTGAATGTAAGGTACCAGACATTGCAGAAACAAAAGGACCTGGCAATGTACAAGGCCAAAAATCTGCTGCAACAGCAACAAGCCAAAGCTTCCAGCAGGGTGATGTATATCGGATTTGCCAGTCTTTTTATCATTATTTGTTTTGTCCTGGCCCGGTTCATCAGTAAACAAAAAAGTAATCGCCAGTTAAGCCTGCAAAAGGACGAGATCAATAAGAAAAACAGTTTGTTGGAAACGGTTATAAGGGAAAAAGACGATCTTTTGATTTCAAAGGAATGGTTGTTAAAGGAAGTTCATCACCGGGTAAAAAATAATCTGCAATTGGTAATGAGCTTATTAAACTCTCAGACAAACTATCTTAAAGACGAGTCCGCTATGAAGGCGGTACTGGAAAGCAAGCACCGTGTGCTGGCGATGTCACTGATACATCAAACGTTATATAGCTCAGAAAACGTATCCAGCATTGAGATGAGTGACTATATAAAAACCGTAGTGGAATATCTCCAGGAAAGCTATGAAACCAAGACTAAGATCTATTTTGAACAACAAATTGAACCGCTAAGGCTCGATATCAGCTTTGCGGTCCCGGTAGGTTTGATCCTTAATGAACTGGTGACAAACGCGATCAAATATGCTTTTCCAACTGAAGGACAAAACCGCATCACTATATCCTTTTTCAAATCAGCAGAGCGTGAAATTACACTCATCATTGCGGACAACGGTAGAGGTTTGCCCGGGGATTTCAATAATTCAACTACCAAATCTTTTGGAATAACGTTGATCCGGGGCCTTACAGAGGATTTAGATGGGAAGTTATCAATGGAAAGTCATTTGGGAACAACCGCTACTTTGGTGTTTGAATATTCAGAAATATTCAAGAAGGTGTCGTAAATGATCACGAAGGATGGTTTTTCCACCCTTCGTGATCATAGCTTATGAAAATAAATTAAGATTCTTTTTAATATAATCTCTGATGGATATTGGCTTGACACCCGTGATTTTCTCTACGTTATTATTCATCCCATCCGTTTCTCCACTGTTGAAATCTTTGGTGATTCCTTCTATATGCTGTATAAAATATGGTGTGAAATGATTCGCTTTCAACACTTCACCAAAAGGCTGTGCTTCCATTGGTACGTAGCTGATGTTCCGTCCTAATTCTTGAGAAAGGATTTCAGCCACTTCGAGCTGGGTCAGCTCTTCGGGTCCGTAAAGTTCATAGGTTTGTCCTGCATGTTCCACCAGGTTAGCCATAACAGTAGCAATGACTCTTCCGGTATCTTCTCCCGCTATTGGCGCATACCTGGAGTTGTGGAAAGGGGTCAACAATCTGTGATTATGCTTAATCTCCGGCGCGAAATACATTAGCCATTCAGCGAAAAGGGTTGGTCGTAAATGGGTCACAGGAATTCCGCTGTGGTCAAACATCCGTTCGGAAATCCAATGGTTTTGTGCGCCATGACTAGGTGATGTTCTCCTTGATGTGCGTTGTGACATATTAACAATATGCCCCACATTTGCCTCGAGCGCCGCTTGAATAAAGTATGCTGTTGCGTCAAGTATACCAGGAACCTGTATGGGATACACAAAATAAGCGGCGGAAATACCCTCCATGGCCCGGCTTACCGAGTCCAAGTCAGTCAGATCGCCTTCGACGATTTCCGCGCCAAGTCCTTTCAACTGTTCAGATCGTTCGTCAGATTGGTGTACCAAAGCGCGAACCGGTATTTGTTTGTCAAGTAACTTTGCGGCGGCAATACTGCCCGTAGCACCAGTGGCTCCGGTTATCAAAATTTTCTTTTCCATGATTTAATTTATTAAAACCCAAAGGGTTTATTTAGCTATTTTCACCAGCAGACTTGCCAGTTTATCCGGCATCGAAAGAAATGGGGTATGGCTACTGTCAAGGGAATAAACTTCTTTCAATCCATTGGCGGTCACCATCTGGTTCTGAACGTCCATGCTGATTACATGATCCTGTAAAGTATGGACATATGCCTTATCCACTTTTCCGAAATTTGCGCTGGTTAACGATATTGGATTAGTAAAAGGAATAGCCGGCTCAACCTTATAGTTCTTTAAAACCAAGGCCTGAACTGCAGGAGACGAATCGGCGCAAAATATGTTGATGATGTTTTCGTGTTTTACATCAAGCGTGAGCTTGTCTGCAGATGGGATGAGTGAGGGACCAAGCAACGATTTGGCATCAGTTGATGCAATTGCAAGCAAAGACTGACCATTAGTCGGAAGATACGCCCCTACGTAAATAAGTTTTTCAATTTTATCCGGATAAGATTCAGCGACTGCTGAAATGATCATGCCTGCCAGGCTGTGCCCAACTAATATTACTTTACCATCGGTACTGTTAATAGCATCCGCGACTTTACTTTTGTAAACATCCAAGCTTAGCGTCTGGGGAGCAGTCGTGTCACTTCCGTGGCCTGGTAATTCAACTACAATCACTTGTGCACCTGCTTTTTTTAACAATTTTGTCACATTCTCCCAAGCATAGGGCGCCATCCATGCACCATGCACGAGGACAAATGTTTTGTTCGTTTTTTCTTTTAAATGTTTCGGGTTTTTGGCTGCCCATGAGCCAAAGACTACTGAAATTAATAGTAGTACAGATAATGCTGTTGTTTTCATTTTTGGTCAATTTATGCGGCGGTAAATTTTTAATGCCGCATCATTGACTTGTCTATATTGATGCCATTGATTAAAGTGCTAATTATCAATTATTTATAAATATTTATATTTTGAATTGTTACGATATTTCATATTTACTCGATATTGAAAATGATATGACGTATTCCTTTTGGTGATTGCAAAAATTAATTGAAATCTGTCTCTTTCATTGTTTATATTGATTAACTTAAAATATTAATGCAAGTTGACCCATTTGTTCTTTAAGGAAGGATTGCTAAAACAATGTCCCGGGTTTATTTCAACTTTTATGCTTCTAGGAAAATAAAATGGTGTTAACGCATTACCATATATCGTATCCAATTTGTTTATTTACTAAATAAAGTAATTTCATTGGTGTGAATTGTTTATTATTCGTTGGTTATCAGTAACTTGTACTTTGGAATGGAATTAGCAGGATGCAGGTAGTATATACGGCCCGTATTTCGGCCGTTTAGAAATTCCGGTACGACAACAGGCGTATGAAAAAATAAAACTCTTGCATGAAAAATTTAGAACACGTAGAGACGAAACAAGCGTCCACAATGTCGGGTAGCACACTCAATAGTCTGCTGAATCTGGCTGTTCCTTATATTTTGGAAGTGAAAAGTAAAAAAGATTTTAAGTCTTTCCTTGACGGCGCTTTACAGAAACTGCTTGCCTACAGCGCATATATTTTGCTGAAAAAAAATCCCTTGGGCAATTTTTTTGATATCTATCTGGCTGACGAAATGCTACAGGAAATGCGGATAAACTTACCAATCGGAGATCCTTTTCTGAAATCATTTACCGTGGATGATGGCCCACTAGTTTTGTCCAGGGAAGACTTTAAACAATCATTGGAATTTTCCAATCCATCGCGGGTAGTGCTTACCATACCAGGTACTGAAATAGCGGTGTTTCCCTTATTTGATGAAGGCGAACTGGCTGAAGTGCTGTTATTCTTTGCGGAAAGTCCAACATCTTTTTTAAAGAAAGGGAATGAAATCAGAGAACTCGGTCCCGCTTTTTCAAATTGTCTGAGGATATTAACACTTAAAGATGACAACAGACGCCTTGACTACGAAAAGGAAATCTTGCTCACGCTTTTAGATGACATCAATGGTGTGAAAGACAAAAAAACACTCTTGCCTACCATATACGAGCGCCTTAAGTTTCTCGTACCCTTTGAAGATATTTGGATTACCTGTGTAAGTGCGGATAAAAAATCATACCATCTTTTAGATAGTTATCTGGAAGAAAAACGCCGCCATCATCCCTTCTACGATGACTTTGTTTCTGCCGTGTTTACCCAGGCGAACCGGATGATCAATATAATATCATCACAGACCAACCCCGTAACTTTTGAATGTGACGTCCTTGCAGACATCGGGCTAGCTAATCATATATCTGATTTATTCCAAAAGACAGGTATCAAACAATTCTTAGCGGTACCATTGAAAGACGGGAAGTCAAGTTTTGGAGGTATATACCTGGCCACGGAATCTAGCTTTCCCTTTTCAGGCCATCAGATGAGAATTCTCCGCACCATGGCTGGGCGCCTGTCCTTGGCAATTACCAGTATGCAATTGTCTGAAAATCTCAAGGAAAAGGAATCTGAGAAATCAGCCCTGCTCGCACTTAGCGGGGAAATAGCCGGTATCCGTGATCAGAAACAATTACTCGAAATTGTGAAAGGAACGATCAGGAAGCTGATCCCATTTAACGATATATCAGTCACCCTTTACGATTTTCAAAATAAAAGACACTTCGGATACCTCCTTTCTGCGGAAAAAAGGCGCTCAGAGCACCCGGAATTTCGTGAAGCCTCAAAGGTACATTCTCCTATTAATGATTCTGTTGTGGACCAGACACTCGCAAACGACAAACCGGTGATATTTCGGGTGGAGGAGTTGGTTAATTCTCCTAATCCCTCCAGGTACATAGATTTTTATAACAAAACAGGTATCGTTGAATTTGTCGGTACTTCCATGTATAACAAGGACGGGATTTTTGGTGGGCTTTATATCTTTTCTGAACATTACAATACTTATCATCCTAAGCAATTTGACCTGATTCAAGGGGTTGCCAACCAGCTTGCTATAACCATATCCAACATTTTGGCTTATGAAGAGCTGTTGAGCAAAGAAGAGGAGAAAGGTATCCTGCTTAATATTAGTAACGACCTGGCAAGTATTCGCGTTAAAAATGATCTTCTGAAAGTTTTGCATAAAAGACTGAAGTCTATCTTCTATTTTGATCATGGCACTATCGCGTTGATTGATGAAGGGAGGAATGTTTATACAGGATATATTTTTGATCCGAATTCTAAATGCACAGAACATCCCGACTATGTTAGCATTGCGGAAAACGAATATCCAATGGATGACACTATCATTCAGCGGGTTTTAATTTCTGATGCGCCAAAGGTTTTCGATCTCGCAAATCTTATACTCCTTAAGGACTGCCCAGCTTATCTCCACATGAATTACGACTGCGGCATGCGTGAAGTCGTAATAGCGCAGTTGCATTCCGGGAATAGCCTCATCGGTTTCCTTTTCCTGCTTTCTGATCTGAAGAACAGTTTCAATGCCCAGCAGCTGGAGTTAATTCGTGGCTTGTCTTATCAGATGTCTAATGCTGTCGCCAATATCGTTGCCGATGAAAAGATTATACAAAGAGATCACGAAAAGTCAGTTTTGCTTTCCATGAGTAATGATCTGGCCGGTGTGCGTACTGCTGCGGAACTTTACAAAGTCCTTGACCAGCGCTTGCGCAGTCTTTTCAATTACAGTCACTTTATGCTTGCGAAAGTGACAGATGATGGAAATTCATTGGAATCTCTCATTTTGGATCCGAAATCAAAAAACAAGATCCATCCAGATTACCAGGACTTTGCAGCTTCCAAAATCCCGGTAAACGACGGTTTTTTCAGTACGGCTTTTGATACCGGCCGACCCGTTATTTACAACCTTACAGATATCATCAACCGAAATGACCTTCCAGGTCATGTCAAAATGAGTTATAGCAGCGGCATCAAAGAAATGGTGCTGATTGGTTTGACCAACGGGCAAAGGAGGACAGGAATGCTGGGAATCTTTACTGACGATCCCAGTACCATCAAAGTGGAACCCTTGAATTTACTTCACGGAATATCCTCCCAACTGGCTACAGCAGTTGCCAATATTCTTGCCAATGAAAAAATAGAGCAGCAGGTACTCGAAATTTCTAATTTCAAAAAACAGCTGGAAGTTGAAAACCTTTATCTGCAGGAAGAAATACAAACCACAAACAATTACAGCGAAATCGTCGGTAACAGTACTGCACTTCGTGACGTATTCAGGCTGGTTACCAGTGTAGCGCCAACAAGCAGTTCCGTGTTGATTCTGGGAGAAACGGGCACGGGTAAAGAGCTTATTGCAAGGGCTATTCATAATTCCTCGTCCAGAAAAGGGAAATTAATGGTGAAAGTGAATTGTGCAACATTACCCGCGAACCTGATTGAAAGTGAACTCTTCGGACACGAAAAAGGAAGCTTTACAGGTGCCACTGACAAAAGGATAGGAAAGTTTGAGCTGGCCAATAACAGTACCTTGTTCCTGGATGAAATCGGGGAAATGCCACTTGAACTCCAGGTAAAATTGCTCCGGGCACTTCAGGAAAAGGAAATAGAACGGGTTGGCGGCCGGACGGTGATTAAAACGGATGTCCGTATCATCGCTGCAACCAACCGCGACCTGGAAAAAGAAGTTTCACTGGGTAATTTCAGGAGTGATTTGTTTTACAGGCTGAATGTGTTCCCTGTTTTCATTCCGCCTCTCCGGGAGCGCAGAGAAGATATTCCGCTTTTAGCTGCTCATTTTTTGGTTAAGCATTCAAAGAAAGCAGGTAAAAAAGTAGTCGGATTTTCGGCGAAAGTTATCAAAGCACTCGCAGCCTACAACTGGCCGGGTAATGTAAGGGAACTCGAACATTTAATCGAGCGGAGTATACTGTTAACCTCACAGCAACTCATTACGCAGCTGCAAATTCCGTCACCTGAAAAGGATGGTTTAGAGTCTTATTTTTCTACCGGGGATTTTAGAACAATAGATGACGTTGAAAGGGAACACATTATTCAGGTCTTGAAGGCTTGTAAAGGAAAAGTTGCCGGGCCCGGCGGCGCTGCAGATGCGCTTAAAATTCCGTCAACTACATTAAATTCCAAGATGAAAAGGCTCGGCATCAAGAAGGAATATATGCAGGAGTAGTCTTTCTTTCAGGATCCTTCAAAAGGTGTAATTTAAGCTTATAGCTAAAATTACACCTTTTGAAGGTTATTATTTCCCGGGCAATTCGTGTTTTCCGATTAGTCTTCTTAAAGAAATAACATGGCCGAATAATACTAACGGTACAATAAATGTCGGCAGCCAAACAAATGGAAACATCAGGATCGCCCAATTTGGTTGGTCAAAAGCAAGCTTTTGAATAGGAAGCGGCGCGGCTAACAAAGCCTTGGATACCACATTGATTAAAAGCAGCAGACAAATGATGTTCCAGGCTAACAATAACCGGGGTTTAAAAGGCTTTTTGGAAAACACAAGGTAAGCGATCACAGGGGCACTTAGACCAGAAAGGATATCAAGATTGCCACCTTCGAAAGTCATTAATTTCGGAACGGCTTTGTTGATAAAGAGTGCAAAAAGAACCAGCTCTACAAAGATTCTGACGGTGTTCAGATAAGTAATTTCTTTTAAAGGCAAGCTATCTATAAACTGCCGGCCATTCCTGGTAACCATCAATATGATGATCAGCAGTATGGCAGGCATGATTCCCATAACAAATAGCTTTGGTGGAAAGCCTTGGAGGTTAGTGCTATAAACATCCCTGCCCGCCAGAACCCCCTGTATGACCAACCAAATAAACATGGCCAAATAAACGAGCGTTTTGCCTTTCGGACTTAAATAAGTTGACCTTTGTATGATCACAATGTACATCAAATATGTTGCGAGTGTTGTTAGACCAAATGCTATGGCTAAATAACTTGGAATCTGTAGGTTCATTTTTTTTTGAATTTGAAGTGTTTTGAATGTAGTAGCTATTAATCAATTAAACATCCAGTTTGCAATTAATTCATTAACAATTGATTAACCATTTTTGAATATTTAAATGTTACTTTATATCATAAATACGCAGAGCGCAAATGATATAGAGTAACTTACGGATTTGTTTAGGCATCAGGCTTCAACGAGCTCAGATGATAAAAAGTCTAACACTTTCTGTGAATGTGCTTCGCCGTTAAGAAAAGCCCTGAACTTGAACGCTACTTTTCCATCTGTTCCTATAACAAAAGTTTCCCGTCCTTTTAAAAACAACCAGGGTTTCACACCAAAAGCTTCCCTGACGGCATTCTGCGTATCGCTTAATAAAGAAAATGTCAACCGGTTTTTCTCTGCAAATTTTTTGTGACTCGCGACGCTCCCATCATTTATTCCGATCACAAGGGCACCCTTTTCAACAAAGTCGGCAAAACTGTCCCGGAAAGCACATGCTTCTGCGGTGCACACGGCGCTTTCATCCTTTGGGTAAAAGTAAATAACCACCTTTTGATATTTTAAATGATCATCAATGTTAAAGATCTTACCGTCTTGGTCAAGCAGGGTGAATTTGGGCACATTATCCCCGATTTCTAAAGTTTTCATATTATATATTTATTAGTAATTGGATTATTTAAATAACTCGATGTTATTGTTTATGTAGTCACTGAAGGAAAGTGGTTTGGTTCCAGTAATTTCCTGCACATGATTGTTGTGGCCGGCCATTTCTCCTGACCTAAACATGTGGCCGATCGCGGCAATGTGCTGGATGTTGAATGCTGTGTTGTAAGGAGAATTACTTGAGCGGATAATATCCGAAAATTCATCGGGTTCAAAAGACAGGTAGTTAATATTGCGTCCCAGTACTTCAGATAAAATTGCTGCTACTTCTTCCTGGTCTAATTCTGCCGGTCCATAAAGCGGGTAGGTTTTACCCGCGTGCCCCTCCGGATCTGCTAATATGGCGGCACCAACTCTGCCAATATCTTCGCTGTTAATAGAAGCATATTTAACGGTGCCTCCATAAGGTGAGATCAGCCTGTTATTTTCTTTTATTTCCTGTCCAAAATAAGCAAGCCAGTCCATAAATAATGTGGGTTGCAAATGTGTAACAGGAACACCGGAACGGTCAAGCAAGCGTTCAGCCACCCAATGGGCTTGTGCAGAATGGCTTGGTGCATGTCTCAATGCCGTACGCTGGGAAACATTAACGATATGACCAATTTTTGCCTCTCTGGCAGCCTCGGCGAATAATGCGGTCGCCTCCAAAAGCCCGGGTGCGACCGGATAAACAAAATATGCACCGCCAATACCATTCATGGCGGCAGTTAATGAATCCAGATCGTTAAAATCCCCGGCTACGATTTCTGCGCCTAATGACTTTAATTTTTCCGAACGGTCGTCATGCTGACGAACCATCGCCCTTACAGGCACATTTAACTCTAACAGGCGTTTTGCGGCATAATTGCCTGTAATTCCTGTTGCTCCGGTAACCAATACTTTACTTTTCATGTTGTTATTTTCTAAATATTTTAAATGTTGTCCTTTTCGTCTGCTCTCTGTCCCCTTTTAACTTATTCTCTCCCAAATTGCTTATTCCCGAGGCGTCAGCTGACAGCCATCTTTAAAGCTATGATTTTGATATAATTGAAATATGGACTATATTTGCAAGCAGTTGCAAAAGAAAACCAATGCAAATGTAGATATATAATTTTAATTTGCAACTGGTTTTAAAATAAAATCACAAATAATGAAAAATAACAGATCCTTTTGTCCGCTCAATCTTATGGTTGAGATCGTTGGCGATAAGTGGAGCTTGCTCATTTTGAGCGAAATAATGTTTGAAAACAAACGACATTTCAGGCAATTTCTACAAATGGAGGAAAAAATTGCTTCGAATATTTTAACGGACAGATTGAACATGCTTGAACAGCAGGGCATGCTAACCAAGAAACGCGACCCTGCTCATAAACAGGGATTTATCTATGGTTTGACAGAAAGGAGTATTGATTTGTTGCCCATGATTATGGAAGGAATCAGGTGGAGTCTTGCCTATGAACCAGTCGATCTGGTCAGGTATGCATCAGCAGTTAAGCTGTTACAAGGGGGAAAAGACGCCGAAAGCCGTTTGCGAAATGATTTGGTTGATGTTCACCATATCTCACTAGAAATAATGGATTAAAAGCATTCTTATCACCTGGAAAATCCCGTCACGGCGAATAATTGTGCCTGCCAAAAGCCAAAAAATTATGTACGCTAATTTTCATATCTTGAAATACCACCAAATAATAATAAAATTCTTCCGCTGCGCCGAGTTAATTGTGTTTCTGCTGTGTTGTAACAAAGTATCGTTTTCCCGATCTCCGGAGGATAGGAGTGAGCTACGCAACCAACTGGGCTGGGACGTTAGCTCCACAAGAATAAGTGTGGACCTAACTTACTTTCCACACACACAAAAGATAGTACCGTTTTTTATTATGGTCGTCCCGAATTAGGTGGCCAGCATAATATATTGGACATCATCAGCCGGGTGACTGCTGGCAGGGGAGACCGTATTTTGATTGATCCGCTGGCCCGGAAGATCAAAGCCTTTCACGCTAAAAGCGGGGTAGCCTCCATCCATTATGAAATAGATGGCAAACTTTTGGTAGATGAAAAACGGGCAAGGCCGAACGAGTTGTTTCGACCGGTGGTTTACCAGGGAACATTTTATAGTCTCGGCGACAATTTGTTTCTGTCCACACCTGACACCGCCTATAAAGCTGTCGTTCTGGTGTGGAAACGCTGGCCCAAAAACATGCCCTATTTCTACTCCCTGAATCCCGTTGCCAAACCTTTTGAAAAGCAAACCTTAAAGCCTGAGAACTTAAATAACTTGCTTTTTGCCGGCGAGCGAAACTAATAAAGAATAAATATGATGTTTACGGCATTACTTATTACGCCATAACAACACAAAGTGACAGCCTGAATAATATGCAGCAGGAGATTGCACCATTTTTTACTGAATTTTTTCCGTCTGTCCGGGATTTTGGGGAGATTATTAGGGAACGTCCTACATTATCTGCATATCTGTGACCTGTACCATTTTTAACTTGCATATGTTATTAGCAATTGAGCAACCTTCTTGAGACTTATCTTCAATGATCGGAAAGAATAACCGGACCGCCTTTTCTTTTCGCCTGGCCGACTGCTATTAATAACAACGGTAATGCTGCAACGAAGATTAAACCCAAGAGGAAAAAAGCATTATTATAACTCAATAATGTAGATTGCCGGATAACGACCTGGTCAATTAATTTCAGCGCTTTGGATTGTGCGTCAAAAATGCTGTAGCCTTTGTTATGAAAATAAGATGTGTAACTCTGGAGCCTTAATACGGTTTGGGGGTCGGTAAGTGTAATTTGGGAGATCAGATCAACCCTGTGCAATGCTATTCTTCTGGCCAGGTAAGTGTTAAAAATGGATATGCCAAAGGATCCCCCCAGCTGTCGCATCATATTATTCAAAGCTGCGCCTTGGGGGATATCTTTGTCTTCAAGCGAGGAAACGGCGAGCGCTGTCAAAGGAACGGTCAGCAAGGCGAGGCCCACTGCCCGGAATATCAGGGTAAATGTGATTTCCCCACCGGATGTCTCCAAGGTCAGGCCGGACATTCGCCAATTGAAATAAATAAACAATGCGAATCCGACAATGATAATGATGATCGGTGATAAGCCTTTTTGCAACAGGCGTGCGGAAATGATCAGCCCGAAGATGGCGATTATAGCGCCAGGAAGCAGTAGTAGCCCGGTTTGGGACGGCGTAAAGCCTAACAGTCGTTGTGCAACGACCGGCGTCAGATATACAGAGGTGAACAATCCCAAGCCGGTTACAAATGTAAGGACAGCGGCGACACTCAGCGTTTTGCTCTTCAACACACGTAGGTTTACCACGGGATCTTTTATCTTCAGTTCCCAGAGAACAAAAGAAGTAAGACAAATGATGGCGGTAACTGTGAGCCATATAATATAATTTGCAGCAAACCAATCATCTGTTTCACCACGTTCTAACACGGTCTGCAGAGAGCCTATGCCGACAGCCAGCAAACCTATCCCTGTCCAATCAACCCTCTTAATGGTCTGCTTCACTATTGGTTCAGACAAAAGAAAGAAGCAAGATATGGCGGCAAGGGCGCCCAACGGGACATTTATATAAAATATCCATGGCCATGAATAATTTTCAGTGATGAAACCACCTAATGTCGGTCCTATAGTGGGACCTACAAAAACGCCTACACCAAATAATGCGCTTGCAACACCTTGCTTTTCTTTAGGAAAAATTTCAAATACGATTACTTGGGAAACAGATAGCAGTGCACCTCCGCCCAAACCCTGTATGAACCTGAAAAAGACCAGGGTCCAGATATTTCCCGCCTGCCCGCACATCATGGAACAAAAAGTAAATAAGATTATTGATCCGATGTAGTAGTTTCTACGGCCAAGCTTGGTAGTTAAAAAACTTGTTATGGGTATAATGATTACATTGGCAATTGCATACGATGTAATAACCCAGGAGGTATCTTCTAAAGTCGACCCAAGATTACCACTCATGTAATTTAATGCCACATTGACTATAGACGTGTCTATAAGCTCCATAATGGCCGCCAGTATCACGATAAATATCAGAAAATTTTGTCTTAGATTGCTCATTGGCGTAATGGGAGTTAAAAGTGTTGCTATTTACTTTCCCAATTACATGCCGTAGTCTAACTATTTCATTTGTAACTATTTATTGATTTTTTATTTCAGGTTTGATGCTTTATTTCGTAATCCAACCATCGCTGGCATCCGCTTTCATCAATCTGAGTTTTTATAAAAGGTATTGTTTACAACTTAAAGTATCGGCCTTTGCTGACTTCAGCGCCGCCCCGCTGTTCGGTTATCGATCATTCTTAGCTTATGGAGCACGTTTTCCTTATTTTGATAGCGTTCGCCTGCTCACCTTAAATGCTACCTGCAGATTATCCGGGTCAATTGCAGATTACGGGCTGAATCGTTAATCTGCTCATTTATTTACGATATATCACAATTTAATTTCCTCGGAAATTTTGTAAGGTGTTGATTTGCAGAAAGTTGATGTTTGGAGAAATAGTTGGGTTACTCTGACTGCCATGTCAGACGATCAAATTGTCCATGTATAAATCGACACCCGATGGAAAACAACTTTTTTAAAAATAGCTTTTTTCTTGCAGTTTTATTCTTTGCAGGATTTGCACAGGCTTCAAATGCTCAGTCCCCAACTATTATAAGCGGAAATATTGTTGACGCAAAGTCAAAGGAAAGCATGCCTGCTGTTACCATCACTCTGGTAGGTACTACGATAGGAACAAGCGCGGACAATAACGGGCATTATACCATAAGAGGTAACGGTGAATTCAGCAAAGTAAAATTCTCCTTCATTGGTTACCGATCTGTTATAAAGGAGGTGGTTCCTGGCCAGTCTCAGGTAGTTAATATAAGTATGACAGAAGACGAAAACTTGCTCAAGGAAGTTGTCGTACGATCAGGAAAAAAGATAAAGTACCGCAACAAAGGAAATCCAGCGGTTGAGCTTATCCGGCAAGTCATCGCGCACAAGGAGAGTAATCGTGTCGAAAATTATAATTACGCCGAATACCATCAATATGAAAAAATGATCTTCGCCCTAAGTAATTTGTCAGACAAGTTTATGCGAAAAGGCATATTTAAAAACTACCAATTTCTATTCCGGAAACAAGACTCGACCGACATTGGGGGACAAAACCTTCTTCCGATATACATGGAGGAAAAGCTTTCTCACAATTTCTTTCGCAAGCAACCATTTGTTAAAAAGCAATATATCGAAGCGAGCAAACAGGTTAAATATGATGAAAACTTTGTCGATAACCAGGGTTTGAGCTCATTCTTTAACAGAATGTACCAAGATATTAATATATATGACAATAATATATCCATGCTTGGAAATCAATTGTTAAGCCCCATAGCAGATTCTTCGCCTGGTTTCTATAAATTCTTCATAACAGATACCCTGAAAGATGTTTCACCGAAATTGATAGAATTAAGCTTTACGCCCCGAAACGGGACAGATCTTTTATTTGAGGGGCGGTTATATGTTACCATGGACGGGAATTATGCCGTCGAAAAGGCGGTTCTATCGGTTAACAAAAACATCAACTTGAATTTTGTGCGGCAAATGCAGGCTATTCTCGCTTTTGAAACAGCAAGCGACGGTCGTTATCATCTTAATCAAAGTGATCTGAAGATAGAATTCGGCCTGAATAAGAAAAAAGGCGGCGGCATACTGGGTGAGCGAGTGGTAATGCTCAGTGATTTCATCATAAATAAACCCCGGCCATCTGTTAATTATCAGGGTCCGGCTGAGGTTATTATGCCGGATGCGGAAGATAAAAGCGAGGATTATTGGGTCAAAAACAGGCCTGACACGCTGAAGCAGGCCGAAAGCGATGTGTATAAAAACATTGACAGCCTCCAAACCATTCCATCGTTTAGACGGACGATGGATATTGCCACCCTGGTATTGGCCGGCTATAAAAGTTTCGGAAAGTTCGAAGTTGGTCCGCTGAATACATTTTATAGCTTCAACCCCATCGAGGGTTTCCGGCTCAGGCTCGGTGGCCGCACAACGACAGCGCTTAGCAAGCGTTATTATTCTGAAGTTTACGGGGCATATGGTTTTAAGGATCAAAAATGGAAATACTTTTTGAGCGGTACCTATTCCCTTAACAATAAATCTATCTATGCATTTCCGCAAAGCTTTGTTCGGGTCAGTTACCAGCACGATACCAAAATACCAGGGCAGGAACTGCAATTCGTACAGGAAAGTAACTTTTTGCTGTCTTTCAAGCGTGGTTATAACGATATTCTAACCAATAACGATGTATTTAAACTTGATTACGTTCAGGAATTCCTAAACCATGTTTCGTATCAGATCGGGTTTAAAAAATGGACCCAGGAGGCGGCCGGCCCCGATGTCGGAGGTGCTCTATACTATCAAAATTCAGCAGACGGTTCAAATAATCTGGTGGAAAACGTCAAAGATGTACAGCTGAATTTTCAGTTACGCTTTGCACCTTCCGAAAAGTTCTACCAGGGCAAGCTTTACCGTACGCCGATCCCGGATAAATACCCCGTTTATACCCTTCGTTTTCAGCAGGGCTTCAAAGGTGTTTTGGGCGGTCAGTACAGGTATGAAAACTTTACAGGTAATATCACAAAACGGTTCTACCTTTCTCAACTCGGTTATGCTGATGTAAGTACAGAGGGCGGTTACATAGCCGGTAAGGTGCCTTTTCCTCTACTGGATATCGCCCATGCGAATCAAAGTTACGCCCTGCAAATCCAATCTTATAACCTGATGAATTTTCAGGAATTTGTGAGCGATCATTATGCAGCCATAAATATTGATCAGAATTTCAATGGATTCATCTTCAATAAGATACCTTTTTTGGAGAAATTAAAATTAAGAGAAATTGTTTCCTATAAAATATTATGGGGAGGTATCCGGGACCAGAACGACCCGGCCAAGCATCCTGATCTGTTAACGTTTCCTTTAAGAAATGGTGCACCTTTCACCTATGCACTCAATGACGGACCATACCAGGAAGGCAGCATCGGGATAGGAAATATATTTAAAGTGCTTCGCCTCGATTATGTTACAAGGTTTAGTTATCTGAATCATCCCGAAGTAGCAAGGCACGGTATCAGGGTATTTGTGCTTTTACAATTTTAGCAATGTTGCAGCAGGTCACGCTGGCTGTTTTCTTATTAGGGAAGATTGAGCACTTTATATCATAGCTGACTTTGTTTTTTTACGAAATAAAGTGATATAGTTTGCCAATATGTATATTAACGCTCTGATATACAATGTTTTAAGTGATGGCACATCGTTGGCTATAACATAAGTCAAATTGACTTGGTGCCGAATGATCATTCAGAGGAAGTTAGCTGCATTATTTTTAACAGTAAACCTGGTTTTCGGGTGCCTGAATGTGAATGTGCAGCCTCTGAATGAACTGGGTGTTCCGGCACTTAAGCAACAAACTAAAAGGGCCAGGCAGGACACCGTTAAATTTAACTTTTTGATGTCTTTAAGCCGCTCCTATCTTTTCAAGCCTTCTGGCACGCAGAAAGATGCAGACAGTGCATTTTTGTTTTTACGGGAAGCATCCAACTTGAATGGGAAACTTCACGACAGGCGCGGCGAGGCCCGGATTGCTTTGCTTTCCGGAATGATTTATAATTATCAGGGACTCAAAGAAAAGGGCTTGTATTTCTCCAGAGAGGCTCTGCGCTTGTCCACGGAGCTCAACCTGAAATCAGATATCGCAGAAGCACTGATTATAATCGGGCAGTATTATAATAATGATGAGCCCGGACTGAGTAAGAAGATGGAATATTATAAAAGGGCCATTGCTTTTTTTCATCAGGCCGGGGCACGTAACAGAATGGCAACAACCTTAAAGGATCTTGCCGATTTTCAGATCATTGCAAACCAGAATAACGAAGCACTCATAAATCTCAGAACGGCTGTATCCATTTATCTTTCTACAGGGTATAAAAACATGCAAGGCGTTTATGATCTCCTGGGATATGACTTAGCCAAAATGGGGGATTTTGTAGATGCCCTGAAATATAGTCTGCTCGCCGTCAAAACTGCTGAATCAGTTAATGACACCTCCGCCCAGCTCGGGACCATTTATTACCGTGCCGGATTTTCCTTTTACATGACCAAGCAGTATGTAGCCGCGGACCATTATATCGATAAAGGCTTACGCAATGTTTACAAATTCAAAGATACATCGGCAATTGTTACCATGACCTTAAACAAAGCATACACGCTGATGAAGCTGGCTAAGTTTATCGATGTTATTCCACTGATGAGACAACTGACAAAGCTTAATGCCTCAACCCGCAGTCCGGGCCTGGGCGTAGAGCTGGCCTACTTGTTTATGACGAATTACCTGTATCTGAAACAATTTGACAAAGCTAAAAGCTATTTTGATAAACTGAAGGTGCTGGCCAGGCAAGGGAATGTTCAGGGAGAAATTCATGAAAAAGCGTTACGGGGCATCATATCCTATTACCAGTTTACCGGTCAATACAATAGGTCTTATTCTTATATCGCAGAGCATCAGCGCTTCTGTGTGAAAAATAATTTTAAAATATTTATGTCGCAGGACCAGCTTTGGTTGTTTAAAGCCGACTCTGCCACGCACAACTATATTTCTGCTATCAAACATTATCAGGAATTAAAAAATGTTGATGATTCTATCCTGAAGGAGAAAAACAGCCGGCAAACGGCTCTTCTTAATGTGCAGTACGAATCAGACAAGAAGGATAAAGATATCGTACTCAAAGCCAAAAATATTCAATTACTGATTAAGCAGGCAAATTTACAGCAAACCAAATTAGAGCAACAACGCTCTATTCGTAATATCGTGATCTGCGGCAGTAGCTTATTGCTGCTTGTCCTGATTGTCGGTTATAATAGGTTCCGCCTCAAACAGCGCAGCAACCTGCTTCTGCGTGCTCAGCAAACGGAGATCAATGAGCAAAATCTTACTCTTCAGAATTTTAATTCCAAACAATCAACACTGTTAAAAGAAAAAGAATGGCTGCTTAGGGAAGTTCACCACCGGGTAAAGAACAATTTGCAGGTTACGATGAGTCTGCTGAATATTCAATGTTCTTACCTTGATAATGAAATGGCCAGGGATGCGATTCAAGATAGTCAACGCCGTATACATGCCATGTCGCTCATCCATCAGAAATTATACCAGTCGGAAACACCTACCGAAATAGATATGTCTACCTATATACCGGAACTGGTGAACTATCTGAAAGAATGCTTTGGAAAAGAGGATAATATGCGGTTTTTAATAAGTGTTTCCCCAACGGCTTTGGATATTTCGCAAGCAATTCCTTTAGGCCTCATATTGAACGAGGCTATTACCAATGCAATGAAGTATGCGTTTAAAGATAACCAAGCAGGAAACATTTCAATTTCCTTGAAAAATGATGACGATCATCGCATCATCCTGTCAATTTGGGATGATGGGATAGGTTTGCCAGCCGACTTTGATCATCAGGTTTCGGCCTCTTTGGGGATGAATTTGATGTCAGGTCTCTCAGCACAGATCGAAGGTGAATTTTGCATTTGCAGTGAACGGGGAACTAAAATCGACGTGGTTTTTCAGGATGCTAAGTTCCCGAATAAACCTGTGAATAAGGAAAAGGATGAATTAATACAAGCTTAGAACGAAAAGATAATCAATTTAAGATATATTAAAATGAACGGAAAAATACTAATCGTTGAAGATGAGTTCATCATTGCTGAAGATCTCAGAAAAATTTTGGAAAAGGCTGGCTATGAGATCAGCGGGATCGCGCCTTCTGTACCCAAAGCTTTGGAAATTATAAAGCTGAAACGTCCCGCCTGGGTTTTTGTCGATATTCAATTAACAGGAAAATTAACAGGACTTGATTTGGCCGTATCGCTGAACGAACTTGAAATTCCTTTTATCTACGTATCTGCGAATTCTAATCAAAGTGTTTTGGAGCTTGCCAAAGCTACAAAACCATATGGCTTTATGGTAAAGCCATTTAGAGAGAAAGATGTCCTTGTAGCACTGGATATAGCAATTTATCGCCACGAAAATAACCTGGAAGCTAAATTGGTCAAAGAGGTTGCCCTGCAGTCCGAGGTCCTGCAGGTTATGGAGAGTTCAAATGATTGGCGATCCCAAATGTCGGCAATAATGGCCGCTTTCCATCGTCACATTACATTCGATTATTTCGCCGTTTGCTGGGAAGATGAAAATCATGGCAAAAATGAGATTGCCTTCCTGAAGGACGACGGAGGCAGCTTTGAATTCCTGTCAGTTGAAGAGCTGGCTGTACGCGTGGGTAAGACCGAGCAAGAGCTTTACGCTGCAAAAGCAAGTGGCGTTTTTCCGGAGGAAGCAGTTTATTACGGGGGTAACGACTTCGAATATATGCTGAACCAAAATCCGTTCAGAAAGATAATCGCCCGCGAATTCGAGTTAGGATCGGTATTAATGCAACCCGTTGAACTGCCAAAAAAAAGAAAATTTCTTTGCTCTTTTTATAACAGGGACAGCCATGCCTTTAAACAGGAACATGTAGCCTGGTTGGAACGGTTGCAGCTCCTGTTGATCCAGGTGGGGGACAAATTATTGAGTTATCATACTAATGCTCCAGTCGCCGAGGTTCAGCAGGTGAACGACACAGTATACGAAGTGCTGGTCCCTGCAGTAGAGACTTCGTTAAAAAGTGAAGAATTTGGTTTGGTAGGATCGAGTGACGCCTTTGATAATATAAAAGAACAGCTGAGCGTGGTCGCTCCGTTTGATATCTCTGTACTTATCCTCGGAGAAAGCGGGACCGGAAAAGAAAGAGTTGCGCAAGCTATCCATCGGCTCTCTGACCGGAAAGCAAAACCTTTGGTAAAAGTAAATTGCGCAGCCATACCTGCTGCGCTCATGGAATCTGAACTTTTCGGACATGAAAAAGGTGCGTTTACAAGCGCTATAAACCGACGGATAGGAAAGTTTGAAGAGGCGATAGGCGGGACTATTTTTCTGGATGAAATAGGCGAATTACCGCTTGATCTGCAAGTGAAACTACTTTGTGTATTACAGGAAAAGGAAATTGTTCGTGTGGGTGGCAACCAGATCATCAAAACTGATGTGCGTGTAATCGCCGCAACTAACCGCAATCTGGAGAAAGAGGTAGCGGAAGGTCGTTTTCGGCTTGACCTGTATTACCGCCTGAACGTTTTTCCACTGACTTTGCCTCCTTTACGCAAACGCAAAGAAGATATAGCTGAGTTATCTGCACACTTCCTAAAAAACCTGTCCAAGAAAATGGGTAAAAATGTTACTTCGATGTCTGATCAGGTCGGCTACGCTTTACAAGCTTACGAATGGCCGGGAAATATCCGGGAGTTGGAAAATATTATTGAACGTGGTATACTACTTACAAGTGGCCCGGTACTCACACGCGTTGACCTGCCTGAAAAAACACTACAGGAAGCTGCAGCAAATGCAAGCGATACGCCCATTAAAACTTTTAAGGAGATGGAAAAGGACTACATTTTTTCGGTACTGAAGAAATGCGGCGGAAGGATTGGCGGTCCGGGGGGCGCAGCCGAAATGCTCGATCTGGCACCTACGACCCTGATTTCAAAGATGAACAAGCTAGGCATCGTAAAAAAATTCACCGCCTGACACAAGCAAGTTTTGATGGTCAGCATTTTTAACTAACCATGATTTGGCAATGGAATTACTTGGTCTTTATAAACTTGTTATCATGAATCAAAAAATAGCCTTAATCGCTTGTTTGTTTTTGTTCGGTTGTTGGCAAACCGCCTTTAGTCAGGGGATTCAAAACGATAAGATTGGTGTTCAAAGGATAGGGTTAAGTAAAGCTAAGGCTGATACCGCAAAAGTTAATGTCTTTTTGACGCTGGGTAAATTATATCTGGATAAGCCAGGGAACGAAAAGACAAATGTGGACAGCGCAATTTATTTTGTCGAACAGGCGGAAAAGTTGAGTAATGTGAAGGGATATAAGATAGGCTATGGCCGTTCAGTTCTTGGATCCGCACTTATTGCAATTAAAAATAAAAAGAATCAGGAAGCTCTGCAGTTAACCCGCAAAGCTTTAAAATGCTTCATGGAGGCCAGTGATTTCTTAGACATTGGTGAAACCTATATCCTTATGGGGCAACGATACGATGACCGGCCGGCAAGCTTTGAGCGGAAAATCGAATGTTTCAGAAATGCAGCAGATGCATTTATGAAGTCGGGAACAGTCAGGCGTGCGGGCGATGCATTTAAAGATATTGGTGAAAACCAGTTATTGGCCGGTAAAAACAAGGAGGCCCTCGAAAACCTAAGAACATCATTGAAATTGTATGAATCTGTGCACGATAAAGACCTGGGCTCAGTTTACTATCTGATCAGTAGAGCCCTTAGCAGAACAGGTGATTTTGTAAATGAATTAAAATACAGCTTGCTCGCAATTAAAAATATCGAAGCATCCGGTGATACGTCCTCCCCGGTACTAAGAAATATCTTTTATGCCACGGCCATGGCCTATCACCGGGTCCTGAATTATAACACTGCTCATACATATTACGTGAAAGCAAGACGGCTGGCTTATATGCAGAAAGATACGTCTGCCATGTTAGAAATAACTTTTAACATGGGTATGTCTTATCTGTTCGATCATAAATTTGACGAGGCCGTAGCTTTAATTAAATGCATCGGACAATTAAAAGATACAGTTACCATGGTTGAATATGGAATGTATACGGCTGGTGAATTGCGTCGCAGCAACAAGAGTGGCCAGCTGGAAAAAGCGCTGGGGCTTCTGAATACGCTTAAAAAATACAAAAATGTTAAATTGCCTGTCAATATCCGTGAAAAGCTTGCTTCGACATCGATTCACACATGTCTGGATATGAACGATGTTAAAGGTGCCGAGACCTATTTTCTCGAACTCAGCCATTTATCAGCATCAAAAGAACTGGCACTCACTGACCAGCTTGATGCTTTAAACGGAATTATCCGTTACGATAACTTGACAGGACAAAGCAAGGCTGCTTTTAGAGCTGTCAAAGCTTATCAGTATCTCTGTAAAAAGAATAATCTTAAAATATTTAATAAAGAACATGAAAATTGGCTTTTCAAAACGGACTCCTTATTAGGGAACTATCTGTCGGCCATAAAACATTACCAGAATTATAAACGCGGCGAGGACTCTTTGCTTAACGAATCTAATAGCCGGGAAATATCCTTACTGAACATTCAGTATGAAACTCAGAAAAAAGATAAAAACATCTTACTGAAAAATAAGAATATCCAAATGCTCGCTCGCCAATCTCTATTGCAGCGCACCACCCTCAGGCAGGAGAAAGTCAAACGCAACCTTACGATTGGTGTCGCAATAATGTTGCTGATCGTTTCAGGCATTGGTTACAATCGCTACCGGCTTAAACAGGAAAGTAATCTGCTCCTCCAATCCCAGCAACTGGAAATTGATAATCAGCATAAAAAGTTAATGACCTCTGCTGAAGATCTTACGCTGTTACTTAAAGAAAAAGAATGGTTACTTAAAGAAATTCATCATCGGGTAAAGAATAATCTTCAGGTTACCATGAGCTTGCTAAATATGCAATCCTTTTATATCTCAAATCATCAGGCGCAGGAGGCTATTAGCAACAGCAGACGCAGAATGTATTCCATCTCTCTTATACATCAGCAATTATATCAATCTGAAGGTTTGTGCTATATCAATATCGGTTCATATATTGCTGAGCTGGGCGGCTATTTGCAGGATAATATTAGCCCGGACAAAAAAATTCGCCTCATACTGGCAATTGAACATATTGAAATTGATGTAGCCCAGGCTGTACCTCTAGGTTTGCTGATCAATGAAGCGATGTCTAATTGTTTTAAGCATGCCTTTTTGATTAAAGAAGAAGGGTTCATCAGCTTGCAGGTATATCTTAACGAGAAGGGAAATATTTGCCTGTCTATATCGGATGACGGATGCGGTATACCTGAAAATTTTATGGGTGATTCAGGGCATACCCTGGGCATGAATTTGATGTATGGATTGTCAAGTCAGCTGGGTGGAGATCTGAGTATCACCGTTAACCAGGGTACCACAGTAAAGATCATCTTTCCACCCATTAATTCCCTGGAGGAAGAGCTCCCAGATGGCAGCTGCCACCAGGGTGTTGCCTGTTGATTCGATTAAATATCTTGTCCATCAAGTCAGGCTTTTGATCATGGAACCGAATGCAGTTTTCCTGTCTCTTTCACTTTATATCATATTTCAAATGTTTAAATATGATATAAAGTAAGTAGTATTTCCTTATTTTTTACCTAAGGTATTGTCAATTAGTCATTTATCTTGTTGGCATCATGTTGGATATATCTGGAAACCAGCCGGGCCTCCGGCTAGCTTCGTAAACCTTAACAAACGAATATGAATATAGCTTTTAATTATTCGGCTTTTCGGCTCCGGGCTGCCATGGTGCAGCAAACTGTCAGGTCAAAACGCAGTGATCAACATGTTTATAAGCAGGCCGGTTTTCAATGCATATGGTGCTGCAATGAGCTGTATCAATTATCAAAAAATAGTAGCATGTTCGCTTTAATTGCTAACCAGCCGCATACGCAAAAAAAAAAGAGGTAGTTGCACATTGTGCTAACGATAATAGCATAAATTATGGACGCTAAAGTTTTAATTACCGGGGCGACAGGCGTAACTGGCATGAATGCGATTGACCGCTTACTGGAACTGAATGAACCGGTCAGGGCGATGGTGCATAAGATTGATGTCAGGTCCGATGCCCTGGCCGAACGCGGCGTTGAGATCATTGAAGGCGATTTATCTAATTTCGACAACTTGAGTATTGCGCTAAGAGGAGTTGATGCTGCCTTATTTATATATCCCATTCAGTCTCCAGGATTGCTGCAGGCTTCCGTTTACTTCGCACAAGCGGCGCTGGAAGAAAACGTGCGCTTAATTGTTAACCTGTCACAATGCACTTCCAGAAGAATGGCTAAAAGCAATGCGGCTAAAGACCGTTGGTTTGCAGAACGGATCTTTGACCGCTCCGGAACTCCTGTTACGCACCTTAGACCAATCTTATATGCCGAATGGCTGAGTTTCCTCAATCATAATTTAACGTCAAAAAATCAATTTATTTCTCCATTTGGGGATTGCCGTTATGCGCCTATAGCCGGGGAAGACGTGGGAAGGGTGATCGCCGCTATATTATTGAATCCTGAACCACATATGGGCCAGATTTATCCGCTTTTCGGCCCCGTTGAATTGTCTCATATTGAAATGGCAGAGATCTTGTGTAATAACCTTCACCGGAAGATATCCTATAAACCGATTGACGGAAAAACATTTATTACCCTGATGGAAAATTCACAATGTTCACCATACTTTATACAGCATATGTTCGCTATCCTTATTGATATTCAGGATGGAATACTTGCCGGAACCAGTGACTGGGTTGAGAAAATCACCGGTCGAAAACCGATTTCCCTGAATAGTTTTGTCAAAAAGAATGTCGGTTTATTTTCCTATCCGTTATGATGCAAACGCCTCCCGATATATCGATTGTAATTGGGGTATAAAACCTCTCCGTTCCCGCAAGGCAAAACATACTAATTCAAATGAAGAGTTGATCAACTGGCAAAAGGCGGTCTATTCCTGGTGTGGGGCCCAGAAAAAAAAACTATGCCACGATGGCGACCCGGGGAGCCTGCAAGATCGCAATGCAGGGAATTCGGTTATAAAGAATAGTCGATTTATGAAATAAAGTATCTGCTAAACGCCTTGTCTCGGATTAATAATCTGTAAATCAAATAGTTGTTGTTCGGCATTAGTTTCGCAAGGTGAGTGTATCTAACGCGTTTAAAATGCTACTGAAGTAAGCTGGCGTAAGCAAATGTTCAATTATTTATTTAAAAATCATCAAGATGAAAAAATCACTAGCAGCTGTATTTCTTGCAGCAATTTTATTACTAACCTTTTCAGGTTGTTCCAAAGATGATGATGCCAATCCACCGGTAGATGTCAAAACATTCGTTATTGTTCACGGTGCCTGGTCTGCACCCTACGCATGGGAATCTGTAAAAAGTAAGCTGGAAGCCCAGGGCCAAAAAGTAGTGGTCGTACAATTGGCAGGGCACGGGTCTGACAAGACTGCATTCAACACGATCCACCTGGATACTTACAGGGACAGGGTAATCCATGTAATCGATAGTTTAAACACGAAAGTAATTCTTTGTGGCCATAGCATGGGTGGTATGGTTATAACAGAGGTTGCTGAAAAGATCCCCTCAAAAATTGAAAAAATGGTTTATGTTAACGCATTTCTTCCCGCTAATAACCAAAGCCTGTTAGACCTTGCTAATACTGATGCCGGGTCTCTGTTAGGTCCGAGCATTGAAAAGGTTGATGGCGGGATAATACTTGATCTTCCTCATGGCAGGATCACTGATATTTTTATCCAAGACGGATCCGATGCAGTGAAGTCTTTAGTCCTTAATAACTATCGGACAGAGCCCGGAATTCCTTTTGGAGAACCTGCAACTATCACAGCGGCAAATTACGGAAGTGTACAAAAGTATTATATCCATACCTTACAGGATCATGCGATCACATATGACCTGCAGAAGCGGATGGTTGCGGCAGCTGGTATTAAAAACGTCTTTCAGCTGAATACAAGCCATTCACCTTTCCTGGCGAAACCTGATTCACTGGCCATCATTCTTGAGAAAATAGCCAAATAAAAACAACTCAGCTAGTAAAAAGGCCGCATGGTAATGCGAGGGCACTGAAAAAGTCCCCTCAATATTTGAGGCTTGAAAAAGGCAGTTAAAAATTCAATTTGACGCTCTGAGAATCGTTTATACAAATCAGAGCTATGTCATTCCCACTTTTGGGGTAAGGAAAAGGGGTTGTTCATGATTTATGGCACAACCCTTTTTTTATCCGATTTAACGGGACTTTTTCAGTGCCCTCTGTAATGCAGAGGGCCTTTTCTATTTTATACAAATTAACTGATCTTAATAAATCTCTATATTACAGTGAGGGGATAATGGCTGGCTTTTAAAAGCACAGTGTTTTTAAAACGTCCAGTAGGTGCCGGTGGTAAGAACATCATCAGCAGAACACTGTTGAAGCGATGCACTACCTCTTGATAAATCGCTCTAAAAAGGAGGTAATTGGTGGTAAGAACAACTCAGGATTAATCAGATTAGCGTGAACCCTTCTTTCCCGTTTTCCGATGTCCGCTGATATATTTTGATAATCAGAAGAGCTGCAATAAAAAGACATGCAATGACGATGATCATCCCGAAGGTTTCCCGTATGGTCAACAGCGCTGCCTGGTTCTGCACGTTAGTGAAAACCGACCTTATTCCTGAGTTTACAGCCTCATCAGAAGCCTGGCCGCCAGTTAAAGCACTATGATAGGCAGGTCTATAGGCTGCCGCAAACAATGGATCTGTTTGATCCATTTTCGAAGAAAGTAAGTTGACATTATGTATTAGCCGGTGGTAATAAAAATAGGATAAGTAAGCTGAACAAACTGCGGGCCCCAAAAACACTCTCACGGCAAGATAAAACACGGTTACGGAAAAAAATTCCAGAAACGGCAATCCGTTGGCAACGTAGATTCCGACTGCCATGTAGGATAGTAAAATCGCCGTTCCCCGGAAGAACATTGGCAAGTAAAAGGCCTGAGATGTTGTTGTAAGTGTCGTGATAAAGTACAATTGGACGAAAGAAATCGTGTAACAAACTACGACAAAAATGATCATGAACCGGAAACTGGTAAATTTACGATAATACATGTAACCGATAATTGTCGCTGTAATAAAACCCGGAATCATGTAAAGATTAATCCGGGTGATTTCGACAGCATTTCCTTTGAAAACAAGGTTCATCATGTTGTTCTGTACGCTGCTGGCTGCAAAAAACAAACTTAAAATGAACATCGTTACGAGCCCCAGGCGTACGTTTTTGTAGCGTAGCACGTGAAGATTGAGCATAGGCTGGCGGACAATATACGTTCGGCTAAGTAATAAAGTGATGGTCAGCAAGCAGGCGACAATAGCCACGATGATCTTTCGGGATCTCAGCCAGTCTTCAGTGAGTCCGTACGAAAGCACGTAATCTAGCAGGAGCATGCTGATCGTAAAAAGCACTAGGCCAAGCCAGTCAAAGTTATAAAGTGGTATTTTTTCACCGGGGAACTCGGGGTGGACGAAAAACAATATGAGTACGATGCCGGCCAGCAATGGCACCATCAAAAAGAAATGACCAAATTGCCAGTTCAGATGGTCCGCAGCGTAGGCCATGAACATTGTCGTCAGCTGAGCCGCGATCAGCGTAACCGGGTAATAAACCGCGTAAAGCCGGTAACGTTCGCCCTTTGGCATAAGTATCGGTATCAGGGTTGCAAAGACTTCCAACAGTCCCAGGATCTTAAAAAAACCGGCTACGAAGGAGGCCATCACGAGGATTAGCGGTTGATCGGTATATTGAATGACCAGGTTCAATACGATTAGACCTGAAAAAACTCCCAGCAGCAGATTTTTGCTGGTAATAATCTGCTTAAAACTTAAGACAAACGGAACGCCAATGATCAAACCGATCGTGTGTGCATAAGAGGCCATTGTAATATCCGCTGGTATGGCACTGAGACTTCCGGTTATATATCCTGAAACATTACTGACAATTCCACCGGTAAAGCCGAGCGGAATCAACAAAAGAACTAGCAATAAAAGATGCAATTCCTTTCGCACCCACTCAAAAAAGATCTTATTTTCCAGCATGATTTTTCTTCATTTGATCAATTCCACTTCTGCGTTCATGCCGGTTTTTAAACGGGCAACCTCATCCGGGTCGTTAGTTGATGATAATTTTATCTTGACCGGAAATCGTTGCTGGACCTTCACGAAGTTTCCGGTCGAGTTGTCGGTAGGTATAGCGGAGTAACGGCTTCCGGTTGCTTCCGACATAGAAAAGATTTCTCCTTTAAAATGTTTTTCTTTAATGGCGTCGACTTTAATGTCTACTGATTGTCCAACTTTCAGGTATCTCAGCTGTGTTTCTGTATAATTGGCGGTAACCCACTTCTCATTTCCGCGTACAATGCTGACTAATGTTTGTCCGGGCTGTACCACTTGGCCTTCTTCGATCGTTTTCCGGCCAACGACGCCATCATAGGGTGCAGTTATCACCGTATAAGTAAGATTTAGTTTCGTATATGCTAAAGCTGCGCTGGCTTTGGCAACCGCAGCATCCGCTACAGCAAATCTTTTTTGTGTCTCATTAGTGGTTAAACGGGCACTTTGCTGTGCACTTTGTAACGAAATGTATTTCGCCCGTAAAGCATCACGCTCCGTTTTAATCTGATCAAATTGAAACTGCGATACAACGTCGTCTGCAACTAGGCTGGCATATCGCTTATAATTGACCTCTGCATTGGTCAGCCTGGCCCTGATCTCTGATATATTAGCGGTTGAAATATCTATTCCATTGCGTGCGACGTCTTCAGAGGAGTTAACCACCAGCCGACCGGCTTTGGCGTCCATAAGCACTGCTTCGGCCTGGGCAACCAGTATTTTGTATTCCCCATCATCAATTGTCACTAAGGTATCGCCTTTTTTGACACGTTGATGCTCCGTAAATCTGATATCTTTTATATAACCGGTGATCCTGGTGTTAATTGGGTTGATATAGGATTCGACCTGGGCATCATCAGTGAAAACCGAATTGTCCAGATGGAAATAGGTAACTGCTGCCCACACAAGTGCGGAAACAACGATCATCAATGATATAATATTAAACAGAATGATCCGGCGTTTGCGTTTTCTTTCTTTTGCTAATTCGGCGGCTGAAGGCTTTGCTGGCGATTCGTGCTGGTTGACAGGATTTTCCATTTACTGTATGTTAAATTTTTAAAAATTACCGGATGCTTTTTGTAATCTGTACCACTGATTGATGATATTTATCCTTGCATTATTTAAACGAAGCTCAGCTGAAAGCTTTGCTGTACTCGCGTCCAGTATATCGGTAACCTGCGCTAACTGATTGATATATTTTTTTTGAACCACCCGAAAGTTATCGTTCGCAAGTTCCAGGCTTTTACTTAAAGTTGTAAAATGTTCCCTTGCTTCCTGGTAACGTGTAAAAGCTGTCGTGACTTCTATTTCTGCCTGCTGCTGCCGGTAAATGGTTTGTGTTTTCTGCTGTTCCAGTTCCAGTCTGGCCAGCTGGATACGATCTTTGGCATGATATATAGACGATATATTATATTTGATTTTGATTCCGGCCTGATACGCGTTATAATAGATATTTAAAGGCTCAAGCGTATTTAAAAATGGCCTCTGCAAGGCATCACCGGCATATAAGGAAATTTCAGGAAGTCTTGTTGCTTTTTCTAATTCGATGTTTTTGGCAGCAATTCTTTCACTTAATCTGCTGGCACCGATTGCTGGCTGATTGTGTTGTGCTAAAGTATTATATTCTTCGATGCTCCGCACCTCGACCGGTTGGGCAGCTACCGTCGTATCAGGCAATATACGTGTCGCGCCGGGTAGCCCAAGTACAACCTGTAGTTCTTTGCTTAGGATGGTGATATTATTTTCGGTTTCGTGAAGATCAAGTTTAAAATCAGAAATTAGCAGTTCATTTCTGATCACATCGTTTTGGGTTACCAGACCCTGTTGCTTAAGTTTTGTCAGGTCATCAAGCCTTTTTTGGGCCAGGAGGATATTTTGATTGAAAATTCGTTGGTTATTATATTGCTGGAAAAGTTCGAGGTATCTGCCTAGTAACACTAACTTAATGTCCTGCCGGTCTTTTTCAAAATTAAGTCCCGCCAGTTGTTCATTAAGCTGCCCTTTTTTGATATTCAAACGGATAGTCCCGCCCTTGTACAATGTCTCACTTGCTTCTAAAAAATAGTTGTTGGTAAAATGTGGTGTCTTTACATTGGTGTACCAGGAGAAATTTGGATTAAGGATGGCTATGGTACTAAGGTAACCTGCATCAGCCGAGGTTACAATTTCGGGCAGCCTCTGGAACCTTGCAATTTCTGTACGGGCTTCATTAATGCCCACGTTCTGCTTCGAGGCCTGCAATTGTTTACTGTTAGCTTCGGTCAATTGAAAAAGTTCCGTTAGCGATAACACTCTGGTTACTGTATCCTGTGCGAAGACCCGATTAAAGCAAAATAATAAGCAGATCAATGTTAACGTTTTCATTTCGAGATAATAATGAACCTGAAAGCTCAGACTCCGATGATTGATTTGGGACGGTTATTCAGGTATTCCCGAAGTTTCCATGCCTGAAAAATTTACACCATGATCAAACAAAGCTCATCACGGCCAGGTTAGCAGTCAGGCTTTTCTCTGTAGCTTTAGCATGATTTCCTCGTGCTCTTCGAATGATAGCACTGATATTTTCAGCCATTTCCACATCTGCATATATGTCATTGATACTTTATTTATTTGTAAAATATTGATGTATAATATCAGTCGTTACCCCGTGTTGGAGATGCATATACCGGCGTCTGGTTCTTTTATATCAGACATACACGTCGAACCGCCTAATGGGGACCAGACAACTGAATCATTTTTTCCAATAAAAGTCCATTTTAGTGCCATCGATTAATGGTCTGATAATCAATAACTAATTTGAAGTCCAGGGAGTTTGTTATTGCTTTATTTCGTATTTCAACTGCTAGAGATACTAAATAGCGTAAAACGAATGTTGTTATAGACACGTTAGGCTTGATCAACAGCAATTCCCTCTGATCTATTGTTTTTCTATAATGTTATTGAAACGGAATAATCTTCCTTAACAGCAATCGTGCAGAGATGAGACACACCACGGAAGGGAAGTGGCGTAGAAAGTCGCGTGATTGCAGATGCGTTTCTATGGAGTTTGCCTGCTTTATGATAAAGGGATTTTTCTTGTAATGGCTGTTATATATCGCTATCCTTATTAATAGGTATGGTGCCAGCTGATTTTGAGCTTCTTCATTTTTACACTCAACGAAGTGGGAGGCAGGTTAAGGATTTCCGCTGCGCCGCCTTTGCCGTTAATTTTGCCTTTACAGCTTTTCAGAACTTTGAGAATGTGTTTGCGTTCCATTTCCTGGTAAGTTTCCAGGTACTCCTGCTCCCGCTGCTCATCATCCATCGGAGTGTTGTCCGGAAGCAGGAATTCCTGGATTTCTGTCCCCTGAACTGTTAATGCCGTGCGTTCAACAACAGACTGTAATTCTCTGATATTCCCGGGCCATTCATAACTGACCAGTTCATTTAGCGCTTCCTGACTTACGGTCTTAAAAGGTACGTTTCTTTCAGTAGTGAACTTATTAATGAAATGGGCTACAAGAAGTGGAATATCATCTTTCCGTTCCCGTAATGGTGGAATCTCTATGGGGAAAACGTTAATACGAAAATAAAGGTCCGGCCTAAAATGTTTGGCTGCGACTTCAGCACTCAAGTTTTTATTGGTGGCCACTATTATTCGTGTATCCACTTTTATAGTTGCTGTCCCGCCAATTCTTTGAATTTCCTTTTCCTGCAAAACCCGCAGGAATTTACTTTGTAGCAGCATCGGCAGTTCTCCAATCTCGTCAAGAAATATTGTGCCTCCATGCGCTTTTTCAAACCATCCGATTTTTTTTTCACTGGCGTCAGTGAATGCCCCCCGCTCGTAACCAAAAAATGCAGCCTCGATCAGCGTCTCCGGGATGGCTGCACAATTCACTTTTACAAGCGGGCGCTGATTTCTGGTTGAGAGCTGGTGAATCGCATCAACAAGCAATTCCTTACCGGTTCCGGTTTCCCCGGTGATTAAAACGGTCGTATCAAATGGGGCTACTTGTGTTACCTGGTCCAGTACCGACAGCAACTTAAGACTGTTTCCCACGATTTTTTTGAAAATTTCCGGCGCACGGACATGGTCAATCGAGTAGCCGTCTTTTTGAGTCGCGTTCAGTGCGAGTCCACTTTCTTTTATCCACGCGATAGCGTTGCTTACGAATGGTTCTGCCAACCTTAAGAGATCCGCCTGCTCATGGGTGAACGGAGCATTTTCAGTACTGTAAAAACCGATGGAAGCATAGAGCTCTTTTTCTACGTTGACTAGAGGTATAGTCATTTCAGAATTGATCTTGTAAAATTCGCGGAGTTTACTCGCAAAGCGAAACTGTTGACAGCCCTGATCAAAATGCTCGCCGTTTTCAACGTATACACCAGCCTTTCCTAATGCCCTGTTCCTGTATAGACGGAGATCCAGGTCTTCCAATTTTGCTTTTCTGATATAAGAAATATGGTCCTTGCGACGATATTCATCTAATCCAAGCCGCTCAAAAGCGTAAACGGAGTCCCTACCTCCGTTTTTTAGGTCAAGGTTAACAATAACATTATCAAATTGAATAAAGGGCTGGAAGGCCTTGATCAGCCACATTAGTCTTTGCTCATCATCACCTGCACAGTTCATGATGCTGACTAATAGTCCATTTAGCCATTTACTCAGATTGCACTGGAAGTTTTGATGGTGCTGGTGAAGCGAGAGGCCTAGAGCGATCGTAGCGACCACATCCCTTTTACGGAGCGGACGTGATATGAATCCGTAAGGCTGGGTTTTGTTTGCGGATTCAAGTGTCTCCTGGTCGGAGTTCGGTAATATAAAGACAAAAGGAATCGAAAAGTCTTTACAGACCCAGGCTAATTCCAATCCATTTGGATCACTGGCAATAAAGACCGGCAGCAATAACAGATCAGGCTTTCTTTCGCCCCCCAAAATCAAAGTGGCCAATGCAGAGGTGCTGACTGTTACTTCATAACCCTGATCCTGCAGTATCGCTTGCAGACTGGCAGTTTCAATCGCAGACTCCTCAATGATCAGGATTTTTTTCTTCATATTTTAACTGTTGGGATATTTTGCCGCGGGTTTACATATCCGCCGTAAATATAAGAACATAATATTTAAAACGACTTGATCCCGGGATCTCTTACCTATAAGGCTACTAAAGATAGACCTGCGTCGCAAGGATAAACGATCCTTTTGATCCATTCTGTGAATTATTAATGACGATCGGGCGCGTTTGATATTTGAAAGAGATGCGGGCATGATGGCCGTCAAGATAAATATTCCCTCCTGCACTCCAGTAAGTAAATTTAGTCGGCCCAAAACGTTCGAATTGCTGTAAACTGAACTCCCCGAACGGCTGAATACGGATCTTTTCATCAAAAAGTGTTTTGGGAAGCAACAAACCTGCCTGGCTGAACCATGAATAGCCGCTCCCGATAATTGGAGCTGAATTGCCGAAACCAGCCTGGGATACTCTTCCCGTAAATCCTGGTGCCATGCTTACGTTCTCGTTCATAATTGAGCCATAGCGGAGATAATCCGGTCCGAAATCATAGTGATAATAAACGGAATAACCAGTAATGGCCCAATTTGCCATGCCGCCTCCGAACGGAAGATCTGCAAATGCGTCTATTGCCCATAAAGTGATCGGATGCCGAATCAGCGTCGAGCTAACGGTGTTGTTTTTTTGAGTAACGGTGCCGTCCTGTGTATGGTAATACCCTGCACCAATATTGAAAACCTTCATGGTTCCAACATATGTCCCCGTGGTATAAGGCAGCTGGTTGTTTTCTTTTTGGAAAAATTGCCATGCCGCGTAACCTGTCGTGGCCATCTTGCCCGTTGCGTTATCGTCTACAGCAAAAGCGCTGTCTGGCATCGTCGTGGAAAATACGGCGGGAGTCGACAAAACAGTAAAAGGCTTGTTCACCGCCCAACGGTAAGATAACCGGCCGATATTACCCTTCAGATATATACCTAGTTGCCGGGCAAACTGATCGGAAAGATCAACCAATGGCCAGTTATACAGGGGAACATCCACAGCCAGGTAGTTTGCGGAACCCGAGCTTGTCATGCGGCTGATGCCATTCCAATAATGCAGGCCTGTGCCGATGTAAAGTGTGGCATTATTAGCCTGGCCGGTAACTGGGTCTTTATCAGGATAAATAGCGTACTCATTCCATAAATCATGTACATAAAGTTCAGATTTTTTGCCAAGCGTACCCGCAAAGGTGGGCCCTCCGTTTCCGGTATTTCCGCCTCCTGCTGTTCCTCCACTTGAGAAGCTCTGGTTGTCGATGCCGATGTCTGCAAGTATTAGGTAACGGGGCGATAACTGGCTTAAAGTTACCAGCCGAAACTGTCGGAGACTGAAATCCGTGTAATTGCTATTGGCTACACCGTTCACAGCGGTCCCGGGATTTGCGTTCGTCTGCCTGGCCCAGAATGTGGCCCAGCTAAAGAAACGAATGTACTTATGGCCCGAACTATCCAGCTTTAAAGTCATGCCATCTTTATACTTTGGAGAGCCGCCCTGCGCAAAAGCTGGAATTACTCCAGTTAAGAAGAAACAAAACAACAATCCGGTGGTGCATATTTTTTTCATATTGCTTCGTTTTAGCTATCCTGTTAATGGCCGATGGAGGCGCCTGGAGTTTTTTTACCAGTTCCGGTCTCGCGGATGATCAGACTGATAAAAAGTGCAAAAACGGTGATACCGATTATAAATAATCCAGCTGCCTGAAAGTGCTTTGCATGTTCAGGCGTATGCATGAGCGACTTTCCATATTTGCTGGAAAATATTGGCCCCAATAGCGCTGTGATGCTGAAGGTCAGAAAGTTGATTGCTCCGGTAGCACTGCCTTTGACCTGGTCCGGATTCGCTTCTTTTATAATTGTGTAAGGTATCATCGCGACGCCCGAAGCTACTCCGAAGATGATCATGGATGCAGCCGGTAAGATCATTCCGGGTAAATAGACAAGCTGGCCAAAAGCCAACAGCATGATGGTAATACCTCCTATAAGAACTATTTTACGCTTTCCGATCATATCTGAAACCCATCCTAACAGTGGGCAGCCGATGACCCATCCAAGCGGTACCATGGAACAAACAAAGACAGCGGACTGATATGACATTGACCGGTCTTGTTGAAAAAAGGCTACGCCCCAGGTCATAGCGAAGATGGTGGTCGGCGCAAAAAGCAAACCTGATAATAAACCGCTCAAGTACGACTGGGGATTGGAAAAAACAATTTTGTAAGGTGTCACCACATTCCGTAAACTGCTTTGGTGCTCCGCTGTTTTGTCCTCACCTGGGGTCGTAAAGTAAAGTAAAAGGCAAACTACAGCACAGAGAATGCCGATTCCTGTCCAAAAAGTGGCTACCGGAAGTCCGTTATGAATCAATGGGCCCACAATAAATTGGCCCGCTGAACCACCCAGCATGCCCACACATTGTGTAAAACCTATAGCCGTAGCAATATAACGTGCGGCAAAACCATGCGAAGCCAGGTATACACAGCCTGTAAATGCAAATGCGGAACCCGCACCCTGTAATAACCGGCCAGTATCACCCATGATTGTACTGGGTATCGTAAATAAGAAACACCCGATCGCCAGAATTCCAATCCCGACGGATATGGAATACTTTGCACCTGCACGGTCAAGTGCAACGCCTGCGATCAGGCTGGTTACGGAATAAGTATAATAATAGGTGCCAAGGATAGTGCTTACACCAAGGGCGTTTACTTTAAATATCACTGAAAGTTCAATAAGCATTACCGCTGGTGACGACCTGATCACATATTCGAGAAAATAGAAAATCAATCCAAATACCCAGGCGATGATGAAGGCCCTTCGTTGTGACTTTTGCGCAGCATTATTGTTTAAATCAGTCATATAAATATTATTTAGAAACCGGTCAGTTGTTAATTTAGTCGGTGAGGTCTTGCAGGTGCTTATAGTTGGATTTGACTGTTTCAAGCACCTCATCAAATTTGCCGCTGAGCATTAGTTTGGTCATTGATACGGCCATACCGCTTACCATTTTCAATTCGATTTTCGGCGGCATGGCCAGGGAATTCGGATCCGTGAATACGTTTACAAGCACCGGGCCAGCGTAATCGAAAGCTTCTTTCAGCGATGCTTCCAACATCGAAGGGTCATGAATTGAAAGGCCTTTTATTCCCATAGCTTGCGCAACCATTTCAAAGTCCGGATTGAGCATATCGGTTTGCCAGTCCGGCAGACCATTTACCTCCATTTCCAGTTTAACCATGCCTAATGACCGGTTATTGAACACGATAATCTTTATTGGAAGTTCATATTGTTTGATAGTTGCCAGGTCGCCAAGTAGCATTGAAATACCGCCATCACCACACATCGCAATCACCTGTCGTGATGGATTTGATAATGCTGCACCGATGGCCTGGGGCAAAGCATTAGCCATCGACCCATGGATGAACGATCCCAGCATACTCCTTTTACCAGTGGAATGTATATAGCGAGCGCCCCATACGCAGCACATTCCGGTATCAACAGTGAAAATCGCATCAGCTGTACCTAAGTTGTCCAGCGTATGGGCGACAGCTTCCGGGTGAATGGCGTCCATGTGCCCCTTGTCTTTCGCATAGGTCTGCAAGTGCTCTTTTACTTTTCCGTAGATATGTAACTGGGCATCCAGGAAGCTTGAATCCTGCTTAGCCTGGAGAAGGAGCAATAGCGCACGAACAGAGCTTTTAATATCACCAAAGAGGCCCATCGTAAGCTTTGCCCGGCGTCCAAGACGTTCAGGTTTTGTATCGATCTGAATCAAAATTTTATCCTGAGGTATAAAGGGAACGTAAGGGAAATCGGTTCCTAACAGCAGCACAAGATCACTTTCATGCATGCTATGATAAGCGGAAGGAAGTCCAAGCAGCCCGGTCATGCCTACTTCATTTGGGTTGTCATGTTGTATGCTCATTTTTCCACGAAATGAATAGCCAACGGGCGCCTTTAACAATGCAGCCAATTCAACAATTTCAGTATGTGCCTCTGCAGCCCCAATTCCACAGAAAATGCAGATTTTATGATTTCGGTTGATCAGTTCAGCCAGATCCGCAATCTCTTCGGCAGCAGGCGTAATAACCGCTTTACTAAAATAATTTGCCTGTGCTGAATGAACTTCCACCGCATCCATCGCGGCAACGTCGCCAGGTAAACCGATAACGGCAACGCCTTTTTTATGTATGGCATGCTGTATAGCTGCCTGCGTCATTCGGGGTAATTGCGCAGGTGTCGCCGCTATCTGATTATAATGACTGCAGTCATCAAATAACTTGATCACATTGGTCTCCTGGAAATAATCGCTACCAAACTCTGTAGTTGCACAGGTAGATGCGATAGCAAGTACCGGCACTCCTGAGCGATGCGCGTCGTACAAGCCATTGATTAAATGGACATGTCCCGGGCCGCTACTCCCGGCGCAGCAAGCTAACCCGTTTAGTTCCGCTTCTGCAGCTGCGGCAAATGCCCCGGCTTCTTCATGACGCACGTGTATCCAGCTTATTTCCGGGGTAAGTCTTACAGCCTCATTGAGTTCGTTGAGGCTATCTCCAGTTACTGCGTAAATGCGCTTGATACCGGCCTGGACAAGCATGTCGACTAATTGTTTGGCTGCTTTTTTTGACATAATTTTAATAATTAGATAAATGTTAAAACGGTTGGAGATTGTGCGCCTACCCTTGTTTGGCAAACAATGTACAGTATGTCCTGAGTCTGCAATGAAAATGCCACCCTGTAAATTATTGTTATTCAGGGCGTTGTGGTATAATGCTCCGATTTTCGCTGTTTTATATCGTAAATACTTAAAATCAGGAACGAAAAACTACGGCGGTTATCCCGCCTGATTAAGGGTTGCCCGGAGCTTAATTTGCTGTGATTTCAAACGGTTCCAGGATTAGTCGCCACGTTATTTCATAGAGGACGCTGTTGTTTTACGAAATAACGTCCAGGTAAAAAAAACTAAAATTTTATAAGGTGTTCTTTGTTAGGTGTTTATGGTTTGGTACATATTTCGAGTTAAAGAGTTGACGCCAAAGGATCTTATTGATTTTTTGTTGCAGGAGCCATTCAAAAAATAAGGGTATGAAAAAAAGACTATTAAATCTCAGCCTTCTTGCAATATTCCCCGGCCTTTCATACGGCCTGGCAAACAGGGAAGGAACGTCCATGCGAAGTTCAAATATTTTGCTGTCTATCATTTCAGGCGCGGAACTGTTTGCAGTACTCTTAGGGCTGCTATTAATCTCCCGGCTTTGCCGGCGTGTTTGGAAGCAATTCCGTTCAAAAGAAATAACCATTCGTGCTTGACAGTAGTTTTTTTAACTGCATAAAAGAAAACTAAACAATATATATGTTACACGGCTTTATTTTGGGAACGAATCTTTACCTCAGTAATCAAAGATCGATCAGTTATGCTTTTGAAAAGCAAAGAACTGAATTCCTGACTATTTTATCTTTTTATCATGCAAAAGATAAAACTCCTTTAACGTTGAACGCGGATTTCGGCCATGAAGATGGAACAGCAGTAGTCATTTGTCAAAATCAGATATTAAAAGGGACTAATGTTTCTATCACTATCTTATCCCGGCGCGTAACAGTGCACTGCAAAGATTCGGAAATGCCCGTGCTGGACATTTTACAACTGGATGAAGATACTTATTCCGGATTCGGAACTCATATCGCAAAGGAATTGGAAGCAATGCATCTTGATGCAACCGTTTCGATCAAAGGCGAACTGATAGTTGATGATGCGCGCATAAGGATCGGAGATGAGTCCATGCACGTATTTGCTACCGGTGTTACATACGCTCACCAAGGGGGGCTGTCATCAGATGGCCTTAATTATTAGGGTTCATAGTATTCATATCGCCAAAATTTCTGTGTAAATTAAAATAATATGCCATTAATAACATTAACCCTCCTGAAAGGCAGAAGCACTGAAGAGAAGCACGCTATTCTTAACCAAATTCATGAATGCATCGTTACCAAAGCGGGCACACCTGAGCATGACCGGTTTCAACGAGTAATTGAATTGAATAAAGATGATTTTATATATGATCCGGTCTACCCGGAACTACAGGCATCACGAACGGAAAGTTTTATGATCATCGAGATCCTTTTCTCCGTGGGACGAAGTGTTAAAGTGAAAAAAATGCTACTTGCAGATTTAATGGCCAGGCTCGATGGGATTAACGTATCACCAAACGATGTAATGGTCTGTTTTCAGGAAACCGCATGGGAAAATTGGGCGTTTGCCAATGGCATACAACCACATGTTTGAGTACCGGGAAAAATATAAAAAATTAAGGTAAAATGATTGAATATACCGATTGGTATTTATGTAATTGCATCAAAAATATGGAGAATAAATTCTTAAATCTTTCCTATTCGAACTGGAAGCTGCAAGTTTCCAGACTTAAAAATATTATTGACACACTGACGGACGAGCAATTGGCCCAGCCCGTTTCACCAGGCAGGAACAGCGGGTGGTACATCTTAGGACATTTGATCGCTGTCAACGATGCGATGTCAGAAATACTTGGTACGGGTAAGCGGGCTTATCCGGAACTCCATTCACCATTCGTTCAAAACAGTGAGCAGGCGGCCTTCACCCAGTCATTTACAGGATTGCTGAGAAATTGTTTCATTCTTGTTCACGATCGCTTACAAGAAGAATTTACCACACTAACTGAGGATGCCTGGCTCGCACGTCATGAAGCAATGACTAATGAGGACTTCTTGAAAAATCCACTTCGCAACAAATACAGTGTTTTATTGAACAGGACCAATCATCTGAGTTATCATTTAGGCCAGCTAAGGTTGCTTTATTAACATCTGCAGCATGTTTTTTGTTCAGCAGGCATGAACACACAATGGATTCGGTATTTCGTATAGGTTTCGGTGATTTACGAAATAACGTTCTATTATTATTTCCCGAGTCATGCATTTGTCTAAATATCAATGCTTTGCTATTTGGTATCATCTTCGCTCCAAAAAAAGTCTTGCTCAGGATACTCTGGAACGACGATCCGGCCTTTCGGCCAGACGAGCCGGTGCCTGACTAATTCATCGTTGTTAAATAATCAATTTATATATGAAAACATCAGGTAATACCATTCTTATTAACGGTGGAAGTGCAGGGATCGGCTTTGCGATGGCAAAGGTTTTTTCACTGCAAAATAAAATTATTATTACTGGCCGCGATCAGGAAAAGTTAGATGCTGCGTCAGCGGCGTTGGATAATACGACTGGGATCCGCTGCGATATAACCAATGAATCAGATCTGGAATTTTTAGTCGCGCAGGCAAACAGAGATTTTCCCGCTTTAAATGTGCTTATTAATAACGCAGGGAAGGGAAATCAATATGATCTTCTTGCTGAAAATATCAATGCATTTTCACTGGCCCAGGAAGAAATGCTGACTAATTACCTGTCGGTAATTCGCCTGAATGAAAAACTGATACCCACGCTGAAGAAGCAGTCCGCCTCAGCGATCATCAACGTGACTTCTGTAGCTGTCCTTGGCGCAAATATTAAGCGGGCTACCTACGGTGCAAGTAAGGCCGCCCTGCATTCATATACACAATCTCTAAGGTTACTGCTGGATGGTTCGCCAATCCGGGTTTTTGAACTTTTGCCCCCATTAGTAAACACTGATTTTAGTAAAAATGCAGGCGGTAGCAAAGGTTTGTTACCCGAAGTTGTCGCAGAGGATATGTACAAAGCATTTGCTGATGACCGCTTTGAAGTCTATGTTGGCGCGGCTGAAGAATTTCACAAATTATATTTTGCCGACAATACCAAGGGATTTCTAGCAATTAACGGAAAAACCGTTTCGTAGTTTGCCGGATGCCTATTAGTACTGCTAACCATAAGGGTGTCTTCGGTAAATGCCTTAATCGGCAAATTAAGAATTTGCATTTCTAAATTCGTTGAATTACGATATATCATAGCAAAAATAAAACCGCTGTCCAGTAAATAGCTAATATTCAAACTGTTGTGTTATGGTATATCTTTGGTAAGTCAATAACCGGAGCGTTCATTGTTCAATTGGCAAAAGCATTGTCTATTTATAGAACGTTCCGGTTAATTATGTCAGAATTAGTCTTTGTTTTAATAAGTACCTTTTGTTTCCTCGCTGATGCTGATCAGTGCAGAGCTGATTTATTACAGCTGAAACACTTCAACACAAGCATACCTGGGGCTAAATCGCTGATAGTACCGACCGTCGCGAAATTTCCGGCCGATTGTGCCGGCACAAATGCCGATCGTTTTTACAGCACCCTGCTCTTGAAAACCAACGGGTTGTTATTTAGTGGACAGGCAAATGCCGCTTATCAAATTATTCAGTGGAAATATAAAGTTCTTCCTGCGACAACGTTAAAAAGTAAACTGTTGAAAGCCAAGATATCCGGTGACGTATTTGCTGCTCTGGGCCAGGCAGACAAAGCTAAAGAGCAATATGTTCTGTTGCTAAAGCTCGCACGTTTGAAAAAAGCCATTTATACTCAAATGCTTGTAGACCTCTTGTTGAAAAAGCATTTGAAATCGTGGCAGTCGAATGGGGATAGTAAAAATGATGCAGCCCATGACCTGCTCAATAAAATCATCATAGCTGATAGCCCGTATTTAAAGCCAGCAGTACGTGCTGATTTTTATCAAAGATTATTTAAACTGGATTCTGCTGCCCAAAATTACGAACAATCCTTCGCGTATTATCAACAATACAAAATCGTCACTGACTCACTTTTCTGGCAGGACAAGCTTATGCGTTTAAAAGCTATGCAGCAAAAGTTTATGTTAGCGAAGCAGCGGACCAAGGCTGGATCGACAAACATCAGCCGCCCGGGTGTTGGTTTTTATTTACTTGAATTCGCCGGAATTATCTTGGCGATCTGTGCCTTTTTTTTGTGCTTTTGGAAAGTATGGGACAGGCGAAAAAAACAAAAGGAACTAATAGTATGGATAACCAGGGAATCTTTATTGACCGAGAATGCAATCAAAGAGCTGCTGAATGATCAGGCAAGATTGAAAGTCGAAACTCAGGAATTATTAAAAGAGGCCCATCATAAAGTAAAAAACAATCTTCAAATGGTTATGAGCCTGTTGAGCACACAGGCAAAATATTTAAATAATGACACAGCCATCGATGTAATAGATGAAAGCCAAGATCGCCTACAGACCATGATGATCATGCATCAGAAACTTTACGGAAATGAGGAAACTACAGAGATCAACATGGTGGCCTATATTGCAGAAATTGCCGCCTATCTAACTGCAAAACTTGCAGAAAAGGGGGTTCTGCCATCGGTTAAGTTTGATGTAGATTCAATCCTGATGGGAAACACACAGGCAGTACTCGCAGGACTTTTCATTGGCGAGGCCATTTCTAACACTTTAAAGACCATTGATGAAAAAACGTTAAGCTGTACGGTTTCAATTTGTTTATCGGCATTATCACCAGGTATGATCCGTCTGTCCATTGCCTCACAAGTCACTTCATCAAATATTAAAAGCTGTTCCTATAATCTAAGCGGCGCGATCATGATGAAGGCGCTGAGTGATCAGCTGCATGGCTTGTTTCAAATTGAACAGGGGGACGGAGTAACTGTAAGCGTAGAGTTCCCCTACGAGAAAGAAATTGAAAATTACTAACTCAAACCATGTTAAAAATCACTGTAATCTTACTCCTTGTTTTACTTCCATGGTGCGTATTTGCGCAAAAAGAAAGCACAGCCCAGCGCAACAACAAGGGATTGATGCAGCTAAGTGCAGCTTTCATAACTGTGTCCAATGAAGCAAGCATTGATCTGGACAGTTCCCTAGTGCTAACCGCTAAATATCATCACATGAGCCGCTCAAGGATAATTTCCGATGGCATTGATGATGGTTATGCCGAAAAATCCTGCCGGTGGATAGATGACAGGCAAACCGGGGTACCACGGTATGAGCTATCCAAACTAAATGGCGGTCCTAAAGTCAGATTGATGGTATTACTCGGTGCTTACTACGCTTTTGAGCCAGGATTCAAACAGCGGGATATTGACAGTTGTAAATATTGGCTTCATCTTGCGGAAAAGGCAAATAGCAATTTAAAAGACACCAGATGGATCTTTCAGGTGTATTGCTTATTGGGTAAATGTTATTTGAAAGCTGGAAAATTAAAGCAGGCGTCCTATTACCTTGATAAGGTAACACATTCTCCTAGTATAGTCGATTCGGGTGTTGTTGCCAAGGCATGGAATTATGAGGGCATGTATCTTCCTTTTTTGCAGGCCACGACAGCTCGCAGAATTACTTGCCTGGAAAGGGCAACGGTATTGTTTTCTGAGTTACACGACTCCGCGAATTTATTTAACGTGCTTACCAATATTGCATATCTCAATTTTTCGAAACAGAACATCATTGAGGCAGAACGTACAGCCCTTCGCTCTTATCAGCTACAAGTGGATGCAAAATTCCCTTATTCGCATTATACAAGTGATTTGATCAGCCTCATTCACGAGGTTAAGGGCGATTATGTTGGACAATTAAAATACGCATTGGAATCTATTGATGCTGCCGACCGGTCCGGCGACCATATGGGTATTGCCATTTTTGATACCAGAGCGGGCAATGCATATGCCGCCGGCGCAACTAAAAGAGATGAGGCCGTTAAATGGTACAGGAAAGCGTTTGCAGAGTTCATGAGTAGTAATGACGGCGCACATGCCTATAAGTTACTGTACTATTTTATTAATGAAGATTTAGGGAGGTCGGGGAATGACTCCTTATTACATTTGCTGAGCAGCTTGATGATATCAGATCCTCCCAAGAATTCTATTGAGAAGCAAGATGCCTTAACCGCATTGGGTGAATGCTGTAGGAAATTAAAGCTGTTCAAGAAAGCTGAGGTGTATTTTCTCCAAGCGGAAGCACTTATGCCTGTCAACGAGCGAATACGCGGGAATATTAATCATGCTGAAATGATTTTTATTCTGGGCCAGTTTTATTTTTACGCAGGGAATTATGAAAAGAGTAGGAACTATCTGGTTAAACTGATTAAGGGTCCCGAGGCTGGGAAACACACCGTTGGTAACCTTGTAGAAACTTACTGGCTGCTTCACCAGATCGATTCACACCGCAGACGATATGCGAGTTCTATGCTTTTCCTGAAAAGATACAATAGTTTAATAGATTCACTGCGACATATTACCGATGGCTCACAACTCGCCAGGATTAAAACCCATAGTAAAGTTCCTGTTGCTGTGTCTGAAAATGACGCATTGTCCGGCAGCAATAGCGTAAACCGCACGATCATTGTATTTTTATTTTTAGCTTTATTTTTGGTCGGGATAGGCGCAATATTTATATATCACTTTCCATTTCGCATACGAAAGTTGTCAGAAAGTCAACAGCAAAAGCGCCTGTTAGCAAAGGCTGTTCTTGATAATAAAGAACTTCGGATGTCGAGGGAAAAACTGATTAAAGAAATACATTACCGCGTTCAGAACAATTTGAAAATAGTGATCGATCTATTGAGCCGGCAGTCAACTTTTATTACAGACAATGATGCACTTGAAGCAATCGAACAAAGTCAAAGCCGGATGATGGCGATGTCTCTTATTCATCAGGAACTGGATTTTGGGGCGAATGCAGCAGGAGCTGACTTGGCAGCGTTCATTTCGAAAATGGTGATCTATTTAAAAGAACATTATCCTAAAAAGGCCGGGCACATCAAGTTCAATCTCAAATTGGGCAAGTTGAATGTCAGTTTTTCGCAGGCTGTTCCTTTAGCACTGATCATTAATGAAACGCTTTCTAATAGTATTAAACACGCATTCCTGTTTCAGGAGGACCCCCAAATATATGTAGAGCTGGTTGAGCTTTCCGGTGGCCGCGTTAAATTGAGCATGGAGGATAATGGATCCGGTCTGCCTGATGACCTCGATGCGGCTTCAAGTCGAACGCTTGGGTTTAATCTAATCCTGGGGCTATCGGGGCAAATCGATGTGATACCTGTTTTTCGAAATCACCATGGTCTGGCGGTGGATCTTGTTTTTGAACTGAAGGCTGATAGCGAAGCATTTCTTTAGCTCTGCACGCTATTTAATTGCAGACCAGGTTGTATTTCGAAATAAAGTAGCTTAATATTACGCCGTAATAGTTAATCAGCAGAAAATCAGGGTTATATTGATTGGCTTTTTTATTGGGTTATACCAGTTATAAAGATTTCAAGATAAGATATGGATAACTACAATAGACTATCTGTTAGCCCGGTCAATACTGCGCTACCGGCGCTTAACACCCCTGTCAAAGGAAGCTGGAAATTTGTATTTGACAAGCATAAAATTAGCATTTGTTCAAAATCCGGTGAAATTCTGGATTTGCCTGTTTTGGAGGAGTATTCCTTGATCGATATTTTCAAAAACATTGATCAGTCTTTCTGGTCTGAAATCCTGCGCTCATTTAAGGCGGCAGTAAATGATCAAACCGGATTTACTACGGAAATTAATATTGAGACGACTGGGGGAAAGCGCAAATGGTTACGCTTAACAGGCATTGCCTATCACGGACGCTGGGGGACAGTAAACGAAATGATCGGTACAATTGAGGATATAGGTCAGGCCGTGTCGGAAGAATCACTTGGCTTGTCAATTATCAATCACGAGTTGAGTACTCCGCTGACTATTATTAAACTAAACGTACAGTTACTCATCAAAATGCTTAGCAGAAACATCAGTCAGCAACAGTTAGGTTTATTGAAAAGTGTTAATGTGCATGTCGATTCCATAACCGGGGTTATCGCCGAATATCTTACAAGATCAGTCAATGATCAGCGTGAAATGCAGTATGACTTTAGTGTATTCAATATTACTGAACTGATCCGAACGATCACTTTTGAGATGAAGTTCATCCATCAGCATTATTATTTTAACTTTCCGCAAACGGACGACCTGTACGTAAAAGCAGATAAACTGAAAATTATGCAGATACTCATCAATTTAATGTCAAACGCGGTAAAGTTTTCTCCCACCAATCCGCTGATCGATATCGCCGTTTCCCGTTTTGACTGTCATGTTGAAATAAGTATCGCGGACAAAGGTGTTGGGATCCCGGAGGGACGCGAGGATCAAATATTTGATAAGTACTACCAGGCAGAACAGCAGACTACACCGAACAAGAAGAGTAAAGGGCTGGGATTATACCTTGTTAAGAAAATCGTTATTGCCCATGGCGGGAAGGTATGGGCAAAGCGCACTGGTCTTGAAGGTTCTGTTTTTAGCTTTACTTTACCATTGCAGACGACTGGCACCTGAGTTCCGGAAATCAGCGGAATGATTAGGCTGGAGAGCTAAATTGAATCCAAAGTATTGTTTTAGGTGGTCCAGCGAAGCCACCTCGCGGTTAATCATGGACAATATCGGCGATTAAATCAGGCAGACAACTGTCCTGTACGGGCTATGCAGTTTTTGAAATGCCAAGGCAGACCATCAATACCAAGGGACTTACTGATATACGCGGCGACATCATTGCCTTCCGGCGGGCTTTCTAAGCGAACTAACACTGATTGCAAAAAATCCCTTCCGTTACCAGCAGGCCGTTTTCGCCGTTGTAGGCCTCCACTGTATGTACATATTTAAAACAGTGCTGCAGGTGATCGTATCCCAATTCAATTAATTTTATCATGGCGCTATCCGCGGGGATCAATTGATTGCTTTGGATACAAAACAGCTCGTTTTTATTTAGCATCAGATAGTCAAAATGATATCCTCTGTCCTGAAGTTTTATGACCGATTTTGTAATCAGAAAATTTAATCTCCTTGAAGGTTTGAGTTTCGTTTTCATGCGCTTGATTATGAGGTGCATGAATATATCAAATATTCGTGCCTTATTTTAATGCGCTGAATTATAATTAGTTATATTAAAAAGTCAAAAAAAATGTTACGTATTGTCGTAAATCGACAGCTGATAAAGTAAAAATTCGTTTAACTTTCAAATGAAGCACGCCGAATTCGCTCGCCCAACGAGGTTCATTTAATGATTCTGGAAGTGTTTTACTAACAATACACCAGGTTTTTCAGTTTTTTATGAGCAGGGACTGATTCTTTTCTTCTTTGCGCATGAAAAGTCTTGAAGTAATGGCCTTTAGCCTCTCTCATTTAAGTCACCTTTTGTATCCTGTCCTCACGCAACTGATCTGATACAGTTTTTTATAATGATTTTTTGGTGCATCTTTTTACCGATTTACGATATAAAGAAGCGTTTCTTCTGTAGGTTATAGTATATGTTATTGTATATCAGGTGGTTGTCTAATGGCATCTTATTGGATTACTACAACTTACCTGACCAGGTATTTTGTTGGGTATTCGTTCTAAAGAGTTCTTAAAGTATGCAAGGTTGTTACAACGGAGGAATGAGAAAAAGGTGATCACAACTATTGTCCACGTCGGAACTGCCCTATTGTAATCTTGGTGTCAAGTAAAAAATTATAGTTTTAAAATGCAACCAGTTGTTATTTATATTTGCTTGCGATTTGCAACTGGTTGTATTTATTAAGTAAAAAACATTTTAAACATTTAAATTCAAAACAATGAAAGCTCCATATCTATTAATCCTCGCATTCCTGGCCAGCTGTGCCGGTAAACCCGCTCAGGTAGCAACGCCACCACAAGAGCTCCCGGTAATTCAATTAACCTCCGGTGACGCCTCGACCTTTCAGGACTATCCTGCTTCTGTTGAAGGTATTACCAATGTCGAAGTCCGCCCGCAAATATCGGGTATCTTAAGCCATATTTTTGTTGACGACGGTGCATTTGTGAAAAAAGGACAACCGCTTTTTCAGATCGATCAGGCGCCATTTATTGAAAAGCTTAACAACGCTAAGGCCAGTTACCGTGCTTCGACAGGAACCCTTAAAAACGCTCAGCTTGAAGTTGACAAACTTACGCCCCTGGTATCCGGAAAAGTTATTTCGGATATTCAACTAAAAACTGCTCAATCGGTTCGGGAAACCGCCATGGGAAACATGGAACAGTCAAAAGCGGATATCGGCACGGCGAAAATCAATCTTGGGTATACGATAGTCAGGGCACCGGTCAGTGGATATCTTGGGCGTGTACTTCGCAAGGAAGGAAGCGTGGTTAGCCCTGCTGATCCATCACCGCTCACCGATCTTTCAGATATTCACGAGGTTCACGCCTTTTTTGCCCTTGGCGAGTATGATTTTATTCGGTTCAAATCGCTTTATGCCGGTAACACACTCGACGAAAAGATTAAAAGTCTTCCTCCTGTAGAACTCATTCTGGCTGACGACAGTGCCTACGTTAACAAAGGTAAAGTGGACATGATCAATGGACAATTTGATAGCAATACTGGTGCGATCACCGTACGTGCCACATTTAAAAATGAGAACGGCCTGCTGCGTTCCGGAAATACCGGTAAGATTAGGCTCTCTCTCAGATTAACCAACCAGATTATCGTTCCCCAATCGGCCACCCTGGAAATGCAGGACAAGACATTTGTTTTTTTAGTGGACAAGCAAAATAAAGTAATTAAACAGGAAATCGGCATATCGGGCAAAAGCGGTAACAATTATTTGGTCAAGGAAGGCCTCAAGGCAGGCGATAGAATCGTTTACCGCGGATATGACCATCTTCACGAAGGAGACCTCATCCAACCTCAGCAAACCAACCTCAACTCAGCATTAGCTGCAAACAATTAATCCTTATCAACCATGTTAAAGAAATTTATCGATAGACCGGTACTGGCCACAGTCATATCGTCTATACTCGTGATCCTGGGCATTTGGGGTATGGCCAGTCTTCCTTTGGAACGCTTCCCTGATATCGCGCCGCCCTCAGTTCAGGTGACAGCTATTTACCCGGGTGCTAACGCTGAAACTATTCTTCGATCTGTTGCGCCTTCCCTGGAAGAGGCAATCAATGGCGTAGATAACATGACCTATATCAGTTCAGTAGCCAGTAACGACGGCTCACTTGTTATTTCTGTATTTTTCACCAAAGGCACAGATCCTGATCAGGCCGCTGTAAACGTTCAAAACAGGGTAGCACAAGCTACCAGCCAGTTACCGCCAGAAGTTGTTCAACGGGGTATTGTCACTGCTAAGGCCCAGAATAGTTTGATGATGGTTCAGGCGATTCTAAGCGAAAACCCTAAAAAATATGATCAGCAATTTATTGCCAACTATGCAAATATTAATATTATACCTGACCTCAAGCGGATCCAGGGCGTTGGCAGCGCATTTATTTTAGGCGGCAATAAGGAATATGCTATGCGTATTTGGTTAAAACCAAGCCAGATGGCTACTTATAAAATATCGTCATCCGAAGTACTTGCTGCGATAAACGACCAAAATCTGGAAGCAGCGCCGGGCAAATTCGGGGAGGGAAGTGAAGAGTCGTTTGAATATGTCGTTAAGTACGACGGCAAAATGACTAAACCCGCAGGTTACGAAGATATTGTTATCCGCGCTAACCCAGATGGGTCGTTTCTGAAGCTGAAAGATATTGCACGCGTAGAGCTGGGTTCTTATACTTATAACAGTTCCAACACGGTGAATGGGAAGCCTGCCATAACTGTCGTAATCTTCCAGTTACCGGGTACCAACGCTGATGCCATACAAACTCAGGCTAATGAACTATTTGCAAAAGCCGAAAAAAGCTATCCGAAAGGAATCGTAAATGCAACATTTTATAATACCAAAGAAGCACTGGATGCTTCGATCGACCAGGTTAAGCATACGTTGATAGAAGCATTTATCCTGGTTTTCATTGTCGTTTTTATTTTCTTGCAGGATTTCCGGTCTACGCTAATCCCGGCTATCGCTGTTCCGGTAGCCATTATCGGCACCTTCTTCTTCATGTATGTTTTTGGTTTTACCATTAACCTTTTGACATTGTTTGCGCTCGTACTGGCCATCGGTATCGTAGTGGATGATGCGATCGTAGTTGTTGAAGCAGTCCATTCCAAAATGGAGCATAAAAAGCTGGCGCCTGCGCCGGCAACCCTGGAGGCCATGCACGAAATAACAGGTGCGATCATTTCGATCACCTTGATCATGGCCGCAGTGTTCTTACCGATCGGCCTGATGAAGGGGGCAACCGGTTTATTTTATCGCCAGTTTGCTTTTACGCTTGCCATCGCTATTGTCATCTCTGCTGTCAATGCCTTAACGTTAAGCCCGGCACTTTGCGCCCTGCTATTAAAAGATGTGCATAATGGGGAGGAATCAGACGGCCCGAAAAATTTTAAGGATCGTTTCTTCATCTTTTTTAACGTGACCTTCAAAATGCTGACCGACCGTTATATCAATAGCCTTCGCTTTCTGATCCATCAAAAATGGTTAACACTCGGTGCCCTGGTATTGATCGCGGTTACAACGGGTTATATGATCAAGAAAACCCAAACTGGATTTATTCCAACCGAAGATATCGGCTTTATCGGCATTGCGATCAATATGCAACCCGGGTCATCACTTGAAAGAATGAAACAGCTGGATGAAGAGGCAGTAAAAGAGCTGGAAAGCATGCCGCAGATCAAAAAGGTAAATAACCTGGCTGGTTTCGACTTTCTGACTTTTTCAAATAGCCCTTCGGCCACCCAGATATTCGTTATTCTTAAACCTGTTGCAGAGCGTGGATCTGTACATTCCATCCCTGAAATCAAGAATATTGTTCAGCAGAAACTGGCTAAGATCAAGGGCCTTAATGCATTCGCATTCGAGTTGCCTTCTATCAGGGGATACAGTAATGTGGACGGGCTTGATGTTGTGCTGCAGGATCGCACAGGTGATGCTAAACTGGATAAATTTGGCTCGGTTTCGGATAATTTCATTGCTGAACTGATGAAGCATAAGGAAGTTGGATTTGCTTTTACAACTTTTAAAGCAAACTATCCTCAATTTAAACTCGAAATTGATAAATATAAGGCCAAACAATTAGGCGTAAGCATCAAAGATATCCTGCAGACAATGCAAACCTATTTTGGCAGCGTCCAGGCTTCCGATTTTAATCGGTTTGGGAAATTCTATCGTGTGGTTGCACAGGCAGATGTAAAAGATCGTACGGATCCATCCAAGATCGATGGCATCTATGTTAAAAATAACAAGGGCGAAATGTTGCCTCTCAATACCCTGGTGCAACTGAAAAGAGTCTACGGACCGGAAACAGCGAAACGCTATAATCTTTACAATTCTATTTCAGTAACAGTCATGCCTCAGAAAGGGTTCAGTTCCGGTGACGCCATCAACGTGGTCAATGAAGTGACCAAGAAATTGCCGGACGGTTATACTCAGGAATTTTCCGGACTGACCAAAGAGCAGATAAGTTCGAACGGGCTTGCCGTCATCGTATTCGGCATGTGTCTGATCTTTGTTTACCTGTTACTTGCAGCACAATACGAAAGTTACATACTTCCCCTGGCGGTCATCCTTTCTATACCAAACGGCATTTTAGGCGTGTTCCTGGCCATCGGAATTACCGGTATCGAGAACAATATTTATGTGCAGGTTGCACTGATCATGCTTATCGGATTACTTTCAAAAAATGCGATTCTAATAGTCGAATTCGCTGTACTTCGCCGCAGGGCAGGTCATTCCCTTGTCCAATCAGCTTTGGAAGCAGCAGCGCTCCGTATCAGACCGATCATCATGACCTCTCTGGCATTTGTTGCCGGGATGATTCCCATGATGAGCGCAACCGGGCCATCTGCGAACGGTAACCATTCGATCAGTATTGCCGCTGCTGGCGGTATGCTGGTAGGCGTAATACTGGGATTATCTTTTATCCCTGTGCTATTTGTTGTATTTCAAGGGCTTCAGGAAAGGGTGAACCGCAAAAAGATCGTCGAGATCACTCAAAATGCTGATGAATTAATTCTAAACTGATCATGAAAACATTAACTAAGTATAGTGTAGCTGCCATCGTTTTGCTGGCTATACAGATCATAGCAGGCTGTAAGGTATCGCGTGATGTCACTGCCCCGGATATGAACCTGCCTGCGGCTTATCGCGATAACCTGCAGGACTCTGTTTCAGTAGGCGCATTGCCATGGAGAACCTATTTTGAAGACCCCGAACTAAAGTCGCTGATCGCAGATGCGCTCGAACATAATTTCGATCTGCAGGTCGCAGTAAAGAACATCCAATCTGCCGAATTGGTTTTAAAACAAGCCAAACTTGGCGATATTCCATCTTTAGGCATCGGGGTGTCTGCCAGTTCAAGCCGTCCTTCTGATAACAGCCTGAGCGGAATGCAGTTAAGTCAATTCTTGGGACAGCAACACCTAGAGGATTATACCATAGCGGCATCTCTTTCATGGGAGGCGGATATCTGGGGTAAAATACGCGGCCGGAAAGAAGCGTCACTGGCCGGTTACTTATCAACACAGGAAGCCCATAAAGCAATACAGACCAGGATCGTAAGCGACATTTCTAAAGGTTATTATAATCTGCTTATGCTCGACGCCCAACTCAGGATCGCCCAGAATAACGTATTACTTAACGATAGCACCTTGACGTTAATTAGGTTACAATTTAAGTCCGGCCGGGTAAGCAGCTTAGCCATTCAGCAGGTTGAAGCGCAAAAGTTGACGGCTGAGGCACTAGTTCCCAGATTTGAACAGCAGATCGCAGTTCAGGAAAATGCGATCAGCGTTTTGTCAGGCAGATTACCCCGCTCTGTAGGCCGGAATATCAGGCTGGATTCACTTGCCATCGCAGAAAAACTTACTACAGGAATGCCAGCTGAATTGCTCCGCAGGAGACCGGATGTTCGGCAAGCAGAATTAGCGCTTGCAAAAGCCAATGCCGATGTCGGCGTAGCGAAATCAAGCCTCTACCCCTCGCTAACCATCAGCGCGCAGGGTGGGTTGGACGCTATTAAAGCCAGTAACTGGTTCAATATACCAGCGTCATTGTTTGGAACGGTGGTCGGCGGGATAACTCAGCCATTATTCGATAAAAAAAGGTTGAGCACCAACTACCATGTTGCAAAGGTCGACCGGGAAGTGACTGTGATCCGCTTTCGCCAATCCGTTGTGACTGCTTACGGTGAGGTTTCCGATGCACTCGTAAAACTTGATAAGCTGAAACAACAGCAGGGCCTGGCTGCTCAGCGCACCGGCACACTGCAGGAAGCGACTCGGAACTCAGAACTCCTGTTTAAGAACGGCATGGCGACTTACCTGGAGGTGATCCTAGCTGAAAGTAATGTTTTGCAAAGTCAACTGGAACTGGCAACTATTAAAAAAGCCAGGCTTGATGCTACCGTTGACCTCTATCGCTCACTCGGCGGCGGATGGAATTAAAATATTTTGTTTGAAGTGTTGTTGTTTTGATGATGCCTGTGGACCGTGATACGGGACACAGGTTTTTTATCCCCGCATGCACTTCATATGGGCCAAAAATAAAGCCCTGTCGAACGACAAGGCTTCCCTAAAATATTATTCCAAATTATTTCTTTGCTGCGTTTTTCTTGTCTGTAACGTCTTTACGCAAGTCAGTCGCAACTACCTTAATTTGCTGCAATGCGTTACGCAGGCGTGTACCTGCCGCATTGTTATTTTTCTCGTAAAATAGTTGTCCGTCTTTTTCGGCTGTCTCTAAAAGCGCTTTTAATTCTGCTAATTTTTCCATAATCAAATTCTTGAGTTAAATATACGCATCTCTTTGATGGGGCGGACAAAAATAAAAAATTGGATGAAAAATGCTATATACCAATTACTCCCGCCCGCAACCGCTAATAAATCAGCTAGTACCGAAAAGTATAGTACTGGATTTCTGCTATTCCTCAGAAATCACCTGTAAAGAATATCTCCATTGGCGAGAATCAGTTTTACACTTTTTGTTACAACGGGATGGCTAATATTTATTACACTAATTACCAGGGAGTTAACATTGCTAACTCCTGATGCGGGTACATTTGGATTATAAAAAAAATTAAACTATTCACCATGAGAATCAATTCATTATTTATTGCCACAGGCGTTTTTTTCTTTGGGCCTCAGGCTACAGCAGCTTTAAATGACTGTTACAAATATTTAGAATCAGCTGCTTTGGACAAGCTGTCTGGTTACAATATCGAGCGTTTTCTGCCCAAGTGGTCGGAAAAAGATAATGGCGGGATGAAGCTTTTTAAAAGGTTTTCCCTAAAACGTGTTCTGTACATTTCATTGGTCATGACCGCCGCAATGACCATCATTCAACCTGCAGGAGCACAAACAACTTCTGCCGGTCCAAAGGAAGTCAAGGTATTCAACATGGCGCTGACAGCAAAAAAATACATTATTCCAAATGGTGATACGATCGCAATAGATAAACTTGACAGCGTTATCAAATCATGGAATCATGCATCGATTATGTTTCATCCCGACAGATCCGATCCGGAAATCATGCACGTCCGCCCAATGGATTCTACCTACTATAAAAGTCTCGCAGAAAATAAAAACAAAATCGAATCTCTGTTGAATAGGCCAGCCCCAGACTTTACCCTTAGAGAACTGAACGGAAGAATAATCCAATTAGCCAAATTGCACGGCAAAGTGGTAGTGCTTAACTTTTGGTTCACGACCTGTGGCGCATGTATTACAGAAATGCCTGAACTGAACAAAATAAAATCCAGATACAATTCTTCCGGTGTTATTTTTCTGGCTTTAGCACTTGACAAGCCCGGAAAAGTCCGGGAATTTCTTAGGCGCCAAGACTTCTCTTACACGCTGGTGCCGGCCGCCAGCCAGGCAAGCCGGAATTATAAAGTATTTGCCTACCCAACCTCTATAGTGATTGGTAAAAACGGTTTGATCACTTATATTCATCAGAGTTTTACTGACGTCGATAAGTTCCTGCCCATGGCAATCGATCAGGCTTTGGTACGCTAACTTTAATTAAGGATTGAGAACGGCTTGGTGGATACCGCATTTTGCCGTTTTCTTTTCGCGCAAATCCATAGCCTGGCATCATATCCCGTTTTACCGTCACCGGTTGAAAGCTTGACGCATAGGCACATCAGCAAGTTTGATTGCTGTTGATCAGAAGCTATATTGTTGACTGCGGCCGGCGTAAGAAAGGAGTTGAACCGCAATTTGTTCTTCACGGATTAAGACTGGTTTCTTTAGACTGCACTTAAATTCATAAAGTCCAATAGCACATTCCTTGATCGAGTTCCCGGCACCTGACTTTTGTCAGGTCATTTTATAAGCGGAACCATAATTGCCAGTTGGAAGGCGAATTAGATTCTTTTTGAAAATTCGATAGTTGCTGGCCTGTCAGGCTGATTTATCTTAGGATCTATGGTTCGTCGATTTTTCAATGGTTATGGAGATCACTGTACCAGCGTTATTGTAAACAGCGAACTCTCTGTTCAACCGTGAGGCTAATCCACGCATAAGTTTGATCCCAAGGGAAGCTGAACGTTCAGGATCGAAGAAAGGCGGGAAGCCAATACCATCGCCTGAGATTTTTAGACAATAGGTTTTGTCAGCGGTCAAAGTTAGAGCAATGGTGATCTTGCCGGACAATTTTGGAAAGCATATTTGAAAGCATTCGTTATCGCTTCATTAAGTATCAATCCAAGCAGTACTGCCCGATCGATGCTAAGTCTTACGAAGGGTGTATTGACTTCACAGCGAATCATTCCGAAATTTTCAAAGCCTTGTTCTAGGTAAACGAGTAGGTCATCTTTATAGGATCTTAAATTGACCAGCTTAAAATCGTCTGATTGATAAAGGCTTTGATGGACGAGTGCCATGGTCTGCATTCTTCTTTGGCTGTTCAGGAGAGCTTGTTGTGCCTCATGGTTGGAAAGATGTCCGGACTGTAGGATTAACAGGCTCATAGAAGTTTGAAAATTATTCTTCACCCGGTGATGACTTCTCGAGGCGATATCGACTTTACGAAATCTCGCACTCTCAATAGTTGTATTACGAAATACAGTGATAAACTTTTAATGTGTTTTAGCTTAAATATCAGATAGATAAAGAACTAGCTGATGGCTTGGATTTGGCATCTACTGATAGCAATAAACATCAGGATCAAATCGGTAAAATTTATGAAAACACAAAAAGTTCTGTTCATCACCGGAGCCTCGAGCGGCTTCGGATTCGAAATCGCTAAAGCAGCTTTGGAAAACGGGGACAAGGTAATTGCCACAGTCAGAAGCAAGCCCGAAGACCTGGCGATCAAACTTAACAAAAATCCTAACCTATTGATCACCATTATGGAGGTAGGTAATGAAGAGCAGGTTCAAGAGGCAGTAGCTGAAGGGCTACTGGCGTTCGGAAAAATTGACGTTTTAATCAATAACGCTGGGTTTGGTATTATTACTGCCATTGAGGAAGCGACGGATGCAGAAGTGAAGCAACAATACGAAACCAATGTATTCGGATTGCTGAACGTCACCCGGGCTGTGCTACCCCATATGCGTGGAAATCGTGCCGGTCATATTATTAACTTTTCATCGCTTTTTGGTTTTGATGCCATTCCAGGCTGGGCGCTTTACGGTTCTACTAAGTACGCAGTAGAAGGCCTGTCAAAAGGTCTCGCTGTGGAATTGGAACCTTTGGGTATTAAAGTCACTGCAGTTGAACCCGGACTTTTCCGTACCGCTTTTCTAAGTGCTGGTTCCTTCGGTGTTTCCAAAAATGTAATTGATGACTATCAGGATACAGTCGGCCCAATGCGTAGTGCCGGCGACACCTTACACGGCAGGCAGCCGGGTGATCCGGAAAAACTTGCACGCGTAGTAGTAGATCTGGCACATTCCGAAAACCCTCCGGTCCAGTTACCAATTGGTAAAGATTCGATCAGTATGTTTAGGAAAAGTGCTGGAAAAACGACCGCTATCATAAAGGAATGGGAAAGTGTGTCCGGTAATACCGACTTTTTAGACGCGCGCAATGTTTTATAATTTGTAGCCGGACATCGCCTGTATGTGATATAATCATCGACTAATGAAAACCCTTCAGTCAGGAGCCTGATAAGCAAACTTGGTAAACCAGCTAGTGTCTGCAGAGGCGTATCTAAGGTTGCTTCAATGATTCCGGCATTACATCCGTTAACCTCCTGACTTAACATTATTAATAAAAAATAAACATTTACTGTAAAGCTATGAACCAATTTCAAGAATTATTCGACAAACAAAAGGACTATTTCAATACTGATATTACAAAAAGCTACGAATGGCGTATTGAACAGTTGGACCGCCTGGAACGACTCCTGACGGAAAAGCAGGATGAAATAAAAGAAGCATTGGGAAAAGATTTTAAGACTGCATCAAATGAGCAGGCTTTTGAGATCATGGCACCTTTGGGCACGATCGCCTTTACTAAATCACAATTAAAAGAATGGATGAAACCCGTACCCGCACCAATGCCTAAGGCACTGGTCAAAACGGGACATACGGCCATTACTTACAGGGAACCTTATGGCGTCTCCCTTGTTATTGGTCCATTTAACGGACCAGTCATATTACTATTATTGCCTGCTATTGCAGCACTATCAGCGGGTAACACGGTTATATTGAAAACAAGCGAAGCGGTGCCGGCATCCGCTGAAGTTTTTGCAAGGCTTGTTGCGGAATATTTTGAACCTGAAGCCGTAGCGATGGTAAGGGGCGACAGAGAAGTAGTGACGCAACTGCTTGCGCTGCCTTTCGATTTTATGTTCTTTACCGGCAGTGTAAAAGTTGGCAAAATAGTTATGCGCGCCGCTGCTGAAAACCTTACACCGGTGTTGCTGGAGCTTGGCGGACAAAATCCTGGTATTGTTGATCAAACGGCCAACGTCAAGGATGCGGCAAAGAAACTTGCCTGGGGTGCCACCGCTTGGGGCGGGCAATGGTGCACTTCTCCAGGATACGCTTACGTGCATGAATCGGTGGTGGAAGAATTTGTTGAGGAAGCAAGAAAAGCACTTCTGGAAATGTTCGGACCTGATCCGAAAACCAATCCCGATTATGACCAGATCATCTCTGCTAAAGAAGTCAGGAGGCTTGCTGCGCTGATCGATCAGGATAAAGTGATTGCGGGTGGAGATTTTGACGAAGAATCAAAGTATCTGGCCCCCACCTTGCTTTATCCTATCGAATGGTCAGACCCAATTATGGATGATGAGATTTTTGGCCCGATCTTGCCGGTGATAACTTATTCAGATATTAAAGAGGTAGTCAAAAATATCAAAAGTAAAGCAAAACCTTTGGCTGCGTTCATCTTTAGCCGCGATCAGGATAATATTGACTTTATATTAAATTCAGTATCCTTTGGGGGAGGTGCTATTAACCAGAGCAATGTGAATTTATATGTGGAATCTATGCCGTATGGAGGAGTAGGTGATTCCGGCGTAGGAAGTTATTACGGCAAACATGGCTATGAAGCGTTGACGCATCCAAAATCAATTCTCATTTCTCCTGCAGATGTAGCTATTGATCATTTATTTCCGCCCTTTACCAAGGAAACGGCTGAAGCTCAACAAATGTGGTTTGATTATTAATTTGATTTTTACAAGCCCTTCATTATTACAGGAGGCCCTACTTGATGGGGCTTTCCTGTACCTTTTAATTTACGTTCAGATTGTTCATTAGAAGTCCTTAGCTTTATTGGCTCAAATAATAAGGCTGCGTGTCGCCCGCAGCCTTATTATTCAATTACTTTCCACTGTAAACAGTAATAATTATTCAAAGAGTTCGCGGTTTGATTCGATATATTCCCGCATTGACATAGCAGATGTGCCTGTTATCGCTTTCACCAGGTTGTTAGTTCCGGCGAATATCCCGTCCCTGCAATCCTGGGCAACGGAAATAACATGCTGGACAAACCATGGGTCGTGACCAAGGTCGTTTTCCATGTGCTCCCCGTAATTGGCGATCTCAACAGGGTGGTAAGTGATCTTTCTGCCTAAGACATCTGTTAGGATCTCCGCGATCTCAAACTGGTTCATTTCCTTCGGCCCAAAGAGCGGATAGGTTTTACCTGCATGATTAGATGGATCTGCAAGGATAGCTGCGATCACCCTGCCCTGATCAGCTGCGGCGATAGGGGCATACATGCCTTCACCAAATGGTAGTGTAAGAGAATCTTTAGCCTTCACTTCTTTAGCGCGATACATCAGCCATTCAGCGAAAAAAGTTGGTCGCAAGTGAGTTACCGCTACCCCGCTGCGATCAAAAAGCCTTTCTCCGACCCAATGATCTCTGGCCGCGTTGCTTTTGGCGGAACGCCGGGCGGATATCTGCGACATGTTTACAACCAGTTCCAGTTTATTCTCCAGGGCTGCCTGCGCAAATATGGCTGTAGCTTCCAGAATCCCCGGGATGATGACCGGATACACAAAATAAGCACCGGTTATAGTTTCCATTGCGACACTCATACTGTTCAGGTCCAGCAGGTCGCCGATTACGATCTCTGCTCCCATTTTTTCCAACTCGTCAGATCTGTCATCAAGCTTTCGAACCATCGCCCTGACCGGGATATTTTTGCTTATCAATTGCGAAACCGTCTCTTTACCTGTTTTCCCGGTAGCACCGGTGATCAAAATTTTCTTTTTCATGATATGTAATATTACCCCGGCTAAGCCAGGCTGCCTCCATCTATATTAAAAATAGCACCTGTAATAAAGCCAGCTTCCGGCCCCGCCAAAAAATTCACTAAGGCTGCAACTTCTTCGGGTTGACCAAATCGCTTCAATGCGTTCTTGTTACGCAAGTGCTCAGCCAGGGTCGAGTCTTCGGGATTCATATCTGTAGCTATTGGGCCAGGTTGAACTATATTGACCGTAATGCCTTTACTACCCAGATCCCAGGCAAAACCTCTCGTGTAAGCAGCTGCGGCTGCTTTTGTAGCGCCATATTCTGTTAAGGTCTGGATCCCTACGGCTGTCCCGGCAACTGATCCGATATTGATGATCCGGCCTCCGGCTTCCATATAAACAGCCGATTTTCTAATTAGCGTTGCTACCGCATGCATATTGATGTCGATTTGTTTTTGATACTGATCTGCTAGTTTTTCAGATTCTTCCATACCACCGATAACAATTATTCCGGCACTGTTGACAACAATATCCAGTCGGCCAAAGTCTTTCACCGTTTGATCCACCGCTGCTTCGAGTTCGGCTTTGATGCCGCTATCTGCGCGGATAGCTAGGGACGTGGAACCACTATCTTTAAGCTCTTGAACAATAACATCGGCCTTCTCTTTGGAACTTATATATGTAAAAGCAACGGCTGCACCTTCAGCCGCCAGACGCCTGACGATGGCTGCTCCGATTCCTCTGCTACCGCCGGTAACAAGCGCGACCTTTCCTCTTAATGCTGACATATTTTTTGATTGAATGAATTAAAATGGTTTATAATCTGGTATATCCTAATTGTTCATTTATAATGCCATATCGCAAGTATTTGTTAATCACATTGTTATTTAAAAGTGTTTGAGTTTATCTTACGATATTTCGAATTTCAACGTAGGGTTTACGATAAAACGTGGCAGAAGGGAAATTAATTACCGGATCCAGGTACGCTGCATCATTGCCTTGTAAGGAAATAATATCAAGTTATTTCCATCATGAGCAAAAAAAATCATTTAAGCTACGCCCAGCAGGGTACTCACTCGTCTTATAAAGAAATTAGCATCTCCATATGCCTTGAATCGCATCTTGGGTGGGTTTTGTTAAGATATCTAAAATTTAAACGTTAACCGGATCTGTACATGAAAGGGAAGATATTGATCGTAGAGCCCGAATTCATTATTGCTGTCGACCTGGAGATGATCCTGAGGAGGGCAGGATTTCAAGTGGCAGGAATTGTTTCATCAGCCGAATGTGCGCTCAGGTTAATGAGTGTTCACGCGCCGGCCCTCGTGCTAATGGAGATTAGGCTAAATGGTAAAATGAGTGGTATCGACCTGGCGGCCAAACTTAATGAGATCAATATCCCTTTCATATATGTATCCTGTAACATAGCCCACAAAACCCTGGAAGAAGCGTTGAAGACCAAACCAAGTGGATTTGTCGAAAAACCCTTTAGAGAAAGTGATGTATTGATAGCGCTCGCTAAACCTTTTACGCCTGGTTTGGTCGCATCTAAGCGATATTCATCTTTCCCGATAGATAAGCGCTAAGGTCATCTTTAAAAAGCGACCCTGGCGTTGTCAAATGTGAGGGTGTTCTAATACCCCGGGTTTTGCTTTAAGTTAGGGTCCAACTGCAGTTCGATCACAGAAAGCGGGTAAAATTTACTCGTTGGTTGCCAGTCAGTTTTTAGTAGAGAAAGCACTTCGTCTGCGCGGGTCTGACCGTTCATGGTTAATGCCGGCCACCTTTTCAGATCAAACCACCGGTTCCCCCATTCCGCAAAGAGTTCTATTCTTCGTTCATGTTCTACAGCTGCCATACACGCCATGGGGCTAAGCCCGGTGCTTAAAATGGCGTTGGCCGGGACAACCCCGGTTCCGGGATCTATAAAGGCACGTGCACGAACTATATTTAGGTCCGCGACGGCAGCAGCAGTATTGTTCATCCTGCAATTGGCTTCCGCCCGTATCAGATATTGCTCGGCAGCCCTCAGGACCACATAGTTTTCTGTGCCGGATTGATCAAAAAAATTATTCCTGTATTTCTGGGGGTAAGAATAATGCTGCCCGCTAAAGGTTGCAACAGAACCAACCCAGACAGTAGAGCGCCGGTCGCCCTTTTCGAAGGCATTTAATAGTGCTGATGTTAATTGGTAGGTAGGCGCGCTGTTACTGTATAAAGGTAGAAAGTTACCGCCGTCAGCGGTACTGGGATAGGGTGAGGTAATAGCTGCGAGCGCCCAGATAATTTCTTTGCTTTCTTTCAAAAAATCAGTTTCCAGGTTAGGAAGTGGGCTGTACAAACCGGAATTTATGACCACACTTGATTGATTAACGGCATCTGCAAATCGGTCAACATATAAATAGACCCTGGCCAGTAACGCAGTAGCCGCCAACGAATTGGGACGGGCCCTGTCCGTTGTGGGATAACTGGCATTCATTAGCTTTTGGGCTTGTTGAAGATCCATAATGATCTGCTGATAAACAGCTGCCTGGGATGTGCTGGCAGCTTCCAGGTTAGCTTTGATATTAGTGGTTAATACCAGTGCGGTAGCGCTTCCATATAGGTTGACGAGGTTGAAATATATAAAAGCCCGGTCAAAATAACACTCACCAAGTAAAGCCTGTTTTTGACCCGAGCTCAATCCTGCGGAAGTACTTATACCCTCGATGCAGGCATTGATCTGGTCAATGGTAACATACGCTTCTGTCCACACGCTTCTCACCGGATCCAGCAAAGTGTGACTCATGCCGCTTAAGGTATTCAACTCAAACATGTCGGCTCCTTTTGCCAGATGTAGTTCATCTGCCGACTTTCCGGCGTTGGCAGTAATACCGCCCCATTCGAAGTTTTGGTTAAATGCCATTCGGACGTAGATCCCGCGAACCGTACCATTCGCAGAAACGCTATCTCTAAAAGCCGATGTGAGTGAATTTCCGTTGTTTGGTTGTGGAACCTCGAGGATTTTTTTGCAGCCGGAATTGAGTAAGAAAAGCACTTGCAGAAAAAAAATGCCGGCGAAATGGTGAATTGATCGGTTATTCATATTTAATTTAGCTAGAAGGTAACATCTATGGACAAATCAAAAAGCCTTCGGATCAGGTAAGTGCCGTCAAATGGGAGTTCAGGATTGATGCCCTTAAACTTCGTTATGTATAAAAGATTATGGCCAGTAATGGATGCGGATAACGCAGACAATTTTAGTAGCTTGGCTAGCTTTTCGTCAACGCTGTATCTGAAACGTGCATTTTTTAAGCTGATAAAAGAGGCGTCGCCCAAGTATCCGGCATTTTCGTAAGATGTTACACTGCCAGAACCGAAAGCGGAAAGCCTGGGTTGTGCTGCAAGGTCGCCTGGGAAACGCCAGCGGTCTTGTAAGACTAAGGCCGGCTGATTTCCCAAGCCGTTAACACTCGCTCCCGGGACAACCACCGGGATTATGGTGTTTAAGCCTTTTTGACGCGAAAACGTAAAATTAAAGCTGATTTCAAATCCCTGGTAATTAACCAGGGCCTGTACACCACCGGTAAAATCAGGATCAGCAGTGTAGTAATTTAAATCTTGTTGCTTACTTATATAAAAGCCTGTTTGGGGATCAACAGTGCCCTTGGGAGTAATATAAAAGCGATTAACAGACTGGTCAATCCGGTACCCAAAGTTAAAATAAAGGGATTGGTCCAAGTTGGGGAATGCCGTTAACTTGTTTTTGTTAAAACTGATATTGGCCCCGGCAGCCCATTTTAATTTTCTACCAGGGTCTGAGCGAAAGCTTAACGTGGCCTCCTTTCCGACATTATCGACAGCCCCCGATTGGTTATAGAGGAGATTTTTAAATCCTGTAACTGTAGTAACGGGATTTAAAGTGATTATATCACTTGTTCGGTTATGATAGTAATTAAATGATAGGAGTAACCTGTCTTTAAAAAAGCCAAGATCGAGTGCCATATCGAATTTCCTGGATTGGGCCCATTTCACATTGGGATTATCCGGCTGGATAAATGAATTCGCCGGAAGTCCCTGGTAGGGAACGTTGCCAGTGACGGTAGCAGTATAAGTATAAGGTCTGGATACCGCAAGCCCGGTCGTGCCCAGACTCGCCCTTAATTTGGCAAAGCTAAATATACCATTTTGAATCAACGACTGCAGCCAGGGTTCGCGGCTGATGATCCACGCTGTGCCAACGGAACCGAAATTTCCGTATTTTTTATTATCTCCAAAGTTACTTGACCCATCCCGTCGCCCGGTTAAATTAACAATATATTTGTCCAGGTAATTATAAGTGGCCCGTCCGTAGAAAGAGGCCATCCTTATCTCTGCTTCATTAGAAAGGGTTGTTATATCCGTCGCACCGGAAATGCTTTCTTGCGAAACGCCTGAAGGCCAGCCGGATGCAACAATGTAATTGTTGTCTTGATTGTTACGATTATATTGTACTCCGGCCAGGAATTGCAGATTGCTTTGCTGCAACTGCAGGCTGTACTTTAAATTAGTTTCCGAACTCCAGATCTTAAATTTGCTTTTCCCAAATCTTGAACTGATAACCGGCGATGCCAGCAGCGGGTCTGTCGTCGCAAGGGATTGGTCTATTTGTAATTGATCTACGCTGGTTTGTCTGTAGGAACCTATCGCATTAATTTCTAAAGCATCGGTAAGCTGATAAGACACCGCGCCGTTTAGGTCTTTGTCGTGTGTTGTCGCTTCATACGGCCTGAAGAAGCCGAGCACACTTAGTGGAAATCCTTTGGCCGCTCGCCAGCCCGGCCAATTAAGGTCACCGGATCCGGTCAGCAAATCCGGTGCATTCGGTGCCAGGTAAATGAATGACTCAGGATTACTACTGGGCTGGTTATTATGGACAGCTGCATATGCGCCGCGGAAATTGATTTTCAAACGCCCGTCGTTGCTTTGCTTGCTTAATGTCAGGTCCGTTGTTGCCCTTTGTTCTTTATAGAGATTTGTAACCGGGTTCGACAGTCCCGGGTTCAGGTCGTTATAGTAATAACTTGAATTTAACCGGTAAGAGAACGTATTTTTGCCGCCGCTCAAGCTCAGCTGGGCAGCTGTGTAGGGCCGGGATTCAAGGAGTTTTTTCTGCCAGTCGATGGACCGGTCCTTGTTCCAGATTAAAAGATCATATGCATTTAAGGCCGTTGGCAGCACTTTATCATTTGCGAATGCCTCCTTTCGCATCGCCAGGTAATCAGTTGTGTTTAACAGCTCTATTTTTTTTCCCTGCAGGCTTATGCCACGCCTGACCATAGCATGTGCCTGCGTCTTTCCGGGTTGAGGTTTCTTGGAAGTGATCAAAATAACGCCATTGGCACCCATTGATCCATAAATTGAGGTAGCATCCGCATCTTTCAATACCGAGATGCTTTCGATGTCATCAGGATTAATGTTAAATATCGCGCTTTGACCTTTGTCAGTAGAGGCTAAGCCACTTTGTACTAAACCGCCTTCATTTAATGCCGTGATACCTACAGAGAGTGGCAGGCCGTCCAATAATATTAAAGGCGAATTGATCGCGTTTATCGGAAGATTAGGATCTGTACCCAAGGTGTTCATACCCCGCAGGCTAATCCGATAATTCGCGCTTGCGCCGGAACCTATAGGAGTGATTGACAAGCCTGGTACAAGCCCGGCCAGCGATTCCAATACATTCGGGCCGGACGTTTTGGTAAGTTCCTTGGAAGATATGGTTGTAACACTTCCGGTATTTAACCTGTTGTTCGTCTGTCCGTAGGCTATAACCTGCACCTCATCCATTTTTGATTCGCTGGTTTCCAGCATGATCGTTTCGGCTATTGAATTAACTGCTATGCGCTTTGTTTCAAAACCGATACATGAAACCTCTAAAATGTCATTCATATAAACACTCTTTACAGAAAATACACCCAGGTAATTCGTCATAGTCATGGCTTTCTGAGCCCGGATCCTGACAGTTGCGGCACTGATCGGGATGCCTGACCTGCTTACAACCCGGGCAGTTAGCGAAGTGCTGTTATCGATAGGAGCCCGGTCATTCGTTGCTTTTTCAACTATTGTTACAATCTTGTTTTCAATAAAGAACGCTAAAGGGTGATTTTCGAAGCACTTTTGCAGAGCTGCTTCTATAGTCACCGCTTCGAGATCTAAATTAACTGGGGCCATCTTAGCTAATAATTTATCGGAATAGATGAACCCGTACCCCGTTTGTTTATGTATTTCTCTAAAAACATCCGTTAAAGCTATGTTCTTTTGCCTTATCGTTACTTGCTGTGCATAAGCTTTTCCGCCCATTAGCATAACCACCAGAAAAAAAAATATGAAAAGCAACTTCATGGCGTGATACGATTTCTCTTAGTCCGTGAATAACCTTCGACGGCTTTATTAATGAAAATTGATACATTTGGAAGTGTTTAAGGTAGTACAGTGCATTACTTGCAACGGTAGGGCGCACGTACGTATTCATCATTTCTTTGCCATGCAAATGGGATCTGCAAATTAGAATAAGCCCTTGATTACGCCGGGAGTGTGCCAGCACTTCCGGTTTTTTTTCCTTATCCTTTTTTTTATTTATCAAGTTGCATTCATCGTTTGACCTTCTAGTTAAACCATTTATTTTTTGTCCGGGTTGCTGACAAATATCGTTCTTCCCTTTATCTCAAATTTTATATCGCCTGTTGCTTCCAGTCCCCTTAGCACCTGGCGGATCGGAGTGGACCTTGGGACCTGTCCGCCAAACGTTTGTCTTGTGTTCACGTTTTTATTATAAATAATTTTTACGTTATACCACCTGGATATCTTGCGCATGATCTCTTCCAGGGTTTGATGGTCAAAAACAAATTCCTGGTTTTTCCAATCCAGCACCTGGTCGGCGCCGGCGGGCTGGACCTTTATAGTTTTAATGCCCGGTTGAATGACTGCCTGCTGGCCCGGACGTAGTATTTTTCCGTTGTTGATTGGTTTTCCCCGGCTGGTATCCTGGTTCAAGCTTGACACGCGAACTGAACCTTCGATAAGTGTTGTCCTTGCCGCACTTTCATCCGGATAGCCATTTATATTGAACGCTGTCCCGATATCTTCGGTAATTTGTCCCTTAGTTTCTACAATGAATGGTTTTTCTGCATCATGTCTTACTTCAAAGTAAGCCTCACCCGAAAGTTTGATCCGACGCTCTTTGAATCGGGCGAAACTCACAGGATAGGTGATACTGGAAGCCGCATTCAGCCAAACCTTAGTTCCGTCCGGTAAAACCGCCTGAAATTGTCCGCCTGCGGGCGTTTCAAGCGTGTTTGTTCCTCCGGCCTGATTATTAGTATTTGACATCTGGTAAGCTATGCGTTCATTACTGACCTTTTCTATAGTGAAAGAATTTTGTCGGTTTACAACTCCTAGTTGGTGACTTGATAGTTCAATCTTGGAATGATCGGCTAGGAAAAGTGTTGCCTTGTTTTCACCCGGAACGATAATATTTCCATCAACGGTTAGCGTTTCGTGATTGGTTCGTTGCTGCAGGATAAATTGCCCTAAACCGACTATGCCAAAAAGCAGCACTGCTGCGGCAGCCCAGCTGATCCAAAGCCGTGTAACCTTGGCTTGCTTCACTTGGTGTTCTTCTATATGTGGGCCTTTATCATCTAAGGGAAGCCTGGCCCAAATTTCCAAAAAAATATTTTCTAACTCCGCTTCGTGTATTTCAGCTCTTTTTCCCTGTCCAAGTTCGCTATACCAGCTCTCCAGTATCGCCTTTTCCCGGGCACTGCACTTACCGCTTTGGTATTTTAGAAGAAGTTCTTTTGCTTCGTCGTCTGACATAGTGATGGTATAAGCCTTTATCCCACATGTGACGGTTAACAAGGGGCTTGGGCGTAGATATTTCTTTTATTTTTTTTGCTGTAAAATTTCAGGCCGGTACGTAACTTATTCTGCTAAAGTTCGTGTAAGCAGGGCCGGACAATACACCGACAATTTACGCTTAAATCAGTATATTAGTACTAATATAAAAAACAGCATAAACAATCATAAGATTAAACATACAAATGATATGAAATTTGGTCCCCTAAATAGGGTTTTTAAGAAATAACAATATCTTCGCCCGGCCGTATGAATGAAATTAATTACGCTTCGTGTAGTGACGACCAGTTATCATCACTGTTAAAGCTTGGTGACCAGTTAGCCTTTGAAACTATCTACGACCGCTTTAAAGGGGTGCTATACATACACGCTTTTCGAATACTGCAGGACAAAGAGGAAGCGAAAGATGTTTTGCAGGAGATTTTTTCGAAGTTATGGACCAAACGGGAATTCATAAACTTTACTTATGGTTTATCTGCTTACTTATACGCATCTGTCAGAAACGGCGTTTTTGATATCATCGCTCACAGGAAGGTGGCGCAAAGATATTTGACATCGCTCTCTGACTTTATCCAGGCAGATAAATATGAAACGGACCACCTGGTCAGGGAACGTCAGCTTACGGAAATGATCGAACGCGAAATATCCGAATTGCCGCCTAAAATGAGGGAAGTGTTTGAATTGAGTCGTAAAGCACACCTGACACATCGTGAAATTGCGGAGCAACTGGATATCTCCGAAAAAACGGTAAAAAAACAAGTCAATAACGCGTTAAAAGTACTGCGGAATAAATTGGGGATATATGCTTTCTTATTTATTTGATTCCGCGTACTATTCTTGTAAACTCTAAAATAAATTTCAGTTAAGTGTACTGTCAAGTAAAGATCCGATCTGCTCAAATTTCTTTTCAATCAACACTAAATGACAAAATTTAACTAAGAAGCAGCTTAAAATTAATCCAACCCGCTCTTTCATCAACTGGCAGGTCAATAGCCTTTGAGACAACTTTACCACATTTATATTCTGAACGCCAATAACTGCTTAGGATGCTTGATGATCTTCTTATCTGGTAATCGCTGCCATCTTTTGACGACTTCGCCTCAGGCTAAAACAAATATTCAAAGGGACTCTTATTTACGAAATGTCATTAGATCGCCGTTCATACACGATATAAAGTATCATTTTTGATTTGGAGAACGGATAATCGGCTAGAAATGAAGTTGTTTAAAAGCGGCATTGCTTTCGTGTAGGTTAATCAAAATTTAACCTGTGAAAAAATATTTTATCGTATTACTTATTGTAATGGCCGGATGTAAAAAGTCGGACCTACCGGCCGGTATTGACGGCAAGCTGGCATTAGCAAAAACTTCCGTTAGCAATATTGCCATTACCGGGGACGTAGTGGGCAAAGTGGTGGTTGGATACCAGGGCTGGTTCAGTATTCCCAACGATGGCGCGAATGAAGCTATTTGGTGGCATTGGACCGGAGACAATACTCCCCCAAAAGTTGGTAATATGGTGAAATCATGGCCTGATGTTAGGGAGTACACCACATTGTTTACCACCGGCTTACCCAAACAAGGCGACGGCCAGACGACGAAATTATTCTCGTCGTTTACCGATCAGACCGTAGATACTCATTTTCGATGGATGCAGGAGAACGGAATTGAAGTGGCAGCCTTGCAACGTTTCCAGGATTATCGTGATATGCGTAATGCTATTACTGCGAAAGTAAAAACGGCGGCAGAGGCACATGATGTAAAATTCTATATCATGTACGACATTAGCGGCTGGGATAGTTTTCAAAATGAGATCAAGTCCGACTGGACGAATAAAATGGCGCAGTACACGGCCTCCAAGGCCTACGGTATGCAGGGAGGCAAGCCGGTAGTTTGCATCTGGGGCATTGGATTTGCAGACCGTGACCAGACGCCTGCAGCCGAACTGGATGTGGTCAATTGGTTTAAGAGTAAAGGCTGTTACGTGATCGGTGGTGTTCCGCATGAATGGCGTGATTACATCCAGCCTGGGGCGAAAAACTTTGAACCGGTTTATAAAGCATTGGATATGATTTCGCCGTGGATGGTCGGAGCGATAGGAGATAGCCAGACATCCGACTTTTATTATACAAATTATAACCAGCCGGATATGGTTTATTGTAAAGCAAACAACATAGCCTATCAGGCATGTGTATTACCGGGAGATCTTTCGGCAAGACATCGCGTACACGGCGATTTCATGTGGCACCAGTTTTATAATATGACACGTTTAGGAGCCCAAGGGCTCTATATTTCCATGTTTGACGAATACAACGAAGCTAATCAGATTGCGAAGACCGCCGAGAATGAATCCATGCAGCCAGCCGGTCTCGGTTTGCTGGCGCTCGATGAAGATGGGGTAAAATGCTCTTCAGACTATTATTTAAGACTGACCAACGATGGCACCAAAATGTTTAAACACCTGATTCCATTAACCACACTTAGACCTACGGAACCCATAAAAGGTGGTGGTGCAATGCACCTGCCGCCGTATAATAAACAGATCAAAATTATAGGATATAATAATCTTTGGGTTGGTGGTGAAAACGGTAACGGCCCTATGTATTGCAATGTGCCTCATGGAGATGCGTGGGAAACTTTCACAATGGTGAATGCAGGTCAGGGCAAAGTTGCGCTGCAAAGTATGGGAAAGTTCGTGTCATCTGAAAATGGGAATGGACCGATTACCTGTAACAGAAATGCTGTCGGCGAGTGGGAAGTATTTGATTATATTATTAATTCTGATGGCTCGGTCTCTCTGCGCGGTAACAATGGAAAATATGTTACTGCTGAGGATGGAACTAATCCGATGATTTGTGACCGCACAACCGTGGGGCAGTGGGAGAAATTTATGGTTAATTAACCCGGATTTATAGTTATAAGTATATGCGATAAACTATTTAAGGTGGACGGCGTTTTAATTGCCGTCCACTTACTTTGTGAATCCGAACAATGATCGGACGTAATCACCATTTTAGATAGAAGTAAGGTGTTTCAGTAATTGAAATACTACTTCAATAGCAGAGCATGTAACGATGCGATCATCAATGAGGATAGATTTCTGCTGAATATTTATGCCCAACCTCCGCAACTCATACTTCGTTTTAGCAGCTTTATAATACTAAACTTCCGTCTACTCGATTAGTATACCGGATTGAGCAACCGGAATATCACCTTTGCAAATCATGAGCAAATTATTAACCGGGAGGCCTACTTTGAATTTACCACCAGATCAAAAAATCAGGAACGTTATTTTAAAATTATTAAAGCAACAAAAAACACTTATTATTAGGTGAATTAAGCAAAGCTGTAGACGATCCTTAATTCAAAGATAAGTCGGCGAAATCGATTAGGCTTTGAAACTTCATGTCAAATTTTTTTCCAGTTTCTCCCGATTTATCTACAAATGTGTCGTAGAATACAGACGGTTGATAGTATTCTATGATAACTTCCCGGTTATCATTTTCATAAACAAGAAAGTCCATCGGCGCATATAGTGCAGCGCCGGGGTTTTTAAGGGATTTTAAGCTTTTCGGAACTGGGTTATCTGTCGCATCCCGAATTTTAATTTGCAAACCATAAAGCTTAAAACGGAGGCCAGTACCTGAAAATTGGCGTATGGTTAATTTGATACGCCCAACCCGATCCTCTCCATTTTCGCGGGCAGCTCGCTCTACTTCGGTTTCAGGAGAAACTGACTCCAAAAAATGATCCGCTTCGTGTTCGAACCGGGCTGTAAAACTTTCAAAACTAGATTCAATTTTTCTTTTTACGTGATTAACAGTGACTTCCATACGCTAGATTGCTTAATTTATTGAGGCTAAACAGCCTGCGATCTATAATTTTGACTGTCTACATATTTTTTTTGGTGTTATATCGCAATTTATCAAGTATTTAGGTAGTATTTTGTTGCTCAATTAATTATTTATTAACTGTTTTGTATTCTTGTTTTTAAAATGATAATTGCTTTTGTTAAAGATAATTAAAATAACAATTACATAAAATAGCCGTACTCCTTAATTTAGCCATACTTTTTTATTTCGTATGTACGGATGTAACTCAAGCATTTCCAGGTACCGCTCTTCAGTGCTTTTGAACAAAAAACCTTCAGTATTACTGATCACCTGGTGATAGGCCAACTCCGCGATCATTCGGCCGAAGCGCTCCCAGCTGTGCGATTGTTGGTATAGCTTTTTTAGGTTGTCAATGTGGATGTAAAGGATTACCGAGTCATTCATAGACGACGTATAATAATCGCATGCAGTTTGGTTGATAAAACTTTTATAGGAAGCGATGAACTGGCCGTTGGGATAAAATAACATATTCTTTTCTTCGCCGGTTTTTTCATCTGCCCGGTAAATTCTGAAAACGCCGTTCACGATGAAGCCGAGATGTTTGTAGACATTTTGGTATTCATTATAAAATTCACCCTTCTTGTATGATTTCAACTTCCAGTAAGAGCGGGAAAGTTGAAAGTCTTCAAGGTTGAGTCCGGCTGTGGTGAATAATGCTTGCTGTAGTTAGTCGAATTCCGTCATATCATTTAAACTCACAGATGTAAATTTAAAAAAAGAAACTCACCGGGGAAATTCCGGTGAGTTATATGATAATAGAAACTTGCTGATTGTTATTTCGCTTCGCTGATGATAATCGCTGCTAATTTATCAGGCATAGAAAGGAAAGGCGTGTGGCTGCTGGGTAGAGAATATTCTTTTTTTACATTAGACTTACCGACCATAGCCTGTTGTAATTTATAACTAACGGAGTGGTCATTTAATGTGTGGATATACGTTTTTGATATAGAGCCGAAGCTGATCTCAGTTAAATTAACTTTGCCTGCCAGAGGAGCCAAAGGATCCGCTTTAAAGCCTGTGACAACCTGATCCTGAACCGGTTTCGGCGAATCTTCTACGAATGCATCAACGATTCCTTCTTTAGCAATATTAGCCGAACCCGTTGCTTCGCTGATCTGCAAATATTTACCAACATGGGCATCGGCATCGGTCTGTGCCAATTATAACAAGCTTTCTCCATTCTGAGGAAGGTAAGCCGCTACATAAACCAGCTTTTTGATTTGAGCCGGAATGTTTTCAGCTACCTGGCTGATTACTATACCGGCCATGCTGTGACCTACGAGAATAACGTCAGTCTTGTTGCCGATGGCTTTTTCACCGGCGTCAACATAAGATTGCAGCGTGATATGGGCAAAGGAAGTAGTGTCCTGACCATGTCCAGGAAGTGTAACCGCAATGACGTTAAAGCCTTTGGCTTTAAGCGTAGGTTTTACATATGCCCATGCTGATGGATCAGTCCAAGCCCCCGGTACAATAACGATAGTATGTTGTGAGTTGATTTTAGTTTTGTTTTGTGCAAAGGCGGTGATACCCATCAGGGCTATGGCCAATGTTAAAATAATAGTTTTCATTTTTTTTAGTGCCAAGTAATTTTGACACTGCAAACGTACTACGCCTTGGCTTGGATAATATTAACCCAGGTAAATATCGCACCCATGTATAAAAAATAGCGTTTGATATTAAATTTCAAAGGCTTAGGCAGATTATTAGCTAATATGCATTCACGAAGATTTTTATCACTACAACTTTCGATGATTTACGATATATCAAAGAAAAAAAGAACCCATTTGGGGTCAATGTGCATACTATCAATGAATTAACTAAAGGCACTTTTATTGTGAAATAATGAATAATTAAATAAAAGATTATCATTAAATGAATATTTCACAATTACGGGAGACGGTCGCAGTACATGTTACCTCTTTGTTTAAAATACAGCAAGTTGATAAATTCCTGTATCACGATATAAATTGGGTTAATCGCACCATTGAAGCTGCAAAAATGCTTGCAAACCATGGCCGGTTGAATGAACTTGGGATGTTTATTCTTGAAACAGCAATTTGGTTTTACGGTTCCGGTTTTCTCTTAGAAATCAATCATGATAAATCGACCGCATTAATCTTAGCTGAAACTTTCCTTACGAGCCAATTTGTTACGCAGGATGTAAAGCAAGAAATTGGTGACCTGATATCTGTGTTAGACAACAAAAAGAAGCGTGGGTTTTTAGAAGAAATGGCTTATGATGCCTTGTCTTCCGATTACGGTGACCCAGCTTTTTCGGCAGGGTATAAGGTACTGATTATGGAAAGAGAAGCTTTGACCAAAATTTCAATAAGCCCACAAGATGCTATAAAGAAGACTCTGGAACAAATGAAAACGCATTGCTATTTTACCGCTCAGGCTGCCAAAGCCTGGGAAAGCACTAAAATGTTAAATGTTGAATTGTTGCAGCGGCAACTTGATCAATTTCCCTAAATTAAATATAGCTAATCCCTAATCGGGTTACTTGCTGACAGGATCATCAAGATGAGCCTCTATCGCATCTAGGTAGGGGTGACAACCTTTATTGGGATAAAATAGGTTGCTATTCATAAATTAATTGGTCGCTTTTTCATCAACTACAATGTGGGTTGCTACCAGATATGCGAATAACGCAAAAGCTATTAACCACATGAAGATAACCTATTGCGAAAACTCTTCGTATTACTATTTCATTAGCCGCAAACTCAAAATGAAGTCGCCATCAACATTGTCAGATCGGTGCTTCCTGCACCAGTCCCTTTTTGTACTTATTTATTAGGTCAATGATTTCAAATGTCCCCGGTTCTTTTATTGCCTTTTATGAGGAGTGGAGTTTCTGGCTATTATTGATTTTTAACTACCTGTTGCTTAAGTAAGGCTTCAAAATGAGGTGTAATAGGAAATTACCGATATTCGCTTTCGTCAATCAGTGCTTAGGGCTTATGGCGAAGTATCTGATGCCCTTATAAACTGATAGGTAAAAACAACAATAGCAATTGGCAGCAAAAGGACCGACACCCTCCAACAAGTTGCTTAAAACTCCCATTTATTGTTAGGAATGGAAAGGCAACTTACCTCGAAGTGATCGTTGCCGAAAGCGATGTATTGCAAAGTCAGATGGGAATGCCTACCCTAAATAAGGCAAGACGGTATCGTCGACCTTTACCGTTCACTTGGGGGATGGAATTAAGAATAATTTAGGAGTAATTGTTTTTTGTTTTAATTGATACCTGTGGGCTATAACCGGCCTACAGGTTTTTAGAAATATAACAGCCTGTGGTAAGATTCATTTAGGAATATCAAGATTGCTTTTCAGGCGAAACCCTGGGGCAGTTATGTTCCTTCAAGTTACACTTAACGATCTGGAGTATCTCAAATTGGGACTAAGCCGCCACCAAACCGATACACCTAATCAACGCAGTATACCATCTTCAATCTGTTATAAAGTACTACGATACGTAATGATGTTAAATTTCTTCAATTGAAGCCTTTCAATATACAAGCCAATTGCAAAACCGAAGTATGATTCTTACATTTAACGCTTAAATCAATGAGTGGTCTAGCCGTGGTGAAGCGGTTGAAAGGTTTAAGAATACAAAACGGGAAAACGAATATTAGATCCCCTCAGGCTTATATACCTTTCGGCCGGGAAATGAATGTTTAATAATTTAACGAATGAGTGACCTTTAGAAAATGCCGGACTATCACCACTGTAGCGACAGCGAATTGATTTACCTTTTAAATAATGAAGACGAGCAGGCATTTACGGCTATATATGACAGATATTGGAATATGCTCGTTAATTATGCCTTTGGGCTCACCAGGTCTGAAGATGATGCTGCTGATATCGTTCAGGAGATTTTTATTTCTATCTGGAACAGGCGGCTAACTCTTTCATTACAGGGCGCGCTGTCTGCCTATCTGATTAGAAGTGCCAGATACCTCTCATTACGGACCTTAATTAAAGATGCAAACAGATCGGTATTTATTGAACGTCTGGCTCAAAGGATGGAGCAATTTCATTTGGATCCCGAGCACATCGATGTCAAAAAACTGGCGCAAAGTATTGATAAGGCTGTTGCGTCCCTTCCGCGTAAAATGCAACGCATATACCTGTTAAGTCGCGATGAACACCTTTCTCACAAAGAGATTGCTGCCGAGCTTGGCATCGCTGAAACTACCGTCAAAAAGCAGATTAATAATGCACTAAAAATTATCGCGTTGCGGCTTAATACCAGAATATATTTCCTTCTCATAGCCGCTCTTTTTCGAAAATTGCTTTAACCAACCATGAACCATTTTTCAACGCCTGCCGCAGTGACCATGTCGCAGATGTTGATGAAATCATTGTTACTCTGTGCGTCGTGAGCTATTATATCAGTCATATCAATTTACTGTTAAATTATTTTAAAATAAATCTACTACCAAAGGGTATTATGATGCAGTGTATATTGAAAGGTTATCCTTTTAACACGCTATGGAAGAAAATATAGAACAGCTAATAATTCGTTATTGTGACGGCGGGTGCACAAAAGAAGAGCGGATTGTTGTTGAGCAGTTTTTATTAGAACAGGCAATGTTGAGACCATTGCTGAAAAAAAAATCACAAACCCGCATAGATCGCCGGATCAGGGCAAATATTCGGGAAGTGACCGGTGTTAATTTGAAGGCCGGCACCATAAGACAAATTTGGTGGGCCTATCACCGGGTGGTTGTCGCAGCGGCCTCAATATTGCTCGTTTGTTCCGTTTCCATTTTAATTTTCAGAAACAACACATTGCCGGCAGTTGCTATAACAAGCAAAACAACGATCAAGGCCGGGGGGAACAAAGCTCTACTTACACTGGCTAATGGAGAGCAGCTTGACCTTTCCGCTCAAGTAAATATGAGGCGTATCTCGCAGCCAGGTGCCAGCTTGAATGTTTCTTCAAACGGAAATGTGATTTACCTGCCCCATGGTAGAGATGTTGAACCATATTCGTTCAATTCTGTAGAGACACCCAAAGGCGGACAATGGCAATTGGTTTTATCGGATGGCACCAAAGTTTGGCTCAATGCTGCTTCGAAAATCAGTTACCCTACGGTATTTCGCAATAAAGAACGAATAGTTGAACTTAAGGGAGAGGCTTATTTTGAAGTAAAACGTGACGTTAATAAACCTTTCATTGTCAATTCAGGCTCCCAAAGACTACAGGTGCTGGGAACGCATTTTAACATTAGTGCCTATTTAGAAGATAAAACAATTAAAAGTACGCTGCTTTCCGGTTCGGTAAAGGTGATGGATACGATCAGTCATCAATACCAATACCTGACCCCGGGCACGCAATCGGTTATTTCCAACGGAAATATTAGAATAAAAAATGTGGAAGCATCTGACGCAATAGATTGGCAAAGGGGCCTTTTTGTATTTGACAGTGAACAATTGGGTAGTGTAACACGCAAACTGGCGCGATGGTATGGGTGTAAAATAATCTTTGAAAACCCAGCCGATGAGCAGATCCGAATCGGCGGATCGATTTCCCGATTTTCCAGTATAGAAAAGATATTAGAAAAAGTAAGTGTCGTAGGGCATGTACGTTTCGAAATCCAGGAAAACGAAGTAAAAGTAATTTCAAATCATTAAATAACTGAATCACAGCATGACTATTTCAACTAACTCCAGCCCTTAGTACTGGGATACCCTGAATAAAAAACCGGAAATGCAGCAAACATTTCCGGCTAAAATGTTCGGGTATACCCTAGAGTTCATTCATTCCTATAAAGTTTAAACCCAAACATTCAAATGTATCGAATTTCTACAAGAATCCGGTGCACAGGAAATTCCTGTGCCTACAAAATCATTCTATTAATGAAGTTAACGACAGTTTTCCTCATTGCGACGATTCTCCAGGTCAGCGCTTCCACTTTTGCCCAGAAGGTGACCCTTTCCGGAAGATCAATTCCGCTCTCAACCGTATTAAGACAAATCCGTATCCAAACCGGCTATAATCTTCTTTGGAACGAAAATGACCTGGATCCAGGTCAAAATATTGATGTCAGCTTTGAAAACGCGGCGCTCGACCAAGTTTTAAAAAGCTGCCTGGCAGGCTCAGGACTCACTTACGAAATCAAAGACAAAACAATTTTGATCACTCGGGGGCGAAGCCGGATCATTAAGAGCATTGTTGATTACCTAGAGTCTATCAACGTGTCAGGAATTGTCGTCAATGAAAAAGGCGCTCCCATGCCAGGAACCACGGTAAAGGTCAAGGGAATAGATAAATCTACCCTTACAGACTCAAACGGGAAATTCACACTAAATAACGTGGACCAAGATGCTTTATTGTTATTCAGTTTCTTAGGCTATAGGAAAATTGAAATTGCAGCTGGAAAAGTCAACAGTAAAGTAATTATGACCCCTGAAATTACAAGTTTGGATGAAGTCAAGGTAACCACGGCTTACGGTATCGAACGCAATAAACGCGAATTAGGTTATTCGGTCGCAAAAGTAAGCGGTGACGACTTAACCAAGGCTAATAGCGGCTCACTCCTAATGGGGCTGACAGGTAAGGTCTCCGGCTTAAATATTATGTCAGAGAGTTCTTCCATGTCTCCGCAGATGCATATCCTGATACGGGGAATCCGCTCCTTTGGTGAGTCCAGCAACAATCAACCGCTTTTCATTTTCAATGGCTCGCCCCTTTCTTTTGGATCAGATGGTGATTCAGGACAGCAAGCGGTTGACTTTATCAACAACCTTAACCCTGCAGACATCGAAGACGTAACAGTTTTAAAGGGTGCCAACGGCACGGCGTTATATGGACCTGAGGGTGTAAACGGCGTGATCGTCATTACTACAAAAAAGGTCAAAATTGGCGTAGTTGCAGTTAACGTCAAAACCAATCAAAGCTTTAACCGGATCGACTGGCGCTACCAGGACGAACAAAAGCAATACGGTAAGGGAAATGCCACGAGTATTTTTGGAGGACAGGATATATCCAGCTGGGGTCCTGCTTATAATGGTCAACTTGTACCAATTGGCTATCCCGATGCCAATGGCAAGTACCAAATGGTACCGTATTCCTACAACAATGACCGGCATAAGTTTTTCAATGTTGCTTCTACAAACCGAACCAATGTATCTTTAGCCAATGGCGGCGCAAACTCCAATCTATACCTCGGTATAGGTCATTTAGACCAAACAGGACTGTTGCCGGGAGATAAACAAAACCAAACTTCGGTATTATACAATGCTTCCAATAAAGTTGGCCAGGCATTAGACCTAGGTCTTACCATAAATTTCGCTCAAACTAATTCAGACAGAGGGGCAGATGTTACCCAGGATATACTAGAAACGCCTAGTTTCATTCCCCTACTGAATTATAAAGATTACCGCAACTCGTACTGGGGAAGTGCTGACAACTATTGGAACGGCATAAATCCCTATGCGAAGCTTGCATCCGCCCGTCAAAAACAGACGGATAATGTATTTAACGGCAATATGTTTGCAAACGTCAAAATTCTGCCGTGGTTATCAGTAAAAGATCAGCTTGGCGCTATATACAATTCCCGACGGCAAAAAACCAATGCAGAGCCGTTTACTTTCTCAGATTACGCAAGGGTGGATCCGGCTAAACGATCGGATACAGACCCCACCACCGCGGATTATGTAGGAACTGCGCTCACCTTGAATAACGATTTCATTATTTCGGCCCTGACACAGACGGATGATTTCGTTTTCCGTGGTAGCGTTGGAAATTCGATCAGGGATATTTACAGTAAAATACTGAAAACGAATGCCTCCCTGGTCATTCCTATCTATAATGACATTTATGCGCGTTCCGATTATGGTATAGGAGCGGATGAAACAACCATGCAGCAACGCAATATTTCGGCTTTTGGAACAGCCTCGATGGGCTATAAGGACCGCTTTTTTCTGGAGTTGACCGCAAGAAATGAGTGGGATTCTAAAGAGGCAAAAGTAGCCAGGGGAAAAGACTTCTATTTCGGCGGTAATTCATCGATCGTGTTGAAAGAAGTAGTTCCATTTTTGAAGAAACAGGACTGGTTGTCTGCATTCAGGTTACGCGTTTCTCTAGTCAGGACAGCCAACCTTAATATCGAGCCCCAGCAAAGTGAGCGGCGTTTTTATGTCGTGTTTCCTTATCCTTATACCTCTTCCACCGGCGTGTCGACACTGGCCTATGGCGTACAGACCAATCCAAACCCGAATATTAAGCCGGAAAAGATCTGGTCGCAGGAATACGGCGTCGAGATCGGAATTCTGAAAAATCGGGTCAGATTTGATGCAACTTATTATACACAAGTTAACGACGGTGTTATATTGAAGGTACGCGTGCCGCCATATTCCGGCTTCCCGGATTATGACAATGCGGGGAAAATAAGAAACAAGGGGTTAGAGTTCGACCTGACGCTCGATCCGTTAGTTGATTTTTCAGGTGGACCGAGGATTTCACTTTCCGGCAGGCTTTCTTATAATAATAACAAGGTTTTAAAGGTTTCCGACGTTTACAACGGCGTTTTTATTGCACAAGATCCATCCACCGGGTTGATCTATTACGCTAAAGAAGGGGAGACGGCTTTTCAATATGGCGTCTACGATTTCAAACGTTCTCCCGGAGGTTCGGTAATTGTTGACAAAGTTTCAGGCATACCTACTTACGATTATCTAAATCCACAGATCAAAGGAAAAACACTGCCGGTTTATCAAGGGGGGCTAACCTTAAATGTCGCCTATAAGCATTTTACGCTAAGTACCCAAGCTGATTATTCGGCAGGTAACGACCACCAATTTAGTTCACGTTCAATTCTGAATGGAACGAGTTCTTTTACACTGCTCACCAACAGGCAACCTTTTATATATCCGAACTCCGTGATAGAAGATATCCCTGGTCATTACATCAAAAACACTGAAATTGCCATGTCAGATGCTGGACAGAACTTTTTCTCACAGGCTTCCTACGCAAATATCAATTCGATACGCAGCGCCAGTTTCTGGAAAATACGGGAAGTTGCTTTGCAATATGACGCGGCCCCCAATAAAAAGTTCATAAAATCAATGACAGCTGGCTTATATGTCAGGGACCTTTTCGCTTTCTATCCCAAATCGAACATTTTTGGTGATCCCGTAGGTTCATACGGTCCAGGGCTCAATAACGGTTTTATTCAGTCACTCGGGCAGCGCACGCAAAGCCAAACCAACAATTTAGTTGGCGGTTCCAGCACACCCAATACACTCCCGGGAACATTTATGTATGGATTTACACTTGGACTTACCTTTTAATTACGAATATGAAAAAGTCATTTAGATTATTACTAAGCGCCTGCATGACCAGCGCGCTTATTTTACTCGGCTCCTGCAAGAAAAATTGGCTGGATGTCAATTACAACCCGAGAGAGCTTACGGATACCCAAATTACACCGGATTTAGTCATCGCGACAGTTTTAGAACAAACGGCTAGTTTTCCGTCAGATTTTGACTTAACAGCGATGTGGATGGGCTATTGGTGTCCGCCTGCTTTAGGCAATGGTACGCCAATTACTACCTACAAGCAACCGACGCAGAAGAGCTATCCAGTCACGGAAATCATTTTGATGGAACAGAAAGCATCCTCGCTCCATGAAGATTTTTATGTTGGCGTAGCAAAAACGGTCAAATCATTAATGTGGGCCCGTGTAGTTGACGAGGTAAATAATGCTCCTTATACGGAAGCTTTCAACCCTGACATTCTTCGTCCTAAATATGACAGTGGTCAATCTATCTATGAAAATGTGATGAACGAGCTGACGCAGGCATCCTCCCTGATCAAAAATGCAGATATGGCTAAAAATCCCAAGATCGCCGCCTCAGACATTATGTTTCACGGAGATAAGCAAAAATGGCAGCAGTTTATAAATACGCTTAAGTTAAGACTATTGATCCATCAGGCAAATCTCCCCGGCCGGGAGAGTTATATAAAAGCAGAGATGACCAAAATTATAAATCAAGGGTCGGGTTTCTTGCCAAGCGGAACAGATGCTGCCGTCAACCCCGGTTATAATCTGGTTAAAGGTGTATCGAAATATTATGGCTTATACTCCAATAAGAACCGGGTATTTGGTGGCCGTGCTGATGAGTTCGGACTTTCGCTCGATTACGCACACGCCAATGTTTTTGGCATGAACCTTTTAAAAGCTGATGATGATCCTCGCCTGGCTTTCATCTATTCCCCGATTGATGTACCCTTTCCGGCGGGTGGTGCTGAGCCATTTCCCCAACCAGGACCTGCTGACTTCAGGGGAGCACAATTCGGTCTTGCAGTTAACGTATTTCGCTACCCTTTTCAAACTCGCTCCTATATTTCGGCCGTAGGTGGCAATAACAATACGGATGTTGTCAATGATGCATCTGCGGGAATTATCAAAGGAAATAACATGGATGGATGGGCGATTACCAGCATTGAAAGCAAATTTCTGCAAGCTGAGGCTATACAAAGAGGATGGTTACCGGGTGATTCACAGCAAGCCTACATCGATGCTGTTAAGGAATCGTTCCGCTGGCTGAACGTAGGTAAGTCCCGGTCTGCTCCTGCTTTATCGGATGCTATTTTTTCAACATGGTACAATACCCAGGTGACGGGAGCAAATGCTAGAGTCAGCTGGAGTGCGGCGCCAGATAAATACAAGCTGCTGATGAGTCAAAAATACATTGCCCTCAATGGTATAGATCCTGTTGAGTCGTGGACGGATTACAGGCGTAATGGAAGTTTCCCTGTTGTTCCACTCTCTGTCGATCCGGGGAGGGTGAGTAATACACTGCCCATCCGACTCGATTATGGGTTCAATGAATATTTAACAAATTCAGCTAATCTTAACGCCTATGGTCCAGTAAATGTTTTTAGCAGCAAAATCTGGTGGATGCCCTAATTTAAAATTTATCAACATGAAAAAAATATCATTATATATTATCGTCCTTTGCTCGCTTACAATATTGCCGGGCTGTTTGAAAGATGATATCAAGCCTGACTACTCAGGCATAGAACCGATTATTATCAACCCATTGTCGAATTATCCAGGCAGATCCTTTTTCCCGATAATGTTGACAGATAGCGCACTCGGAACAAAAAAGCTGAATCTCAGGGTGACCTACTCATTTGTAGATGCGGCACCAAAGAACATTACTGTGACTTTAAAGGTAAATGATTCTCTTTCAATAGCTTATAACAATACTTTTGGGAAAAACTATATCAAATTGCCTGCTAACGCCTATTCGGTTGGTGATTTGCATGTGACTATTGCCAAGGGAGCGAACCAGGCCCAGCTACCGATTATTGTGGATCCAACAAAAATAGCTGGCTCAAATGATTATATCATCGCCTTTACAATTGTGAACGCCGATGGAATAAAGGTCGCTTCAAACTATCGGGATATGGTATACACATTAAAAGGCAAATAAGAAACTAAAAAATATTAAATGAAACTATTTAAAATACTCAAAATCGGGGTGCTATTAACCGGCGCTTTATTTACCAACCGGGCTTCTTCACAAGAGTTGCCACAGGACCCTGGCATCCTAAAAGGCCAGTTAAAAAACGGCTTTACTTATATTATCCGCAAAAATGCAGTACCGAAAAAAAAAGTAACCGTATATCTGGTGATCAAGGCTGGGTCAGTGCTGGAAAATGACAACCAGCGAGGTCTTGCACATTTTATGGAACACATGAGTTTTAATGGCACAAAGCATTTCCCAGCCAACAGCCTGGTGGAATTTTTGCAAAAAACTGGTGTACGTTTTGGCGCCGATTTAAACGCTTACACATCATTTGATGAGACAGTTTATCAGCTCCCGATAGCAGCAGATAATATGGCTTTAGTCGATCAGGCGCTGCAGGTGATACGTGACTGGGCGCAGGATGCTACACTTGATCAGGCGGAGCTCGATAAAGAAAGAGGTGTGGTTTTGGAGGAAGAGCGTATGCGTTCCGGCATACAGTCGAGGATAAGTGAGCGTATTCTGCCCATCCTTTACAATAGATCGAAATATGCCTCCCGTTTGCCGATAGGCGTAGATAGTGTTCTTAAAAATTTCGATCAGGAAACGATTCGTTCTTTCTATAAAGATTGGTACCGTCCCGACTTGGAAGGTATTATTGTGGTAGGGGATATAGATCCAAAGGCCATTGAACAAAAGGTTAAAGGTTTGTTTGATGATTTGAAAGCGCCTGCCGTCCCCAAAACCAGACCAGATTATCAAATTCAGTTGAACGGAATAAAACAGTATGCCGTGATTACTGATAAGGAAATGCAGGGATCGTCACTACAAATAATCTATAAATTTCCGCACCGGAAACTCAGAACCAATGCTGATTATCTAGACTATGTGAAACGCAATCTTTTTAACCTGGTGCTGGCTAACAGGCTTCAATCTGTTTATGAGAAAAATGCCGCGTTTTATCTGGGCGCCGGAGCCTCTGTGCAGCCAATTTTATCGAATGTTGACGCCCTAACAATAACCGTATCAACTAAGAACGGATTGTTGAAACCCGGTTTTCAAGCGCTTTGGCGCGAATTGACAAAAATCAGAGACAACGGATTTACCGATGTTGAATTAGAGACTGCGAAAACTTTTTATCTTTCGCGAGTTCAGGCGCAGGCTGACGAGGTGGATAAAGTACCAAGTGGCCAGTTGGCAGGCGAATACACCAGGTTGTTTCTCCAAGGAGAGGCCAGTCCCGGAGCACTAAAAGAGGCCGAATTAACTACCGCCTATCTTCCAACCATCAGCCCCAGTCACTTAAAACAAATGATGAAGCGGTATTTGGCCATGCCCGATCGTGATGTAATCGCCTTCGGACCCGTGTCTGCAAAAGACAAGTTACCAGTTGAAGCAGGACTGGCAGCCTGGCTTGATGAAGCCGATACGAGCACCGCGCCAACGGTCAATGCAAATTCCGGACAATCAGACACGGAGGCAAAACCATTACTCGAAACGATATCTTCTCCCGGCAAAATTATGTCGAGTAAGGATATAAAAGCCTTTAATGGTCGCGAACTCGTGCTGAGCAATGGCCTGCGGATCATTGTGAAGCCGACGAACTTTAAAAACAATGAAATTGCTTTCTCGGCATTTAGTCCCGGGGGTACTTCCGCAACTACGGATGCGGACTTCCGGTCGGCCTCTTTTGCAGCTGCAATCGTTTCACAAAGCGGTATCGGGTCATTTGGCAGCGAAGCCCTACGATTGAAGTTAACAGGTAAAATTGTTGGTGCGAGTCCATTTATCAACGAACGCTTTGCTGGATTGTATGGTACCACGAACATTTCAGATTTAGAGACCGCCCTTCAACTGGCCTACCTATATTTCACCAGTCCTAGGAAAGACACGGCCGTATTTCAAAGCGAAATAGGCAGACTGACCGCCTCTCTTCAAAATAAGATTGATATCCCTGATAACCAGTTTGCGGATACCGTAAATGCCGTTCTGACAAACAACGCCTACCGAAGGAAGCCGATTAGTCTCGATGAGATTAAGGAAATAGATCTCGACAAAGTACTTAAACTTTATCGTGAGCAATTTAGTGATGCGTCGAATTTTACTTTTGTATTCGTTGGAAATATAAATCTTGAAAAAGCAAAGCCTTTATTTGAAAAATATCTTGGCGCATTGCCGTCTTCGAATCGACACAACAACTGGCGCGATCTGAATATCAGAATCCCCCGCGGGCGGCTCACGAAAACTGTAAAGGCCGGCGATGAGGACAAAGCCACAGTATCTATGGTAATCAGCGGCGAATATCATTTTAGTACAGAAGAAAATTTGAAACTGGAAGGAATAAAACAAATATTGGAGATTCATTTATTAGAGAGACTTCGCGAAAAGGAAAGCGGAGTTTACTCGCCAAAGGTAAATTTGGATATATCCAACCATTTACAACAATATTCTTTTACCATATCGTTTACTTGCGCACCCACAAACGTGGACAAATTAATAAATGCGACTTGGGAGGAAATTGAATCAATTAAAGGTCAGGGACCTAGTGCAGACGACATGAAAAAATTCCAGAGCGAAGAAAATGCAGTCATCGAAAGTAGCATGGAAAGCAATCCGTTCTGGTTAAGCTACTTGACCAATCAGTATCAAAATCAAGAAGACATCGACGCTATTGAAAAGCACCGCGAACTACTTAAGTCATTGAAAAGCGACGCCTACCAAGATGCCGCTCGCCGTTATTTGACAGACAGGAATTATATCCGCCTTTTAAAACTGCCGAAAGACCGATAAAAACGCTGTAACATAAGCTGGTTTTAACGAAGTGAAGCCTGTGACTGCGGTCACGGGCTTTTTTTTTGTGAGGTAGTAGCAAAAACCGGCCCGATCGACCATGTTATCAAAACGGATCTCATGTCCGCTCCAGGCTGCAACGTAATTTTCAACAATAGTCACGATACCACTTTCAATTTTTCTCATGTTTTCTGCTATTCAATTTCCCACCATACCCACCAATGTTACCAGAATTCAACGAATTGAAAATTAAATCCATGCGTTTATGCAATACAAGGCGATGGGACGATATTTCATAAATTTATAAAGCTGTGATGAAATAAAGTACCGCCACGATATCAATTTATTTTAGGGCCAACATCGCCTTCGGCTCTAACGGCATTTTTTTTATTAGTCAGCCTGTTTTTAGGCTAAACAGATAAAGAGCGCAGCTAATATCTTGCCGAACGTGGGCGGTGGAGCCATAAGTCAACTAATTGTCGTTTACGACTGAATGGCGAGTTGGTAGAATTCGATTTGGGAGCAACCATAGTATTAAATACCTCTCTGTTTTTTATAAACCTATTATTGATAATTTATCTGTAATAGTCGCTTCTTCTTCAAAGTTTCAGACCGAAAAATGATAATCATTCTTCTTTTAGATATTAGAAGAAGTGAGATTTTGCGTGCTATATCAATTGTTAATCGGCATTATTTTTTATTGGAAATTGATAAAAAGTTGGTAAAAAGCAAGCAATTTCTTATATTTATATAGCGCTACAAGGGATGGTGGCGCTTGTTAATTCATTTCGTGCAGCAGCTGGTGTGTATGAACATTGTATGACCAGAAACAATGAAGGCTGCTACAATTTCTTGTAACAGCCTCATCTTCAGGTAGCGGGGAGCAGGATCGAACTGCCGACCTTAGGGTTATGAATCCTACGCTCTAACCATCTGAGCTACCCCGCCGTTTTTATTGAACTTTGCTTGCCAAAGTCTGCTTGCCATCTTATTTCTGCTTAAGTCGCCTTAAGCTTCGTGGCATCCTTTTTAATTCAAAGCTCTGTTTTTATGGTTGTTAAACCGAGCGACAACGTTTATAAAACAATTGTCTTCCTTAAAAAGGTTTGCAAATATAGCAGAAATTCGTTTTCTTTAGAAAAAATGTTAACATTTACTGCTTAACCCGTTTTCAAGTATAAACTTAGATGTCCGAAAAAAAGAAATTTACTATAGAATATGAGATAAAATCATCTCCAAGAATACTGTTCACCTTCTTGAATGAGCCTAACGGGTTAGCACAATGGTTTGCCGATGATGTTAATGTACGCGACCAGGTTTATACGTTTACATGGGATGATGAGCCTCAAAAAGCCAAGCTTATCACCGTGAAAGAAAATAAACTGGTAAGGTTTAAATGGGTTGATGACGAACCGCAATGCTATTTTGAGATGGAAATTTTGCAGGATGAACTTACCAATGATGTTGCATTAGGTATTACTGATTTTGCTACCGAAGAGCTGATTCCCGAACGCAAACTTATTTGGGATAACCAGATTGATTACCTCATAAGTGTATTAGGCGCCTAAGGCAAACTTAATTTTAGCTAATTTTGTATTGTGAAACGTTAATTTTGCGTTAATGAAAATTAACCTGCAATAATGTGCGGTTTTAATCCTGTAAAATACAAATTGCCCCGATGAAGAAGATCCATCTTTTACTGCTTAAATCATTTATAAGGCCTTTTGCAGTTACGCTTTTCATTGTGATGTTTGTGTTGCTGATGCTGTTTTTGTTTAAATACATTGACGATTTGATAGGCAAAGGCTTTGCCTGGTACACCATCCTCGAGCTGATGATGTATAACTCGGCAACCAACGTGGCTATGGCTTTGCCCTTATCAGTATTGCTATCAACCATTATGACCTATGGCGCGCTTGGCGAAAATTATGAACTGGTAGCCATTAAAGCTGCAGGCATTTCGTTAAGCAGGGCAATGTATCCTATGGTTGTTATTATATCCATATTAAGTGCTGCTGCCTTCTTTTTTTCTGACTATATGCTGCCGGTAGCAAATCTTAAATATTTTTCGTTGTTGTATGATGCCCGTCAACAAAAATCAGCCGATTTATTGCCAGAGGGGGTTTTTAGTGCAAGTTTTCCGGGCTATACTATCCGGGTAAAAAAGAAAGATCCTGATGGGCAGCGTTTGTATGACATCATGATATACAAAAAAAATGATGAGGAAAATAATACAGAAGTTACCCTGGCCCGCGAAGGAACTATGTTTCGTACCATGGGCGATAAATACCTTGTTTTAAAATTAAAGGATGGTGTAAACTACGTGGAATCAAAAAGCGACGGCGCCAACTATAACATGCGCCAACGCTTAACCCGGTTTAGATTTACGGAGAGCGAACAAAAGTTTGATCTATCCGGCTTTAGACTTAAGCGTACTGATGAGAACGAGTTTAAATCGGCCTCGCAAATGATGAACCTCAGTCAGCTAAGAAAGTATATTGATTCAAGCCAGCATGCGGTAACTGCGGCAGTTGTTATGAACTATAAGCTAATTACCCCCTATATCAAATATTTTAGCATGCCTTCAAAGTCTGCTAAAAAAATAAAATATATTCCTGCAGATAAGGATCTGTTGAAAGGGATGACCATAAGCAACCAGGTAATGACACTTTCAAGCGCCGCATCCGAGGTGCGTTCCATAAAGGATGTGCTAAAAAACCGTACCGATAAATATAATTTTGATTCCATGACCATTCGCAGATATGCGTCTGAGGTGCAAAAGAAATTTACGCTGTCGGCTGCGTGTATCGCCCTGTTTTTAATAGGTGCGCCGCTTGGTGCAATTATCCGCAAAGGGGGCCTGGGCTTGCCGGTTGTAATTTCGGTAGTGTTTTTCCTGATCTATTATATCATATCAACCATAGGCGAAAAATCTGTTAGGGCCGGTAACGTTTCTACATTTTTTGGCATGTGGATAGCCATCATCGTGTTAACGCCCATAGGCTTGTTCCTGTCATACAAGGCGGCTACTGATTCGGCATTATTTGATATGGACGTTTATAAACGGCTTTTCAATAGATTATTTAAACGTAAAACGGCTTAAATAGCTGGAAGAATAAAGGGTAAAAGATGAGAAAGCCTGCTTCTGCACTTTTCATCGTTCATCCTTGTTGTTTTTTCCTCTTGATTATGGGAAAACACATTGGGGATGATTTTACACAACACCGACCAGAATCATTTTAATAAACTTTAAATTTGTTTAAACTTTAAATATACCATGGCACCCTTTTAAGCTTGCCGTACGTAATACATATACAATGTTAAATACAATACAAGAAGCTATCGAAGATATAAGGTCAGGTAAAATGATCATTGTAGTTGATGATGAGGATCGCGAAAATGAAGGTGATTTTTTAACAGCAGCACGTAATGCAACTCCCGAAGCTATAAATTTTATGGTGCGCTATGGCCGCGGCCTGGTATGCGCGCCTATTACTAAAGATCGTGCACGTGAGCTTGATCTTGAACCTATGGTGAGTCATAATACCACCTCACATGAAACCAACTTCACCGTATCTGTTGATTTGCTTGGCCACGGCTGCACAACGGGTATTTCGGCTACAGACCGTTCAAAAACCACGTTAGCTTTAATTGATCCCTTAACCAAACCAGAGGACCTGGGAAGGCCGGGACATATTTTTCCGCTGATTGCCCAGGATGGTGGCGTTTTGCGCAGAACCGGGCATACCGAAGCTGCAATTGACCTGGCTGTTTTGGCAGGGTTTGAACCAGCCGGCGTGATTTGTGAAATTATGAAGGAGGATGGTGATATGGCCCGTTTGCCAGATCTGTTGGTGATGGCAAAAGAATTTAACCTCAAAATTGTTTCTATAAAAGACCTTATTGCCTACCGCTTAAGTGCAGAAACGCTGGTAAAAAAAGAAGTATCAGTACAAATGCCAACCGAATGGGGTGATTTTGAAATGATAGCTTATACGCAGCTTGATACCGGCGAAAATCACCTTGCCCTTGTAAAGGGCACATGGGAACCCGGTGAGCCTGTTTTAACACGTGTGCATAGCTCATGTGTTACCGGTGATATTTTTGGCTCTTGCCGCTGCGATTGTGGTCCTCAGTTGCACAAAGCGATGGAGATGATAAGCAAAGAGGGTAAGGGCGTGGTTATTTATATGAACCAGGAAGGACGAGGTATTGGTCTTATCAATAAATTGAAAGCCTATCACCTGCAGGAAAATGGTTATGATACTGTTGAAGCCAATATAAAACTTGGTTTTAAAATGGATCAGCGCGATTATGGTATCGGCGCGCAGATATTGCGGAGCCTTGGCATTTCAAAAATGCGGCTAATGAGCAACAACCCTAAAAAACGGGCCGGCTTAATTGGCTACGGATTAGAAATAGTTGAAAATGTGCCTATCGAGATTGCCTCAAATCCTCATAATGAATTATACCTGCGCACCAAACGCGATAAAATGGATCACGCTATAATGCGCGATCATTAATTGGATGTGCAGGTTTTAGATGTGCAGATTTCAAATTTCAGATGTGCAGATAAAATAAAAAATGGAGGTTGATGTTTATCGGCCTCCATTTTTTTATTGATAAATTGTTCAATCAATCTGCACATCTGAAATTTGCACATCTGCACATCCTTCATCAATCTGCACATCTAAAACTTGCACATCTAAAATCAATCATCCTCATCCGGCTTTGTAACTATCGGCGTTGAATTGTTAACCGGTGCAGGGGTTACAGGAGCCTGGTTGCGTTTACCGCTTCTGAAAAGGTTACGGATAAACTCGCCAAATGTGTCAAAGTCCCGTTGGTATACCAAACCAATACCGCTCACATATTCGGGCTGCAGGGTTGTGGTGATACTGTTTAAGGTAGTACTATTTAATACCCTGTAGGAGTATCTGGCGGTAAGGTTGCCATCTTTCCTGATCTGGTATAGCGTTTCAAAATCCTTTGTAAGTTTGGAGTTGAACAGGGTTGTGTTATTGTTGTTGAATATGTCGTTTGATCCTGTATTGGTGTACAAGCTCCCGCTAAATGATAGCCTGTTATTAAAAAACCTAAACGATGCATTGGCTTCATTGATCGACCTGATGTTTAAATCGAAATTCTTTACGTTTGATTGTGCTATCAGGCTATTTAGCTTGTTAAATGCAAACTCACTTACCGCTTCGCTGGCTGTGCTAAAAACCTGGTTGGTTAAGCTACCGTTATTACCCGAGTTAAAGCTGCGGCGTACAATAATACTAATGGCCTGCTGGCTCCTGTTATTGGCATCGGCAAGGTAGGTGGCCACATCATCCTTAATTGATGGATCGGTAGGGAAGTTAAAGTCAAAATCAATAGTAGGTTGTAATAAAGATTTTGTCAAAATCAACTCGGCCTGTACAAGTACCTGGTTGGTATTTGCCGATTGCAGACCAGCTGCCGTATAAAGTGGGGCCCGGCTTGTACGTACCTCATATAAGGCCTTCAGGTTTATCTCGGCGTTTGATGGGTTGCCAGTCCACCGTATGGTACCGCCCTGGCTCACGGTGAAGTTTTTACTGATAAAGTTTTTTGCAGTAAACTCAAACTTACCCGTGGTTATCAAAAAGTCGCCGTACATTTCAAAGTCGCCAAGGCTGTTAATGTTCAGCTTTAGGTTGTGGGCCACACCGCTGCCTTCCAGCTGTCCGTAATCGGTAGCTATCTTAACAACTGTTTTTTCATCAACGGTTAAATCAAAATTAAGGGTAACGCCGTTAAAGGCACGCTCTTTAGCAACAACCTTCGCGGTATCGCTATGGCTCACAAATTTTATAAAGTCAAAATCACTTGTTGTTGATGATGTATTAAGCGGGATGTTGAAAACCGTGCCTGCTTCGGTACTGGCGGTAATATCTATTTTCATATTATCCACCGGCCCCCTGAAACTAAATTTACCCGTACCGTAAGCAGTACCGTAATAAAGGTGATTATCTTTAAAAGTAGTGCTCAGCGCCATCAGGTTTTTAGCAATAAGTTCAACTTCAATATCGGGGTTTGATATATTGTTTAAATCAACAGTTCCGTTAGCTGTACCTGTACCGCCGCGCCTATCCTTTAATACCATGTTATCAATTTTAATAACACTGTTTTCAACGTTTAATTTTGTGTTTACGGTGTACGCGGTTTTTAAATAGTTAACCTTAACCCCGGTATTTATTAAAGTTACATCGCCATTTAGTTGTGGTTTTAAGGGACTTCCGGTAAGTTTTAAATTGGTAGATACGTTTCCTTTAATATCTGAAACCAGGTCTTTGATAAAAGGCTCAAAAATGATGGCTTCTGTTTGGTTCATTTTTACGTCAAAATCAAGGTTATCTTCCGTGTCCTTCCCAAAGGCGTAAATTCCGCTCAGGTTCATGGTTTCAAGTCCGCGATTTACGATATTAAGTTTCATATCCGCCTGTTTGCGGTCATTACCCAGCGTTGATACCAGTTTTACATCACCAATAAGGGTTTTGTTCATGGTAAGCGAATCGATAGTTAAATGCGCATCAACCCCCGGCGACTTGGTGATGCCGGTAAGTTTAACGTCCCCATTAAGTGCGCCTTTTAAAAATATCCCCGAGGTTTTGGTAAGCTGGTTAAGCGTACGCATGTTGAATTTCTCAAACGATAGCTTAAGCTCATCCGCTGGGTTATCTGATATAAACCCGTTTATACGTACCTTTTGTATGCCATTCGATAGCTCGAAACCCGATACCTGTGTTTTGCCATCAAGGATGCGAATGCTTACCTGCTCCTGTATCTTCCATTTTTCTTTCTCCAATATCACATCTGATGGCAGCAGTTTGAGTTTGGCGGTGGCATCGCGGCCAAATTCAACAAGGCCATAAAGATCCAGCTGATTTACCGCGTTTTTGTCAGATAGCTTAATGTTAAAGTTGAGGCTATCATTTTTAAGGAAGTTGGTAATGTTGATGTCTTTTATAAACAGGCTGTCTGTAAGATCAATCCGGCTTAAGGAAAGGTTGAGGCCAAGCAAATTATCTGATGTGCTTTCGTCAATAATAAAATCGTGGAAAATTGTTTTACCGTATTTTATGGTTTTAATATAGCCCGATAGCGTAGCTGTTTTATTCCTTGAATCAAACTTGCCGGTAATTGTTCCCCGGTCTGGTATTTTTAAATCGGGTACAAATATTGCCGTAAGCGGATCGAGGTTTTTAATGGTGAGGTTAAAATCAAATTGCTCGGGCTTTGGGGGTACAATAGTGGTTTTTAAAGATGGGATATATTTTTTAACGATGGTTTTAAAGTACGATGGCAGTGTTGCCAGGTCAAAGCTGCCTTTAATATTGGCATCTGCAAAATCAGAATTCAGGGCTATTTCTCTCGATTCGCCCATGCCATTTGCAGAAATATACAGCGAATCAACCAGGTAGTTATTGCGTGGGTCAATCACTCTAACCGGCGATAGCAGGATATTGCCCTGTAAGTTTTTAAGATCATTACCAGAGAAAGCTGTTTTTAACTGGGCGCTTATGGTAATGGTATCCTTTATGAGTTTTAATGCATTTAATTTGGCGTCCTTAATGGTTGCCGTAAGATCATAGGATGGAAGTTCGGGGTTTAAATTAACTTTTCCATTCAAATCAAGCTTTACGTTTTTATCATTAATGGTGATATGCCCGTTAGCCTGTTTTTTTATAAAAGAGCCTTTGATTGTTAGGTTATTATAGGTGTAGTTATTAAAGTCGATGTATTTGATTCGGGCATCTCCCTGTTCGCTCAGTGTTTTGATGTCGTTTCCACTGCCTTTTATATTTGATGTAAAAGTGGTGCGGCCCAGAGAACTCTCGTCAAGCAGCGTTCCAAGGTCAAAGTTGAAGGCATCCAGTTTGCCGCTATAGCTGGGGTTGCCTTTTTTGTCTATCTTTAAATTGATGTCTGAATCGAAGCGGCCAAGTTTGGTTTTAAAAATACCATATGCTACAAAATCATTTTGTAAACCTGTGAACCTGCCGGTGAAATTGATATTGCCGAACTTATTTACAATATCGGGAACTTTAAGGTTTGGCTGACCGGAAAAATGGCTTATGAGATAGTCAATATCTTTTTTATTGGAAGCGATCTGGTCGAACTTTAGTTCAAGAACGGTGTTGTTCCAATCCGGCAAACCTCTTAAATTAAAATCACCCTTTATAAACGTAGCCTGGCCGGCAGTGATGGTGACACCTTTGGATTTTAGATTGCTTACCGGCCCCCGAGCGCGTCCTTCTAAGCCAAGATCAAAGCTTACCTTTTCAAGTCCACTTGTAAAGTAAGCTATATCTGCCGATGATACACGTGATGATTTAAAATCGGCATCCATGTAAACCTTACTTGTAAATTCATTAAAATCGTTAAATGATTTAAACCGCATCCTGAAATAATCTTTCAGATCGGAGTGCCCTGTTTTAATATGAAGGTTTTGCGCCAGGATCTGGTTGGTATCAATAGTGAGATTGGAGCGTAGGTTTTTAACATAGAAACCACTTTTTTCCTGCAGCGTTAATTTTTGCACATTGGCCTTAAACAGGTGGTTTTTGAGGTCCATTCCCAATAATACCGTGCTGAAGTGTTTAACATCGATATCCTCAAAATTAACCTGTGGCATTACTGTATCAACCAGCTGATTTTTATACCTGAAATGAAAGTTGTTAATAACAATCTTATCAAAATTAAGCGTCCAGGGTTTACTGATAGTTTTGGCGGTATCGCTTTTGGCAGTACCGCCCGAGTTGAAGTAATCAATAATAAATTTAAGGTTGGTGGTGCTATCTTTTTGTTTTTTGAGGTAAAAGGAGCCGTTGTCCAGCTCAATATTTTCAAAATTGATAACACGCTTTTTTATGCTGTTAAACAGCGAGAAACCGTTGATATCTACAGCAAGCTTAGGTGTGTTTAACAGGGTATCCTTTTTTTTATCAAGGATATATAATCCCTCAATAACAACGGAGCTAAAAGGCCTTATGTACAGGGTTTTTATAGATACGGTGGTTTTCAATTCATCCGACAAATATTTGGCCGCTTTTTTAGCGGCCCAGGTTTGCACGGGTTTATATTGAAAAGCCAATAAAAGTATGCTCAGTGTCAATAATATCAACAACACCAGCCCGAATACTATTTTGAGTGCTTTTTTAATAACTTTGTGTTTTTTAATTAGTGAATTGCTGAATTGTTGACTTAGTGAGCTTTTCCCTTCATTTACAATCTAATTGAATGATAGTTTGGGAAATATTCATAAATCGCAAATTAGCTGATTCAATAAATCAATAATTCATAATCGTGCCTGTAATATTAGGAATTGAATCTTCATGTGATGATACCTCGGCCTCTGTTTGCGTTGATGGTGTAATATTGAGCAATGTTATTGCCAATCAAAGCATTCACGAAGCATATGGGGGCGTTGTTCCTGAGCTTGCCTCAAGAGTTCATCAGCAAAACATTGTTCCGGCCGTTCAACAAGCATTATTGAACGCAAAAGTAAACAAAAATGATATTGATGCAGTAGCTTTTACGCGCGGTCCGGGACTTTTAGGCTCACTTTTAGTTGGGGTATCGTTCGCAAAGGGATTTGCGCTGGCTCAAAAGGCTCCGCTTATTGAAATAAACCACATGCAAGCCCACATATTGGCGCATTTTATTGGTGATCATAAACCAATATTCCCTTTTTTGTGCCTTACGGTATCTGGCGGGCACACGCAAATAGTGTTGGTGAAAGATTATTTTGATATGGAGATCATTGGCCAGACTTTAGATGACGCTGCCGGCGAGGCCATGGATAAAACCAGTAAGATTTTGGGCTTGCCATATCCGGGTGGGCCGTTGATTGATAAATACGCACGCCAGGGTAATCCTAATGCGTATAAATTTCCGGAACCACAGATCCCCGGATTTAACTTTAGTTTTAGCGGCCTAAAAACATCCATACTATATTTCATAAGAGATAATGTGGCAAAGAACCCTGATTTTATAAGTCAAAACCTGCCGGATATTTGCGCCTCTGTTGAAAAACGGATAGTTACGATATTACTGAATAAGCTACAGAAACCTGCAAATGAATATGGTATAAAGCAGTTAGCTTTGGCAGGTGGAGTATCGGCAAATACCGGTTTAAGATTAGGTTTAGCAGATCTTTGTGAAAAAAATGGTTGGGAAAGTTTTATTCCAAAAATGGAGTATTGTACTGATAATGCGGCCATGATTGCCATTGCAGGTTACTATAAATATTTAAAAGGAGAATTTGTAGGGCAGGAAATTGCACCTATGGCGAGGATGATATTTTAAGCCCCCCAGCCCCTAAAGGGGAGGAGGCTTGAATAGTAATCATTAACTTTGTATAAATTTAACATTCCCCCTTTAGGGGGTTAGGGGGCTATATGAACATTCCATCATTAATATTCTGGGCGGTATTTGTACTGCCACTGGTTGTATTTTTAGTTTGGCTGATGCGCCAGGATAAGAAAAAAGGAGTTACCGGGCTTATTGTATTAGCTATTACCGTTATTGGAGGTATAGTTTACATGTACATAAAAACAGGCGGTAAGTAGGTTGGTTGGCTGATTGGGCTAATAAAAATCCTTTAATTAAGTACCTGAGATTTTATTGAAAAATCGGGTTAAAACAAAAAAACACCCGGCATTGCTTCGTGCCTACCTATGACGCTTATGTCTCGAGGAGGGTAGGCCTGTCAGTCTGAGCCTGTCGAAGACTCGCGCGGAGAGGCCTCTGCCCGCTATCCTTCGACAGGCTCAGGATGACAGCCATTTTTGTTACATCAATTTCTCCTTCAGAGGCCACCTGATTTTAAAACTCGACGCGTTTCATTAAATCATAGGAACCTCTCCTCCAGATTTTAGTTTTGGCAATCACGGGTTTCACTACGCCATAGCCACTTCTTCGGTTAAACCTTTATGAAAAACCTGCGCATAGCCGGCTATCATTTCGGCGGCATCAAGGCCATTAATTATTTTACGGGCATTTACCCAGTCGGTAACTTTATCATTAAAATATTTACCCAAACCGGCACCAGTGAAAAAGCCACCGCTCATTCCTTTCACCAGGATGGCTGCGGCAATTTCGGGCTGCAAGGCCATTTCGGGGTTGTTGAGCAAATCAACGTGCAGCAAGCGGCCCATGCTTTCATAATTCTCATACCAGGTTAATTGTACATAACCCCGGCCATAGTATAATTTATCCGGGGAACTGTAGGCAACGCGATGACCAGGGCCACTCCCCATTTTAAACTTTTGACCATAAGGGTGCCCGGCGCCTTTACCAAATTCGGCAATGGGTTCCATGGTTTTGGCACATTCATGAAAAACAGTAGCCAGCATGTAGGCTGCTTTGCGTTCATCAGTGATACCGGCTTCTGCGATAGCTTTTAAAATGTTTTCGATGCCATCAATCTGGCTTTGTGAAATATGACCGCCAAACATGGGGCGGACATCGTCATAAAATTCTTTTGTACCTGGCATGATCTTATAGATTAGTGGTTAACAATAAAAGAAAAATATGCAAGCTAAAGGCTTGTTTAAAAGGGAGATAGATTAGTTTATTGGCTTTGTGTATCAAATGTAAATATTCCTGATTGGAATATCAAAATAAAATTCAAGCTGAAATTATTTTTAATGTGGAGTGCGTAGAGGGTGTCTCCGGCGTGGAAATTCAAACTGGAATGTACGCTGTATATAGTTAGAGGCGCATATTTTGCGCCTCTAACAAAGGGAAATTCTATAATTTGGAAAGTCTGCTTAATCTGGTTCAGAAAAAAAAGCAGCGGTTTTATTTTCCGAATCGTTCTTTTAAATAATGGCCGGTATGTGATTTTTTTTCTTTGATCAATGTCTCGGGCACGCCTTCAAAAACAACTTTACCGCCACGGTCGCCACCTTCTGGGCCGATGTCAATAACCCAGTCGGCACATTTTATTACATCCATATTGTGTTCAATTACAATAATGGTGTTGCCATGATCCAGCAGTGCATCAAAGGATTTAAGCAGTTTTTTGATATCGGCAAAGTGTAAGCCCGTAGTTGGCTCATCAAAAATGAAAAGTGTTTTATGGGTGTTGTTACCCTTTACCAGGAAAGATGCCAGCTTAATACGCTGTGCCTCGCCGCCTGATAATGTATTTGATGATTGACCTAATTGCACGTAGCCCAAGCCAACATCAACCAAAGGTTTTATTTTAGCGATGATCTTAGGCTCTTTGGCGAAGAACAGGAGTGCTTCATCAATGGTCATATGCAGCACTTCGGCAACGTTTTTTTCGTTGTAGGTGATATCGAGGATATGCTGCTTAAAGCGGTTGCCGCCGCAGGTTTCGCAGGTTAAAAAGATATCGGCCATAAACTGCATCTCTATCTTCACCTCGCCCTCGCCCTGGCAAACATCACAGCGGCCACCCTCTACGTTAAACGAGAATGCTGATGGCTTTAAGCCTGCTGCTTTGGCTACTGGTTGAGAGGCATACAAGTTACGAATCTCATCCCAGGCTTTTACATAAGTAACCGGGTTTGAGCGCGACGAACGGCCGATAGGGTTTTGATCCACCATTTCTACCTGTTCAATTTTAGCATAATCGCCATCAATGCTGTCGTATGATCCGGTTTGCTCGCCAGAGTAATTGCCCAGCGTTTTTTGGAGTGCGGGTGCTAAAATACGTTTAACCAGGCTGGTTTTGCCCGAGCCGGATACACCCGTAACCACCGTAAGCACGCCTAACGGAAATTTAGCGTTAACGTGTTGCAGGTTGTTTTCGCGGGCGCCTTTTATCTCAATAAAATCATTCCATTTTCGGCGAGTGGCGGGTATAGCAATTTCTTCTTTACCACTCAAATATCTGCCGGTTAAACTGTTATCGTCCTTTATAATTTCGTCATAGGTGCCGGTAAATATCAGCTCGCCTCCATGAGTACCTGCTTCCGGGCCAATATCAATAATATGATCGGCTGCCTTCATGATCTCTTCTTCGTGTTCAACTACCAAAACGGTATTGCCTACATCACGAAGGGATTTAAGTACCCCTATCAACCGCTGGGTATCGCGGGGGTGTAAACCGATGCTTGGCTCATCTAATACATATATGGAGCCTACCAGGCTGCTGCCTAGGGACGTAGCCAGGTTAATGCGCTGTGATTCGCCGCCCGATAGGGTGTTTGATAACCGGTTAAGGGTTAAATAGCCTAAGCCTACATCATTCAGGAACACCAGGCGGTTGGTTATCTCCATGAGCAAACGCTTGCCGATTTTTAAATCTGTTTCGGTTAGCTTTAAACCCTGGAAAAACTCCAGCGCTTTATCCAAAGGCATCAATACCACATCGGTAATGGAGCGTTCGCTGATCTTTACGTATGAGGCATCCTGGCGTAAACGGCTGCCCTTACATTCGGGGCAGTTGGTTTTACCCCTGTATCGCGATAGCAAAACACGGTATTGGATTTTATAGGTTTGCGCCTCCATCTCCTTGAAAAATTCATCAAGGCCACGGAAAAACTTATTACCCGTCCACAACAGCCTTTGCTCTTTGGCCGTAAGTTGGTTATACTGGCGATGGATCGGAAAATCAAATTTTAACGCATGTTTTACTAAATTATCGTTCCACTCGCGCATTTTTTCGCCGCGCCAGGGTGCAATGGCACCTTCATAAACAGATTTGCTTTTATCCGGGATAACCAGGTCTTCATCAATGCCAATAACCTTGCCATAGCCTTCGCATTTTTTGCAGGCGCCGTAAGGGTTATTAAAGCTGAAGAAATTGGGGCTCGGCTCTTCGAATTTTATGCCATCCAATTCAAAACGGTCGCAAAAAAAGCGTTCCGTTTCCTGGTCGGCATCCGGTTCCTGGTAACGCACGTAGCAATCGCCTTTCCCCTCAAAAAAGGTGGTCTGTATAGAATCGCCAAGGCGGCTTACAGTTTCATCTTCTTCGTTTTTATGTATGCGGTCGACCACAATTCTTACTGCCGAGTAGGAGGTAAGTGATGACTGGTGCGTGGTAAGGTTAGTTTCGGTATCTGCTTCAACTTCCTTTTTTTTGCTTTTAGTTTTCAGCTTTAAGGTTTCGCCTTTCGCTTCCTCAATAAGCCATGAGCCATCATCAACTATGCTGGCATCTTCTAATAAAGCTTCTATTTTTGATAGTTTGCCCTGGTACTCTACCCTCACAAAACCCTTTTGCATTAACACGGCAAGCTCTTCTTTTAAGCTGCGGTTATTATGCGGATATAATGGCGCTAATAAAGTTACCTGGGTTTCATTTGGCAGCGATAGTATAAAATTGACCACATCGGTCACCGAATCCTTTTTTACCGGGAGGCCCGATACAGGCGAAATGGTTTTGCCGATGCGCGAGAAAAGTAACTTCAGGTAATCGTAAATCTCGGTTGAGGTACCCACTGTTGAACGCGGGTTTGAGGTAATCACCTTTTGCTCTATAGCGATGGCGGGCGCAATGCCCTTAATATAATCTACATCGGGCTTGTTCATACGGCCCAAAAACTGGCGTGCGTATGATGACAGGCTCTCTACATAACGGCGCTGACCTTCGGCATAAAGTGTATCAAATGCTAGAGATGACTTACCCGAACCCGACATGCCCGTAACCACAACCAGCTTGTTTTTGGGGATAGCCACATCCATGTTTTTAAGGTTATGAACACGTGCCCCTTTTATAATGATATGTTTCGACGGATCTTTTTCTGCTTCTTTACTCATTCTTCGAATTAGTTCATGGTTCATAGTTCATGGATCATAGGGATTAGTTAAACAGAAGAAAATGGCAAAAAATTTGCCATAAACTATGATCTGTTAACTATGAACTTTTTGCGAGTGCAAAAATCCTAAAATATTTAGCAGTATCCAAATTGGTTTTACTTTGTTTGGTTGTTTATATTGAATTAGGTATCGACTTTACAGTTTACTGACTTTTAATTGTTTACGATAAATTTTTAGATGCATATATTGTGAGGATTATTTGAATCGCAATTAAACCTTTTTTACAAAGAATCGTCGAACAGGTAAGCGTCAAAATATTTTATGCCCCGATGCTTATTTACAGCAATTAACCTGATAGACAGAAGTAAATAAAAAATATAATTTGCTTTTTAAGATAGAAATTGTTTTATTTGAGGTAACAATTTCTTAACCCCTAAGGAGCATACTATAGAAGATACTTTACTTGTAAGAAGATTTTAACTAAAATTAAGTTTAAAGTAGTACGTTCTATGGATTTTCAATTGAAGAGTGATCAGGATCTAATCCATCAATATATTGCCGGTGATGAAGCAGGATTGGTAGAATTGATAAGACGATATCAGTCAAAAATATACACCTCTATTTATCTTTTGGTAAAAGACGAATACCTTGCCGAGGATATTTTTCAGGATGCTTTTATAAAAGTAATAAATACCCTTAAAGCCGGTAAGTATAACGAAGAAGGTAAATTTTTACCTTGGGTAACGCGTATTGCGCATAATTTGGTCATTGACCATTTTCGACGCGAAAAACGTGCTCCAATGGTAAGTAATGGCGACGACTTTGATATTTTTGAAGTGTTGGGTAATTACGATGAAAGTACCGAGGATAAGATGGTTAGAGACCAAACCTATAAGGACCTTAAATCGTTGATACAGCTGTTACCTTCCGAACAAAAGGAAGTATTGATTATGCGCCACTTTGGCGATATGAGTTTCAAGGAAATAGCCGATATAACTGAGGTGAGCATTAATACCGCTCTTGGCCGTATGCGCTATGCGCTCAATAACCTGCGCAAGATGATGCAGGGCAAGGAAATGAGTTTAAAAAATTAATATTAAGTTTAGGTATTTTTATATGTAGATCCGGTTGCTGATTAATTATCAGTTAATCGGATTTTCTGTGTTAATGTCCTTATCAAGCAAAAAATCAAATACTTAGTAACTAATAAGTAAATGGCAGAATAAAAAAATTTCATTTAATTTTCATTTAACAAAATATTATCTTTAAGCCACCGTTATAAATCGTATAAAATTTATATTAAAAAAGCTTATGGATGAAACCTTTACAAAAACATTAAATGGAACTGCTAACCAAGCTCAGATGAACGATAACGTACATGAATATCTGGATGCGGATGATATGATTTTTTATAACTCTATCCGTGCCGATTTGGACCTTCTGAAAAAGAAGCCCAAAGTGCAAACTATACACCAGATTTTGGACTACTCGAAGAGTTTACGGTAAGCATTACTAACCTCACTGGTTCATAGATCACAATTGTTGATTAAGGTTACCCGATGTGAATCGAAATAACCAAAAGCCAATAAGTGATTTATGAACCTTTCTATTTAATAGTTCATTGGTTCATTAGTTCACTGGTTCATCGGTGAGTAGTTCGATAAATTTTTATAGCTGATATTTCAACGGTTTTGCCAATTGCGATTTATTGAGCATAATTGCAATGTATTGGATATGCCGCATTATTATTATAAGCTAATAAGCAGCCAGGTTAATGGATTATGCAGCTACCAATGAACTAATGAACAAGCGAACCAATGAACTAACATGCTGAAAGCCGACCGTTACCGCCATTTTGTTGAATATTTTTCTAAAAGTCAACCTAACCCTGTTACCGAACTTCATTATGATAACCCCTTCCAGTTGCTGGTGGCGGTCATTTTATCGGCACAATGCACAGATAAGCGAATTAACCAGGTTACGCCTGCTCTTTTTGAACGTTTCCCTACGCCGGAGGATCTGGCAGCTTCTACACCCGAAGAAGTTTTTACTTATATCCGTAGTGTGAGCTATCCTAACAATAAAGCCAAACATTTGGTTGGTATGGGTAAAATGCTGGTTGAAGTTTTCAACGGCGAAGTACCTTCAGGAATAGAAAATTTACAAAAAATGCCGGGTGTTGGTCGAAAAACGGCAAACGTTATAGCTTCGGTAGTGTTTGATGAGCCTGCAATGGCTGTTGATACCCATGTTTTCAGGGTAAGCAACCGGATAGGTTTAACCAACAACGCTACCACCCCGTTGGCAGTAGAAAAGCAGTTGATTCAACACATCCCAAAAGAATATATAGGCGTTGCCCATCACTGGCTGATATTACATGGCCGTTATATATGTGTGGCCCGCAGCCCTAAGTGCGAGATATGCCCGCTAACCTGGTTTTGCAGGTATTATGAACGTAACAATACCGAGGCCGCACTATTACGCGCCGAAGCTGCCAAAATCAAAAAAGTAAAAGAAGCTAAAAAGAAAAAGGCTTTAAACGTGATTAGTAAAGAATTGAAGAAGCGTAGTGTGGATAAAGATATTTGATTGGTATTATTAGGTTGATTAATTTCAACATAAATAATAAACCCACCCGTCATTGCGAGGCACGAAGCAATCTCTACATAAGCAGATCGGACTTGCATGGCCTGTACTGTATAGTTTGGAGATTGCTTCGTACCTCGCAATGACGCTTTTTAAATAAATTACTAAAAAAATTAGTATTTTAAAATAAAACATTTATATTTGTTGAAGAAAATTTGAAGATGGCTAACATAGATAAAAATAACTCGGATAAATTAAAAGCATTACAGCTTACACTGGATAAGCTTGAAAAATCATACGGAAAAGGTACCATCATGAAATTGGGTGATTCCGTTATTGAGCCTACAGAAGTTATATCAACCGGCTCTTTAGGGCTTGATATCGCCTTAGGTGTTGGTGGCTTACCTAAAGGTAGAGTTATTGAAATATATGGCCCTGAATCATCTGGTAAAACCACATTGGCTATTCATGCCATTGCCGAATCGCAAAAGAAAGGTGGCATCGCGGCATTTATTGATGCGGAGCATGCTTTCGATCGTTTTTATGCCAAGAAATTGGGCGTTGATGTGGAGAACCTATTGATCTCTCAACCTGATAATGGTGAGCAGGCCCTGGAAATTGCTGATAACCTGATCCGTTCAGGAGCTATTGATATTTTAGTTATTGACTCTGTTGCCGCGTTAGTTCCTAAAGCGGAGATTGAAGGAGAAATGGGTGACTCAAAAATGGGTCTTCATGCACGTTTAATGTCACAGGCTTTACGTAAGTTAACCGGTACCATCAGCAAAACCGGATGTTGCTGTATTTTTATCAACCAGTTGCGTGATAAAATTGGTGTGATGTTTGGTAACCCCGAAACTACAACAGGTGGTAACGCCTTAAAGTTCTACGCTTCGGTGCGTTTAGATGTACGCCGTATTTCGCAGATTAAGGATACCGACGAGGTTTCTGGTAACCGCGTAAAAGTGAAGATCGTTAAAAATAAAGTGGCGCCGCCGTTCCGTATTGCTGAGTTTGATATTATGTTTGGTGAAGGTATTTCCAAAGCCGGCGAGATTATCGACTTAGGTGTTGAATATAACATCATTAAAAAAGCAGGTTCATGGTTCAGCTATGGCGAAACCCGCCTTGGCCAAGGTCGTGATGCGGTTAAACAACTGATATTGGACAATCCGGAACTGATGGAAGAACTGGAAGCTAAAATTAAAGAAACCGTTACCGGCGAGCATTTAGCCGAGGTATAGTTTTGATTTCGGATTTCGGAATTTCGATTTCGGATTTTTATAGATATAAAAGGCCTTCTGTTTTGGGAGGCCTTTTTTTATGGATTTATTTAAACTGACAGGATCATGTCAGTGTTCGGACTTTCAAAAATCAAGTGTTCGGGATGTTCGGATCGGGTTGTTTTACGAAAATTAACTTGTTGATTATCAATACATTATTTTTTGATCTGAATAATCAGAACACTTAATTAATTGATTATCAGAAATGTTGTTTTTAATGGGGATCCATTGATGACAATACCCTCATAAAAGCGAACACCTTTAATACGTTGGTGCCTTTACCAACAAACTATAACCACTCACCTAATCAACCTAATCCAACCACTCACTAATTAAAAACTTCATCTTTAAGTAATAAATCGCTAACTCACTAAGTCGCTAATTCAATAATTATTACATTAGCTTTTGATGAATAAACTGGTTGTATTGCTGCTATTGGTGCTGATGTTTCAGCTTTCGGCTTGCTATACAAAATCGCCCAGTTCGGGCAAGGCAGTTTTTAATATTAACCTGGAGGAAGGCCTCACCTCGCTCGATCCGGCTTTTTGCCGCAACCATTATACCATTTGGATGGATAACCAGGTTTTTAACGGGCTGGTACAGATTAATGATAGTTTAAAAGTTACTCCCTGCATTGCCAAAAGCTGGCAGGTATCTGCCGATGGTTTACTTTACACTTTCCACCTGCGCAATGATGTTTATTTTCATGACGATCCCCATTTTGCAAATGGCATCGGGCGCAAAGCTGTAGCGGCAGATTTTGTTTACAGCTTTGGCCGGTTGATTGATCCAAAAGTGGCTTCATCCGGCTCCTGGATCTTTAGCGATAAGGTGGATGATAAGCGTGCATTCTCTGCCCCTGATGATAGCACGTTCTTAATAAAGCTTAAACAGCCCTTCGCGCCATTTTTGAGTATGCTTACGGCCCAGTATTGCTCTGTAGTGCCAAAAGAGGTGGTGGAGTTTTATGGTAAGGATTTCAGAAGTCATCCCATAGGTACCGGTCCTTTTAAGCTGAAGTATTGGAAAGAGGGTGAAGTGCTGGTACTGCTTAAAAATGATAAGTATTGGGAGTTTGATAAAAAGGGTAAACGCTTGCCATACCTGGATGCCGTCAGGGCTACTTTTATTGCCGATAAGCAAACCTCCTTTTTGGAGTTTGTGAAAAAGAAGCTCGACTTTTTGAATGATATTGATGGCAGCTACCGCGATGATATTCTTACCAAATCGGGCAAGGTAACGCAAAAATATAAGGGTAAGTTCATCCTGAATACGGCGCCGTATTTAAATACCATGTATCTGGGGATCCTGGTGGATAGTAACCTGGCCATTGTAAAAAAATCGCCCCTGAAAATATTGAAAGTGCGGCAGGCTATAAACTATGCTATCGACAGGCAAAAGATGATCAAGTATCTGCGCAATAGCATGGGTACACCGGGGTACTCGGGCTTTATACCGCAGGGCATGCCTGGTTTTGATGGTAAATGTGTTAAAGGGTATTCCTACGATCCGGAAAAAGCGCGAAGATTGCTCGCAGAGGCCGGTTTCCCAGACGGTAAAAACCTACCCGAAATATCATTAGCCACCACAGTTGGCTATCGCAGCCTGATAGAGTATGTACAAGGTCAGCTGGATAGGATCGGTATTAAAACCAGCGTAGAAATTACGCAGGGCGCCAGTTTGCGTGAGTTAGTATCCAAAAACGGAATTAACTTTTTTTACGGGCAATGGATAGCCGATTACCCGGATGGTGAAAACTACCTGTCGGTTTTCTACTCCAAAAACAAAATTCCTTATGGGCCTAATTATACCGGCTTTAACAATAAAAAGTTTGATACGTTGTTTGAACAAACTTACCACGTAAAAAATGATTCGGCCCGCTATGCGCTGTACCAGCAAATGGATAACCTGGTGATGGAGCAATCGCCGGTATTGGTATTGTATTATGATAAGCTGGTGAATTTATATCAGAATAATATCTCGGGTTATAGTTTAAACGGGCAAAATCTGTTGGTGTTGAAGAGGGTGGTGAAGGGGCTTTAAACGCTTGAAAGGAACTACTGTGAGGAGATAGCTTTTTAGTGAAAGAAAATGTCATTTCGACCGAACAGGCGTGGGGAAAAAGAAGGGGGGGAGGAGAAGTTTTATACGACCTGCATGTTCGCTTGTCGCTTATATAAGATTTCTCCTCACCGCCAGCGCTCAATTCCTCCTCTGGTTCGCTCGAAATGACAATCGGTTTTATTAATTGATAAGAATCAAAAGACGTGTCAATACAGTCTATAAAGGGCGCGGTCACATAGATTGTCACTGTATTATTTATCTGTATACTTCAACGCATCGGCATTTACTATAGCTGCCTGGTTATTCTTGGTGGCATCGGTGCCTAAAATAACTACGGCATCTGCACCAACGGTTTTGGCGTATTCTGATAGTCTTTGCTTTACAGCTTCCTGCTTCGGATAATTTTCGCAGGTTAAATGGCCGATAACCTTGTATTCCCTTTTAACATCATGGGTAGAATAATAGATTTCTACAAATGTTGTAGGGGACAGCCTATCGCCAAAATAAGTAATAGGAACAGCACAGGAAGATAACAATAAGCAAATACCTGCAGTAAATGAATAATGATTTTTCATGGCCCGATTGTTTAGATTAGTTAGACTAAGATACAGCCGGGTGGTTTACTGAATATTGTGTAAAAGTGATAGTACAATCTTCTTGCACTCATTTATAAGAGACGCTTAGCTTGGTTTCGCGATGACATCGTTTGGGTTATGAAGAATATTTCATTATTCTTCCATCGTATTATAAACGCTATTCCATATGAGCACTTATCATAACGAGCTTAAGTTGGTTTTACGTTAAAATACTCCCATCTAATATTTGTTCAATTTCTGAAGGGAGAATTTCTTTTCCGAAATCGGAATAGGGGTTAATGATCAGTGCTTTTCCAGTCGACATCTTTAAGAGGTCTTTCCCCTCGAGTTCTAAAAAGCAAACCTCTGTTTTAATTACTCCGCCATCAAAAATTCTGTCCGTTGAAGTAAAGATCGGTACACTACCGTTGTTTAATGTTCGAACCTGGGCCTTTGTGTTGCCGTTTGTAATAAATGAGCCTTGCGGAAACATACCTTCTTCGGTCAATACAAAGAATTTTTCAGAGAGTATTCTTGCATAAATGTCTATTCGATATGCAGGTTCGACGACGGCCTTTTTTAGCAAAGCTTCAAAGGTCGGTTCTTTCTTTTTAAATATATCAAATAACCCCATTGATCACAAAATACGAGATAAACGGAAGAAATTTAAATTAATCATTATTAATAACCAATAAAAAACTGCGAAAAGTGGAGCAATTAGCTTCAGGCTTTTTAAATTCGTAGCGAGCGTAGGTTGGAATTTAAATACTTAATGAGTAGTGTTCATTTTTGCTCTTTATTAAATATTTAATAATAGCGGGTTTGGTTGTTAATGCCCTTGTAATGTTCCGGTCCAAAAATCTGTTATTATTTCATTTTTATATCGTATCAAAACAAGGTGTTGAGTTTCTGCAAATCCTCCTGTAAGATAACTGATAAAATATAGATTTTTATTTTTGCCCTGGCAAATAAGCTGCCGGTTTGGTAATTGATCGTTTTGGTCGCAGCAGCAATTCCAATCTTGCCCGGGTTCTGCTATGGTAAAGTTGACATTGCCAAAGGATTCTAAAAAGGACTTAACAAATCCTGGCATATCCCCCAATTTATTGGACGAAGACAAACTTGTTTTTTGAAGATCAGTAATAAATGCCTGCAAGTTTTTATTTTTAACAATAACCATTTGATTGATTGAAATACTATCTCCATGGTATTTAACGCTGCTAACTGAATTTATTGGGCTTACACGAGACTGTTTAACTAAATTCTGCTGTGCATGTGTATGAATCGTAATTAGCAATAAAATAAGAATACCCGGTATGGTTCGCATAGTGTATTGATTATAGGCATAGTAAAGTTAGTTAATTGGCCAACAAAAAAGCCTCCCCAAAGGGAGGCTCATATAATTAGCTTTCAGCTTTAACCTTTCGGCTTTCAGCCTTATTAAGATGCCATTTGTTTACGAATGATGTTCAATGCGCCACCTGCTTTAAACCACTCAATTTGCTGAGCGTTATAAGTATGGTTTACCGCGAATGAATCAACAGAACCGTCTTTATGGTTTAATACTACGGTTAACTGTTTGCCTGGGGCAAATGTTGTTAAGCCGTTGATATCAATCACATCGTCTTCCTGGATCTTATCGTAGTCGTTGTTATCTGCAAAGGTGATACCCAGCATACCTTGTTTCTTCAGGTTGGTTTCGTGGATACGGGCAAATGATTTTACCAGTATGGCACGTACGCCCAAGTGACGTGGCTCCATGGCCGCGTGCTCACGTGAAGAACCTTCGCCATAGTTTTCGTCGCCTACTACTATTGAACCAATGCCATTTGCTTTGTAATCGCGTTGAGTAGCTGGTACAGGTCCGTATTCGCCGGTTAATTCATTTTTAACGCTATCGGCAGTGTTGTTAAAGTAGTTGATAGCACCAATCAGCATATTGTTTGATATGTTATCCAGGTGACCACGGAATTTTAACCACGGGCCAGCCATAGAGATATGATCGGTAGTACATTTGCCTTTTGCTTTAATCAGCAATTTCAAGCCTTTAATATCGGTACCTTCCCATGCGGTAAACGGCTCCAATAATTGCAAACGGGCTGATTTTGGATCAACCAATACCTGCACCTGGCTGCCATCTTCGGCAGGGGCCTGGTAACCGGCATCTTCAACAGCATAACCTTTAACCGGCATTTCAATACCTAATGGTTCATCAAGCTTAACTTGTTCGCCATTAAGGTTAGTTAAAGTATCAGTAAGCGGGTTAAAAGTCAAATCACCTGCAATAGCCAAAGCTGTTACAATCTCCGGAGATGCTACAAACGCGTGTGTGTTAGGGTTACCATCCTGGCGTTTAGCGAAGTTACGGTTAAACGATGTGATGATAGAATTTTTACGGGTAGGATCGTCTGTATGACGTGCCCATTGACCAATACATGGTCCGCAGGCATTAGCCAATACAACACCGCCCATTTGGGTAAATGTATCCAGGTAGCCATCACGCTCAACGGTGTAACGTACCAGTTCTGATCCTGGTGTAATGGTAAACTCTGCCTTGGTAGTAAGGTGTTTATCAATAGCCTGTTTTGCAATAGATGCAGAACGGGTGATATCTTCGTAAGATGAGTTGGTACAAGAACCTATCAAGCCAACTTCTAATTTTGCAGGCCAGTTGTTTTCTTTAACCGCGGTAGCAAATTTAGAGATAGGCCAGGCCAAATCTGGTGTAAAAGGACCATTGATATGTGGTTCCAGTTCAGATAGGTTGATTTCGATAACCTGGTCAAAATATTGCTCAGGGTTTGCGTAAACTTCGTCGTCGCCGGTTAAGTGCTCAGCAACGGCATTTGCAAGCTCGGCAATATCAGCGCGTTTTGTTCCGCTTAAGTAGGTAGCGATTTTTTCATCGTAACCAAATACAGAAGTGGTTGCGCCAATTTCGGCACCCATGTTACAGATGGTACCTTTACCTGTTGCAGAAAGTGAACGTGCACCTTCGCCAAAATATTCAACAATAGCACCGGTACCACCTTTTACAGTAAGGATACCTGCTACTTTCAAAATAACGTCTTTAGCTGATGTCCAGCCAGATAATTTACCGGTTAATTTAACACCGATAAGCTTAGGGAATTTAAGCTCCCATGGTAAGCCGGCCATAACATCACAGGCATCGGCGCCACCAACACCAATGGCTATCATACCTAAACCACCCGCGTTTGGTGTATGTGAATCGGTACCGATCATCATACCACCCGGGAAGGCGTAGTTTTCAAGAACAACCTGGTGAATAATACCGGCTCCCGCTTTCCAGAAACCAATACCATATTTATCTGATACCGAAGCCAGGAAATCATAAACTTCACGGTTGATATCGATAGCTGTATGTAAATCTTCAACCGCGCCAACTTTTGCCTGTATAAGGTGATCGCAATGTACGGTAGATGGTACAGCAACCTGCGGACGGCCAGCCTGCATAAACTGCAATAAAGCCATTTGCGCCGTTGCATCCTGCATGGCTACACGGTCTGGAGCAAAGTCAACATAGTCAACACCACGGCCAAATGCTTTTTGGGCATCGCCTTCAGAAAGGTGGGCGTATAGTATTTTTTCGGTTAAAGTTAAATGTTTACCAGTCGCTTTACGGGCAGCATCCACACGGGTGCTGTAGCGGTCGTAAACTTTTTTGATCATATCTAAATCAAAAGCCATTTGTATTTGATTTTTAGGTGAAAAGTAAAAGAATTGACACTAAACCCCTTGACAGGAGCGTAGTGCGGCGAATTTACAAAAATTACAACTAAAAGCTGTTAGTCAATTGGGTAAATGTTATTTGGAGAAATTCTAAATAAGTTGCTTCCCTGTTTAGTTTTTCACCAGCTTATAAATGCCACCATTTGCATTTTCAGGCCCGGTATCGGCATTGGTAAGTACATACACTTCGCCTGCAGGGTCTTCGCCAAATCCCAGTATTTTTGAGTTGGCGGGGATGTTTTGCAAAGTAATTTTACCACGTAGCCATTTAGTGCCTGCTTTTTGTAAATAAAACACTTTTCCTACCCAATCGGCAAACACATATTTGCTTTTTAAAGCGGGCAATTGTGTGCCGTTATAAACATAACCACCTATAACAGATATGCCCTCAGTATGGCTATATTCGGTAATTGGCATGGTAATACCCTTGACATCACAACCGCTGGCTGGATTATAGCAATGCGTCCCTTCCATTAGCCTCCAACCGTAGTTGGCGCCCTTTGTAACAATATCAACTTCTTCCCACAAATCCTGACCTACATCACCGGCAAACAATTGCCCGGATGCCTTATCAAAAGAAAACCGATAAGGGTTACGGAAACCATACGCCCATATTTCTGGCTTTGCATCTTTTCGGTCAACAAATGGATTGCTTTTGGGTACTACGTATCCAGATGCTGTATTAACATCAACCCTCAGGATTTTGCCAAGCCAGGTATTGATACTTTGCCCGTTCCCAAAGTCGCCATGCTTATCACCCTGGCCGCCGCCATCCCCAAATGAAATGTACAAATAACCATCTTTGCCAAACTGTATACAGCCACCATCATGATTTCCGGCCGGCTTCTCGGCTGAGAGTATGATCCTGCCGCTGTTAACGTCAACCTGGTTTGAATTTGGCGACAATTTATATTCGGCTATAACATCCTTGTGATCCGATGCCTGGCTTGACGCCGCGCTGTAAAATACATAGAATTTTTTATTGGATTTAAATTGTGGGTGCAGGCAAATCCCTAACAATCCGCGCTCTTCATATCCTTTATTTACTTTTAGCATTTTGCTCCTGAGGTCAAGCAAAGGCTCTTCAATTAACTTTCCATTTTTTATTACCCGTATTTTTCCGGGTTGCTCAGTAACCCAGATATCGCCATTGCCAGGAAATGTTAGGGCTGTTGGCGAGTACAATTTATCAGCAATGGGTTGTACTTTTAACGTAATGAGAGCTGGCTCGTCGCTTTTTTTAACCGGCTTTATTTCGTGTAAAACATAGGACGGCAATACACATGCCGCAATGCCCAAACACAATAGGGCGGTTAAAGGAAGATGTTTTTTCATAGGGTTTTATTTGTATTGATTGGTTTAATATTTTGGTTATGATCAACGCGTAAAATCAAACCATAGCGTGCCGTTTACCGGTTCGCCGTTAATATGATTTGTTTGGCTTTGTGGCCCCATTACTTTTGCCGCCTGAAACTTGGTGCCAATAGGGCTTATGGTATTTAAAAACCCGATACTACCCTCGGGAAAAGCGGGCTCAACGTTATTGTTGCTAAGTGCATCTTTTTCCCTGGCTGGGTGCAGCATTTGCAGGTACATGTTTTTATCTGCTGTATAAACAGTGAACGGTGATTCTTTATTTTCTATCACTACCCAATTAACTTCGGAATGGTAACCTTTAAACTCGGGGTATCCCCAGGTTTCACCTGTAATAGCGTTATTATAAGCTTTATGCCAAACGCCAAACTGTTGCCCTTTCAGCCTGTTTTTCCAAACCCGGTAAGGTCCCTGGCCAAGCCATTTCATGCCGGTAATTTTTTCTTCGGGATAATTGAATGTGATTCCGGTAAAATCGGCATCACCCTGCTGGGTATGTTGATATTCCAGTTTAACGGGGTGGCCGGGGGTGAATGTCCATTTTATGTGTAATGCTCCTCCGCCCTGGTAGTCGGCTTCAATAATATATTGTTTGTTAACAGCTTTATGCGTAAATAATTTTAAGCTGGTATTTACGCCTGCCAAAACTGGTCCGCCTGATAAAGAGATAGTGCCTGCAGGTTTAACAACCTTTTGAATATACCCGGTAGCTTTATCAAAATAATAGCTTATCCCATCGCATTGTACACGAAGGGATTGATCTGTTTCGTCTGTTTTTATTGCTGATTTAACGGGCATTGACGCAATTTTACCGGCGATAGTTGCCGGACTGGTGATTGCCCAGCTCCATGTAAATATTTCTTTCTTATCCGGCCCGTAAGCGGTAAGATAAAGCGCATCGCTTTTTGACCACGATGTTGGTAAGGCTAAATTTAATAACCCTTTTTCGCCTGGCTTTAGATCGGGGGCTGCCGGTAAGCCGGTTGCATTTACAATGGCTGCTGTAGTTTTTTCATGTGCCGATGGAAATTTAACCAGTTTCCATTTAAATGAGCATTGGTTAAGGTTAGTAAAGGAATACCTGTTTTCGACGGGGATTTTTCCGTTGAAGTTTGCGTTAACAGGCTGTGGGTTTATATAAACCGGCGACCAGATCTCTTTAATGGCATAAAAACTGCCTTCCTTTTCGCGGTGCGGCCCAACAATGCCATCAGGTGCATGGTTACCGTCAGAATCATAGGTATTATTTTTATCTGTACGGATAACCGCTTCATCCAAAAGCGCCCATATAAAACCACCGCCTCCATGAGGGTGTTTCACCATAAGGCCCCAAAAGTCATCCAGCCCGGCCGCCGCGCCACCGTCGTAAAGGCCGTGCATAAATTCTGTAGGGAAAAAAACTTCCTGCCCGGTAGCCACCGCGTTAACAATGTAATTGTAATCTGGGTAATGCTTGGTATCGGTACCGTTAAACTTTTCCCAGGGGTGTATCACCGTACGTTTTTGAGGGTCGTATAAGGCATAGTCGTTGTCTAATCCCCGGTTCCAGCCGCCCTCGTTGCCATTATCCCAAAAAAGGATTGAAGGGTGATTTACATCTCTTATAACCAGCTCTTTAACTAATTTACGGCCTGCCGTAGTATCATATTTGGCTTGCCAGCCAGTTAGTTCATCCAGCACATAAAGCCCCAAGGAGTCGCACACATCCAAAAAATCCGCATCGGGCGGATAGTGCGACATGCGTACCGCGTTCATGTTCATCTGCTTCATTAGCTTAACATCCATTAAATGAATATTGTGGCTTAAAGTGCGACCGCTTTCGGGCCAGAAACTATGGCGATTGCTACCTTTCATCATTATTTTTGCGCCATTTACATAAAGCGCATCATTTGGCCTTAACTCAACTGTGCGGAAGCCAAACTTTTGCTTAACGCGATGAATAACCCCCTGTTTGTTTTTTATAGCCACTATCACCTGGTACAAATTAGGAAATTCGGCACTCCATAATAAGGGCTTGCTAAAGTTCGATTTCAGCTCCAGGTGTTCATCTGTGGTGTTTGCTTTAATAGCAAATGGTTTACCTAAATTTTCGCCATTTAGCTTTTGTACCTGGGCTTCAATAGTTTCGTCGCCTTTTAAGTTTTGCGGATATACGTCAAGCTGAAATGAACCATCGGCCTTGGCATTTACGGCAAGCCTTTCAATAAAAGTGGCCGGTACAACTTCCAGGTAAACAGGACGGTAAATGCCTCCAAAAACCCAGAAATCACTGTTCCGGCGTTCTGCATCATTTACAGATGAATTTGCCGATGTTTTATCAACAGTAACCTCGAGCAGGTTTTGCGCATTGGGTTTTATCAATTCGGTGATATCGTATTTGAAGCGATAGAAACTGCCCTGGTGTACCGGCCCGGCTTGCTTGCCATTAACCATCACTTTGGTATCAGTCATCGAGCCTTCAAAAACAATAAATATTTTCTTATCCTTCCAGTTACCCGCAGTAAATTCGTGTTTATATAATCCCTGTTCGTTAGCTTTAACTTTATCGTGCCCATAGTTGTATGTGCCAAAACCCTGTAGTTCCCAGTTAGAGGGGACGTTAATTTTTGTCCATTTATTGCTGTTTCTCCCGCCGGTGCAAAAGAAATCCCATTGCACGGTATGATCTTTATCCGTACCCGACAGGTATTTAATAGCAGTTTCCTGTGCTAATGCAGCAGAAACGATGAGCATGAACAAAATTGGAAGGATTGTCTTTTTCATTGTGGTTTAAGTATGTTACTTTTTAGGCTATGATGGCGTAATTGTTCTGTCAATCAATAAATTGATCGAATAATTTTATACCGCTGACAAGATTAATTACTACTGAACAACAAAAAAAGAATATGGTCAATTAAAACTACGCAATCGTTGCCGGAAGAATTTTGAACCCACAATTAAATAAATTCTTTAGGGATTAGGGCGTTAAAACTATATCCCGCTTTACTCCAAATCTCCATCGCCCTTGGCAAAACATATTCCAGCCTCTCAAAAGCTTTCAAACTATCATGAAAAACTACTATTGATCCGGCTTGGGTATGTTTCAATACATTTTTAAGGCAATCTTCGGGTTTTAAGTTGATGTCGAAATCGCCGCTTAGCACGTTCCACATGATGATCTTGACATTGGGGCGTGCTGTTTTCAAATCTTTCACCTGCTGTTTTTTAATGCGCCCATACGGCGGACGAAAAAGATCGGTATCCAATAATTTATCGGTGAGTAAAAAATTATCGAGGTAGGTTTTGTTATCTGTTTTCCATCCTTTGAGGTGATTATAGGTATGGTTGCCTATGGCATGACCATCTTTTACAACCTGCTCAAAAATATCCGGATGCTTGTCCACATTATCGCCAATGCAAAAGAATGTGCCTTTGGCCTCATATTGTTTTAAAATATTTAATACAAAGGGTGTAACAATAGGTATAGGTCCATCGTCAAAAGTGAGATAAATGCAACGGTTGCTTTGGTTTACGTTCCAAATTAGTTCGGGATAGAGCTTTTTTAACAGCCATGGAGTTTTAACCAGGTACATATCAAATAAAAAAATAAATGTTAAATTTTCCGATATATAGAAATCAACATTGCAATGTAGTAAACAGTTGCTTACCATTGTATAGAAAAACCTTATGAAACCAAAATTACTATTATCACTTAAAGCAACTGTTATTTGCACCATACTGTTTTCGTCGCTAAGCTTCAGGGCTAAGGCGCAGGAAGTGATATCCTTGCAAAAAGCAGTAAACCTGGCTTTGGAGCGCAACCTTAACATCAAGCAATCGCAATTTACTGAGGCTTTGGATGATGAAACCTTAAAACAATCAAAATATAACCGGTTGCCAAACCTTACGGCAGGTCCTCAAGCTTCATTTAACTTTGGCCGTAATATTGACCCTTCAACCAACCAGTTTATCAATCAGCGTATTTTTGCCTTAAACGGTACCATACAAAGCCAGGTAACCTTGTTCCAGGGTGGGCAGCTGCGCAATACCATCATTCAGAACAAGTTATTATTGGATGCGGATAAAACAGCAACTGCAAAAGTAAGGAACGATCTTATTTTAAATGTGGTTACTACTTATTTGCAGGTTTTAACCAACCAGGATTTGGTAGTAGCCGCCCAGCAGCAAATTGATGTATCGAAGATAACTTTAGACAGGGCTCAAAAAAACTTTGATGTTGGCAACCAAACACTGGCAGATCTGTCTCAGGCTAAAGCAACTGTATCTACTGCAGACCTGAACTATACCAATGCCCAAAATGCCTATGAAATTTCATTGCTCACGTTAAAGCAATATATGGAAATGGGCCCGCAGGAAAATATAGTTGTTGAGAAACCGGATATCAGTAAGCTAACTGACATTCAAACATTATATAATGCGGAGGAGGTTTTAAAAACCGCTCAATTAGTTAATCCTGACCTGCTGTTGGCAGAGCAAAGGGAAAAAGCTACCCAACAGGGAATTAAAATAGCCCAGGGTAATTATTACCCAAGCCTGGTATTATTTGGGCAATTGGGTTCAAACTATTCTGATGCACGTACTTTGTTTGGCGGCGTTACACCTACAGGCAGGGTAGATACCATTGGCTTTGTGAATGGTAACCGCAACCAACCCGCAACATTACCTAATGTTGCCCCGGTATATAATAAGTACCCATTTTTTAAACAGCTTAGCGATAACTTTAATCAATCGGCAGGGGTTAGTTTACAGATCCCTATATTCAACCGTTTTAGTGCACGTACATCGGTACGTAAAGCAAAAATTCAATACGAAAGTGCAAGGTTAACCACACAGCTGGCCCGCAACAACCTGAGCAAGATCATTTACCAGGCCGTATTGGATGTAAAAGCTGCCGAAAAATCATACCTGTCATATACGCAAACTTACCAGGCTAATAAAGAGGCTTTTAATATTACCCAACAGCGCTATAATGTTGGTTTGGTAAACTCGCTTGACTATAATACCTCTTTAACCAACCTTAATAAATCGCAGTTTGATATGATCAACGCACAATATATGGTTGTGTTTAGGGCAAAAGTGATTGATTACTATCTTGGCAAACCGATATCATTATAAATAAAAAAATCTAAAACCGTAAATATCCAAACTCATAATCATGGGAAAAACTACTAAATATATTCTGATAGGGCTTGGCGCTCTGGTCGTTCTGCTAATCATAGCTAAAGCGACCGGCTTAATTGGTAAACCTCCTTTAACACAGGTTGCTACCGAAAAAGCCGATGTACGTGAAATTAATGAAACGGTATCTGCCAGTGGTAAAATTAAACCACATATTGAAGTTAAGATAAGCCCGGAAGTATCTGGCGAGGTAGTTGAATTGCCTATAAAGGAAGGCGACGTGGTTAAAAAAGGCCAGTTGCTATGTAAAATCCGTCCGGACATTTTAAAGTCTGGTTATGATCGTGCCATTGCATCATACAATACCCAAAAGGCAAGTGTAGGTAACTCTGGCCAGATGTTGAAACAAGCCGAGGCAACTTTTAACAACCAGGCTGGTATTTTTAAACGCAGCCAGGAACTTTATAAAAATAAGGTACTTACCGTATCAGAATACGAAAACGCTAAAGCGGCTTTTGAAGGTGCAAAAGCATCACTTGAAGCAGCAAAACAAAACGTTATAGGTTCTCAGTATGGTTTGGCACAATCATCAGCATCAGTTAAAGAAGCACAGGATAACCTGGCCAAAACAACCATCTACTCTCCGGTTGATGGTGTGGTATCAAAGCTCTCAATTGAATTGGGCGAGCGTGTTTTAGGAACCCAGCAGTTTGCAGGTACCGAGATCATGACCATATCTGACCTGAGCAAAATGGATGTGAACGTGGATGTGAATGAAAACGATATTAACCGCATCTCTTTAGGTGATTCTTCAAATATCGAGATCGACGCGTTTTTAGGCAAGAAGTTTACCGGAGTAGTTTCTGAAATAGGAAGCTCGGCCAACGTAGTTGGTACAACTGCCGATCAGGTAACTAACTTCACGGTTAAGGTGCGTATCAATGCTGCATCATATGTGGCTTTGCTTAAAAAAACTGCCGATAACCCTTCTCCTTTCCGCCCGGGATTGACAGCTACTGTTGATATTAATACAAACCAGGTTAAATCATTATCGGTGCCTATTCAATCGGTTACAACCCGCGAGGAGAAAAAAGAACAGAATGGTCCGCCAAAGAAAGATGATGATAAAAGCAAACCGCAGTTAACACAACCATCAAAAGAATATGTTTTTGTGTTAAACGGCACCAAGCTTAAACAAATACAGGTAACTACCGGTATTCAGAATGATACTTACATCCAGGTACTAAGCGGCCTTAAAAGTGGCGATGAAGTTGTATCGGCTCCGTATGCAGCCATATCAAAAACACTTGCCGATGGCATGGTGGTTGAAAAGGTTGACAAAGCGAAGTTATTTAATCCGGATAATAAGGATGGCAAGAGTAACTAAGGAGTAATTATCTATATAATAACAAAGCCGCGACCATTTAAGGTTGCGGCTTTGTTGGTTAATGGGGATTAGAAACTTTGTCATTGTAATAGTAATGTGCACCAAGCTTATACGATATGCATAGTTCGATAACAGATTTTTCACTATGTTAACCATGACGTATTGGATTTTGAGGCGTGTGGGTCTGTCAGTCTGAGCCTGTCGAAGACTCGCGCGGAGAGGCCTTTGCCCGCTATCCTTCGACAGGCTCAGGATGACAGCCATTTTTGTTACGGCATTTTCTCCTTCAGAGGCCACCGGATTTTACGACTCAGGATGACAAATGAGATGGATAGTATGGGTTACATTACCCCCTGCAAGCTCATCACAGCCTGATCTAAAAAGTTAGGGATCAGGGTTTTTTGCGTATGGGTTATCTTTTCAGGATCGGCAAGGTGCTGCAGCATTTCTTTATATTTTACATCACCATGCTCGTTGATCACTTCTTGTTTCTTTTCGTCTTTTAACAACAGGTTTCGCATTCCGTTGGCATCAGCCTCGGGGTGAAACTGGGTCGAAAAAAAATACTCATTAAAACGGATAGCCATCAAAGCCCTCGGTAAATCAATATGAGGACGCTCTTTTTCAATAGCTACCAATTGCATGTTTAATTCCTTAAACCGGTTTTGGTTGGGGTTGATCACCTGCCAGCTGCGCGAATCCACGGCATAGAAAGGTTCGGCAAGGCCTTCAAAAACAGGCTCGTTAAAGCCTTGTTCAGTTTTATGTACGGGTAATACGCCAAATGAGGGGGAACGACGGGTATTAATATCGCCCAATTCGTACTTACGGCACATCAGCTGGAAGGAATGGCAAACAAACAGGCCATGCTTTTTATCTGTTGTATTGGATAGGTTATGATCTTCCAATCTGTCTGTCAGCCTGAAGAATTTTTTCTCCCACTCCGTTCCTTCGTCCAGCGGACTACCTGGGCCACCGCTCGAAATGTAGATATCAAAATCAAGCCCCGGTACTTCGCAACCCCTGCGAACATCAAAAATTTTGTAGGTAATATTTAAATTGTGCTGCGCCTTATACCTGTTTAAAATATCCTGGAAACCGCGCATCCCCTCGTTTGCTATCCCATTGTACAGATCAAGTATGGCTACTTTTATTTCCGGTTTCATAAGCCCCCTCTAAATCTCCTCCGCCAGCAGGCGGAGAGACTTTCGTTTTTTAATATATATAAAAGCCCTTCCGTTAACTAACGGAGAGGGGTTGGGCTGTCTACAACCCCTTTAAAGTTTGCGAGGTAATGTAATCAACCACGTCTTCAAAGTTATTGTTTTGCTGGTAAACGGCCAACTGCCTGTCGGCGCCTGTGCCATGTTCTAGTATTTTATGCACGTATTGCAAGTCATCGCGCGAGCCAAGTTCGTCAACTACATCGTCAACAAAATCAAGTAGTTCCAGTACCAACGACCGTGTATTTACTTCCATTTCTTTACCAAAGTCGATCATTTTACCATCGATACCATAACGTGCGGCACGCCATTTATTTTCGTTTATGAGTGCGCGGGAGTAGGTAATAAATTTCATGTTTTGTTGCCTCAGCTTATAAAGTTTGGCGCACAAAGCCTGGAAAAGCGCTGTAAAAGCAATGGTTTCATCAACCAGCATGGGGCAATCGCAAATGCGGAATTCAATGGTTTCGAAAAACGGGTGTACCCGGATATCCCACCAGATTTTTTTGGCGTTATCGATACAATTGGTTTTTACCAACAGCTTGATGTAATTATCATACTCCTCAATGCTGCTGAAGTAATCGGGAATGCCGGTACGTGGAAATTTATCAAATACCTTTGTCCGGAATGATTTAAAGCCTGTATTGCGGCCTTCCCAAAAAGGCGAATTGGTTGATAGCGCGTAAACGTGCGGTAAAAAGTACCGTACCTGGTTGGCAATATGAATAGCCATATCCCGCGATTGGATGCCCACGTGAACATGGAGCCCGAAAATAAGATTTGAGCGTGCAGCATCCTGCATTTCATCCACTATTTCAAAATAGCGTGGATGATCGGTAATCAACTGGTGTTGCCAGTGCGAGAACGGGTGCGTTCCCGCTGCGCCAATCCGCAAACCGATATCACCAGCCAGTTGTGCAACGGTGGAACGCAGTTTACCTACTTCCTTGCGGGCTTCCTGTGTGTTTTTACAAATGTGGGTACCCACTTCTACTACGGCCTGGTGCATTTCGGCCTTCACCTGGTCTTCATGGATCTTTTGCGCGCTATCCACAATTTTTTGCTCATGCGATTTTAGTTCCCTGGTAACAGGGTCAATCACCATAAATTCTTCTTCAACACCTAAGGTAAACTTGTTCATAATTGGTTAGGTTATATTTTACCTATCGCCTGTGTCCTCACAGGCGATCATAATAGTTGCCTGTGAGGACACAGGCAACGGGATATAATTGTTAAAAACAAGTTGTCATTTCGAACGAACGGGGGCTGGCTTTGAGCCCAGGTGTGAGGAGAAATCTTCTACGCCTGGCCCGCCATTTACATAGTCGGATTAGCAAACAGTATAAGATTTCTCCTCGTACCTCGTTCGAAATGACATTCGTTTATTTTTTGGCTTTCTTCGGTTCTTCTACTTTTTTCGCTTTCACTACTTTCTCTTTCTTCACTTTTCCTTCTGCCTCAATAGTATGGTCAACTGCGGCAACAGTTACATCTGCTTTAACGGGTTTTGCTTTTACACTAACCAACGGTGTTTTTGCAGCAGATGTTTTTACATATTCGCCCCAGGTAAGGTTATCTAAACCGTCTTTTTGTTTTTTGGCGCGTTCAATGGCGTAATCAGCAGCAGTTTCAACTACCCATTCAAAGTTTTCCTGGCCTACACTGGTCACTTCGGCATCGGGCGCGGGGTTGCAAAAATCAATAGCGTATGGGATACCATCGCGGATAGCAAACTCAACGGTATTAAAATCATAGCCTAAAAACTGGTTAAGCTTAATTACATAATCCTTAATGGTTTCTAATAGCTTTTTAGACGCAGGTGCCTTACCGTGCTCATAGCGCAGGTGATGTGGGTTGCGTGGTTCGTACTGCATAATGCGCACATGTTTACCACCAATGCAATAGCAACGGAAATAATCGTCAAAAACAACCTCCTCCTGCAACATCATTACATATTGCTTGGTTTTGTTGTATTTGGCAAAAAAGTCTTCCTTGTTTTCTAATCTATAAACTTCTTTCCAGCCACCGCCATCAAAAGGTTTCATATAGGCCGGGAATCCAACGTAGTCAAAGATTCCTTCCCAGTGCAACGGATAGGCCAGGTTACGGAACGATTTATCGGTAGTATCATCGGGCAGATCCTTTGAGGGCAGAATTACGGTTTTGGGAACCGGAATGCCAATTTTTACAGCAAGGGCATTGTTGAAAAATTTTTCGTCGGCGCTCCACCAAAAAGGGTTGTTAATAACGGCGGTACCACAAATAGCTGCGTTTTTTAATGCCGCGCGATAGAAGGGAACATTCTGAGAGATCCGGTCGACGATCACGGCGTAATCCAGTGGTTCGGCCTGTATAACTTTATCAATGCGTACAAATTCTGCCGAAATGTTTTTCTCAGCCTTTTGGTTTATCCTATCCACAAATGCCTGCGGGAATGAATTTTCCTGTCCGAATAAGATGCCTATTTTTTTCATAGTGTTGTTCAGTTTGCAGTTGCCTGTTTGCAGTTTGCATTTGGGGCTCCTGGCTGTTTATGTGTAGATTTTAGTTTTAGATTTTATCGTCTTTTGTCTTGATTCCTGACTCTTGTTTCTTGATTCTATTTTATCGTGGATAAGTAATGCGGAAACATTTCCTTCCATATCGGCCAGTCGTGATTGGCATTTGGGCGAATATCCAGCCAATGGTTAATGCCTTTTTTGTTTAAAATGTTTGATAGCTGGATATTATAATCTTTGCAGATGTCCCGCTCGGATGTGCCGAGGATGATATTCATCTCCCATAATTCGCGCCGGTCGCTGCCCGGCAGGTAATCTACAGGGTTGTTATAAAAAATATCATCGTTGTAAAATCCATCGGTAAACATTTTGATATCAAATGCGCCACCCATGGTGAATAAATGCGCCACTTTTTCGGGATGTTTAAAAGCGAAGTTGGCAGCATGATACCCACCGAAACTGCAGCCTGCCATAGCCACTTTGTTTACGCCGGTTTCATGCATGGCCCAGGGTGCAAGTTCGTTTACCAGCATTTTATCGTACCAGCTGTAATTGCGGGCGCGGTCGGCAGGGTGAATGCCTTTGTCATACCAGGTGCGGTCATCAAGCGTATCGGGGCAATAAATTTTCACCAGTCCTTCATCTACAAACCATTTTACGCTATCTATCAAGCCAAAATCCTTGTTTTGATGAAAACGACCTTTAGTTGTGGGGAAGAGAATAACAGGAAATCCCTTATCGCCGAACACCAGCATTTCAACGTGTAAGTTTAAGTTTGGCGAGTACCAGCGGTGATATTTTTCTGTCAAAATGGTCGGTTTATGTTTTCAGAGATGTAAGTTAAGTGGTTTAACTGAAAATGGCAACTAACTGATAAATTAATACGTTAGCTTAATAAATAAAAAACATAGCGTACTTTTGCACCCTTTAAATTTAACATAGAATGTATTTGGGCTGGGCTGAAACAGAGATGACGATTACTGAAAAAATAATAACTATAAACTCCGGGCTGCTGAAAAGGGAGGTAACTTGTACCATTTTAATGCCCGATGAACAGGAAATTGCAGGGCCTTTAAGTCTGTTGTTACTGAACGACGGCCAGGAGCTTGAAAGTCTTGGATTGAGCCAAACGCTGGAGCAGTTATACAACAGTAATCGCCTAAAGCCATTGTTGATTGTAGCCATACATGCCGGCGAAGACCGCTTGCAGGAATACGGTGTTGCAGGCAGGCCCGATTTTAAAAACCGCGGTGCAATGGCTGATATTTATACTCAATTCATCATCACCGAACTGTTGCCGCAGGTTAAAAATTATACGGGCATCAACGAATTTGAAAGTACCGCTTTTGCAGGTTTTTCTTTAGGCGGATTATCAGCCTTTGATATTGGCTGGAACAATGCGGATATATTTGATAAGGTGGGCGTATTCTCGGGTTCGTTTTGGTGGAGGAGCAAAGACCTGGCTAAAGGTTATACCGATAATGACAGGATAGCACACGCTTTGGTTAGAGAAACCGTTGATAAGCCAGATTTGGAATTTTGGCTGCAAACCGGTACTAAGGACGAAACCAGCGATAGGAATAAGAATGGAATTATTGATGCTATTGATGATACCATCGATTTGATCAAAGAACTGGAAGCAAAAGGCTATTCACGCCCCGAGGACATTCAATATGTAGAGGTGGTTGGTGGCAATCACAATGCCGAAACCTGGGGTAGGGTAATGGGTAAGTTTTTGAGTTGGGCTCATGGCCGATAGCTGGATGATGAATTGTATTAGTTACTTAATAAAATTGAAGAAAAATAATCGGACGTTAAGTTTGTGGTTGCGTTACTCTTTATAATAGTTGAAAGGCTGTAAAGTTTATTGCCAATAAGGAGCATAAATAAATTGTATTTATTTTTTAAATTATCCGTTCCGGATGAGGTGTAATTTGTAAAGCCTTTCCATGTACCTATCTTAAAATCTTCAAGGGTTACGTTTGGCAGGCTTTTATTCATCCCTGCTTTTAATTGAGCTGCAAATTCAGGTGTAGATTTATATGGGGCCAGTGCTGTTGAATCAATATGGGCTACCTCTTCAAAATCAACAACAGTTAAAACAAATGCATTACTGCTATCCTTAAGTGCCATGCCATAGCTGCCTTTTATTAGCTCTTTTGGCTCAGTCGGAAATTTAACAGAAATACGATTGTCGGCTCTGTAAGTTACCCAGTTGCTTTGGGCTTTTGCAGTATTTGCAATAATTACTATTGAAAATAAGAGGGTTAGGCATTTTTTCATCGTTGTTTCAAATGTCAGCAAAAAATAATTAAATGGCTAATAACTTGACAACGTTTTATAATCTCATATATTAACGTTACCTTTGCGCCAAAATTAGAAGAGCATTTTTCATGCAAAAAATAAGAAACATTGCGATTATCGCACACGTTGACCACGGTAAAACCACTTTGGTTGATAAAATTTTACACAGTTGCGCCATTTTTAGGGATGGTCAGGAAACTGGTGAATTGATATTGGATAACAATGACCTGGAACGTGAGCGAGGTATTACCATCGTATCAAAAAACGTTTCAGTAATGTATAAAGACGTTAAAATCAACATTATTGATACTCCTGGTCACGCCGATTTTGGTGGCGAGGTTGAGCGTGTATTGAAAATGGCTGATGGTGTATTATTACTTTGCGATGCTTTTGAAGGTGCTATGCCTCAAACTCGTTTTGTAACCCAAAAGGCTTTGGCTTTAGGCCTAAAACCTATTGTGGTTGTAAACAAGGTAGATAAAGAAAACTGTCGCCCTGAAGAAGTTTACGAACAAATATTTGAATTATTCTTCAATCTTGAAGCTACTGAAGATCAACTGGATTTCCCGGTTATCTACGGTTCATCAAAACAAGGCTGGATGAGCACCGACTGGAAACAACCTACAGAAGATATTTTCCCGTTGATGGATGCTATATTAGCTAACATCCCTCCTGCACCTATAGAAGAAGGTACTTTACAAATGCAGATCACCTCTTTGGATTATTCTTCATTCGTAGGTCGTATCGCTATCGGTCGTGTAGCTCGTGGTACTATTAAAGAAAACCAACCGGTATCTTTGGTAAAACGCGATGGCACTATCCAAAAATCAAGAATTAAAGAACTTTATACTTTTGAAGGTTTAGGTAAAGTACGTGCAACAGAAGTTGGTTCGGGCGATATCTGCGCTGTAGTTGGTATCGAAGGTTTCGATATTGGTGATACTATCGCTGATTTTGAAAAACCAGAACAACTGGCGGTTATCAAAATTGATGAGCCAACAATGAACATGTTGTTCACCATCAACACTTCACCTTTCTTTGGTAAAGAAGGTAAATTTGTTACTTCACGCCACTTACGTGACCGTTTGTACAAAGAGATGGAAAAAAACCTGGCGCTTAAGGTTGTTGAAACCGAATCGCCTGATTCATACCTGGTGTATGGTCGTGGTATTCTCCATTTATCTGTATTGATCGAGACCATGCGTCGCGAAGGATATGAGTTGCAGGTTGGTCAGCCACAGGTTATCGTTAAAGAAATTGACGGTGTTAAATGTGAGCCGGTTGAAACCCTTATTGTTGATGTACCGGGCGACGTTGCTGGTAAAGTAATTGAGTTGGTAACACAACGTAAAGGCGATTTGTTGGTAATGGAGCCTAAAGGCGATTTACAACACTTAGAATTTGATATCCCGGCACGTGGTATCATCGGTTTACGTAACAACGTATTAACAGCAACAGGTGGCGAGGCTATCATGGCTCACCGCTTTAAAGCATATGAGCCTTGGAAAGGTACTATCCCTGGTCGTTTAAATGGTGTATTGGTATCAATGGATACTGGTAAAACCACTGCTTTCGCTATTGATAAATTACAGGATCGTGGCAGGTTCCACATTGATCCGGGAGTTGATGTTTACGAAGGACAAGTATTAGGCGAGCACATCCGCGATAACGATTTGGTTATTAACTTAACCAAAGGCAAGCAGTTAACCAACATGCGTGCATCAGGTAGTGATACAAACGTTAGGATTGCACCAGCTATTAAATTCTCTTTAGAAGAATCAATGGAGTATATCCAGGCAGATGAATACATTGAGGTAACACCACAAAGCATCCGTTTACGTAAAATATTCCTGAACGAAAACGAAAGACGTATTAACGCTAAGAGATTTACAAACCAATAATAGGTTAGTAAATGAAAATACAAAAGCCCTTCGGTAATCCCGGAGGGCTTTTTTTGTGATATATTAGCAGAACAAATACCGCTGACGTTATAAATGGCATGCTTATATGACTAAAGAACTAAGTAATGCTATAAATTCAATTACTATCGAAAATCTTGATGAGGGCGACAAAGAAGACTTGCTGCGCATATTTATGGTCACCAAGGATGCAGGTGTGCGCAATCGGATTGCCCTGCTCTTTGCCGATCTGGGTTATGAGAAGGCTGTTTCATATATCGTAAAAAAGATAAATGATCCGTCCATAATGAGTTATACCGGAACGTTATTATACGCGTTGGATAACCTGAACGCGAAAAAGCATTTCCTGACATTTATCAGGGTTTTATGCGAACATGAATACGAGTCGCGGTATGAGGCATATGGCCTTGTTGAAAAATATGCCGTCTCTATATCACAAACTACAAGGAAAAAGGCTATTAGTATTTTAGACGGTTTTAGGGAAAAAGAAGAACACTTAAAAATAGAGAAATACGAAAACAGCAAGTTGCATTTTATAGATACAACCATCAGATTATTACTTGCCGTTGAATAATATGAAAAAAATCACAAATCGGTAAGTAAATACCTGCACACTTTTTTATGCACCATTGATTGCCAAAAAGCATATTTTTGGCAATCAATGGTACTTGACTTGGTAATATAATTAAACCTTACACAAAAAATCAACCGCATGTGTGGATGTACAAAAGTACTTTCAATATTAAAAGCTGCTGCGTTCTGTATCTCTTTATCATTGATTCCATTTTTTATTTCCTGCAAAAAGAAATCTGCCATCGATAATGGCGCGCCCCCTGTTGCTGATACCGGAAAACTCAATACCAACAGTATTGATACTGGATATAACACTATAGGTGCAGCCATAGTCAAAGAGATGTACGCAGCTGAAACTCAAAACATACAGTTCAGGTATTCTGAACCGCTGACATTGACATCCGTTCACAATGCGATTATAAGCGGAATATCAACATCGCAAATAACGCTGGTAAGCTGTGAGAATATTACCATTAAACATTGCCAGGTAAGTAATGGAAAAAGGCCTGGCATTAATATATCCAAGTGTACCAATATTAAAATCGATAGCTGCTACCTGTCCGAAGTTCCGACGGGGATATCTGCCGAAAATAGCCAAACGATTAGTGTTACCAATTGCCAGGCTAAAAATATGCTGGGGCCTTTTCCCGAAGGCCAATTTGTACAATTTAAAAATGTAAGCGGAGCAGGCAACCAGGTAAGATTTAATAAAGTTGAAAATGTTTTAGATAAGAGTTACGCGGAAGATGTTATAAGCATGTTAAAAAGCAATGGGTTGCCTTTAAGCCCTATTTTAATAGAAGGCAACTGGATAAGAGGCGGCGGACCGAGTCATTCAGGTGGTGGCATTATGCTTGGCGATGGTGGCGGTTCATATATGGTAGCAAAAAATAATTTACTGGTGGATCCCGGTGAATATGGAATGGCCGTTTCCGGGGGTAGTAATATGTCTATAGTTAATAACACCATATATGGCGAGGCTCAATCCTTTACTAATGTGGGTTTATATTATCGTAATTATTCGGGGCTGCCGAGTTCAAATATTTTTATGGGCAAAAATGCAGTGAATTTCAAAAATTCTGAGAATAAATTAAGCAATATCTATGTTTTTCCTGCCGATATTATTCCTGCAGGCTGGGGTACCAACATTTACAACGCTCAATTATTTGAAGGCATTCTTCCCGAAAATATGGTGTATGAGCCGCTGCCTTCACCTCAATAATACTTTGCCGGCTTTTTAGTAAAATTAGCGTTTGAGTTTAAGCAGCAGGCTATCAATGATTCCGTTGATATCCTCGGATAGTTTTAAAAAGTAAACAGCCGGTAAATAAAGCGCGGTAATAAAGGCTGTGCGTAAAATAGTATCAACAACATAATTCTGCACATGCGGAATGATCCATAACGACAGGTAATAAACAAGCACGCCCGTTACTAATGCCAGTAAGCATTTAAAGTCAAACGGCTGCATTTTAAATTTTACCCAGATAAATATATACCTGAAAAGGTTGAAAATAAAATAAGTTGCTGCCGATGCGATGGCTGACCCGGTAATGCCATATTTAGGTATCAGGACTAAATTTAAAATAATAATAACCGGTACAAGTAGTAAGTTAAACAGGGCCTCATACCTGAAATATTTTGATGTGGCCAATATCACCAGGTTAATACCCGTAGCAGAGTCGATAAAATACCCCAGGCCAACAAAAAATACGGCGTACTTACCGGCCTTAAAATCGGGAGGTAAAAAAGCAAAAACATTGTCAATACTGGCCCATATCAGCACAAACAAAAATAGCGCGCTGATGATCTGGTTTACACAGCTTTTCTCATAAACAGTGTTGATGTTTTTCAGGTCGCTTGTTTTCCATGATTCAGAAACAATGGTGTAGGAGATGCTGTATAATGACCGCGAAGGCAATGAAATAATGAGTCCAAAATTGAAAGCCAGCGCATATACACCAGTATGGGCCAGGTCCAGTTTTTTTGAAATAAGTAACGTATCAATATTCTGGATAATTAAAGGCGACGAGCCTGTTAAGATGGTAAAAAAACAAATACCAACTAATTTATTGATCATGTCTTTATCCAGGAATTCAAAATTGGGCTTAAGCGAAAATTGCTTGTCTTTAATGAGTCTTGCCATGATTTGAAAGGTGGTGATCACGTTGGCTACAAGCCAAAGTATCATAAACAAATCAAAATCAATCAAGCGAAAGTAGACCAGCAGAATGGGTATTAATATGAAAATTCTTTTAGTAAATTCCCTTAGTATAAGGCCCGTGGTGATGTTATAAAGCATCCGGGCATACAGATCAAATACATTAAAGAATAAGGTGAAAAAGGTAAGCGGCAACAAGTACCAGTAGTACTGTTTAAATAGAATGGTTTTGGCATTCCGGCCAACTATTACATCCTTAAATGCATACATGAACAGTAAAAGTAATACGGTACCCACCAGGGCTACCAGGCACGCCAAAAACAAATAGCCATGATGTTGCTTTTCCTCGCTGCGGAAGTAAGGGAAATACCTTGCTGTACCATTAAAGCCAAGTATGAAGAATTGGGCAAATAAAGCGGATAAGGAAGCAAGTAGCGTTATAAGCCCTATTTGGGCCGGTGTTAACGAATAAGGCTGAAGGACAGTTACGGTGAGGAAACCAACTAAAACACCCAGGTACGAATAAATGGAACCCTTAATTGTTTGTTGCTTTATTATGCCCATTCAGTTTTTAGCCGTGTATTGTATGAAGTAAAATGATAATTTTGACGCATTCGATGGCAAATATAAAATATAAAGTGTGTGTGTTAACGGTTACCTATGCAAATAGGTGGCAATTTTTGGAGCAGGTGCTAAACAGGCTGCTATCGTTGGCGCAGGTAACACAGGTTGTGGTGGTTAATAACGCGTCGGCTTATAGTGTGGATGATAAGGTTGCCGGCTTGAATGATAATCGTGTTGTTGTTTTAAATAATGAAGAAAACATAGGCTCGGCCGGGGGATATAAACAGGCTATTGAATATGCTTATCAGCAAACTGATGCAGATATGGTGTGGCTGCTTGATGATGATAATATGCCGGCCGAAAACGCGCTTGCAGGCCTGCTTGCCCAATGGGATAAAATAGGAGGAGAGAATAACAAAAAGGCGCTTTATTGCTTGCGCGAAGACAGGCTGCCCCATGTTAAAATAGCCCGTGGCGAAAACTCGTCGAGGTATTACCTGGTGCCCGATAATTTTATGGGCTTTAGTATTTTTAATATCCTTAAAAACCGGGGATATAAAAAGAACGACAGGTTTGGAGCGGGCGTACCTTACCAGGATAAAGCGATGATGCCCTATGTACCTTACGGTGGGTTGCTGATGCATCGCTCGTTAGTTGAGGTGATTGGTTATCCCGACGAAAAGTTTTTTGTTTATGTAGATGATTCGGAATATACTTATCGTATCACACAATCAGGCGCTGTCATCTGGCTAATACCCGCTTGCAAGGTTATTGATATTGATCAATCGCAGGGTATCAATTATCAGCCTAAACCTTTCCATTCGCATTTGTTGGATCTGTGGAGTTTCAGAACCTATTATGCCATACGTAACCGGATGTATTTTTATTCAAAGGTGACTATACGTTCCCGCCTGATTTTTAAGTTAAATAAAGGCTTGTACCTCGGTTATTTATGGGTAGTAAGCAGGCTGAGTTCAAAACAAAAAGAATACAATAAATTAGTTGCAGCAGTAAATGATGGCCTTAGTGGTAAACTGGGGAAAGCTGCTCCGGAAAAGTTTTAATAAGCAATAAAAATTTTACCTTCGTATAATAATGCAGGAATCAATTATTGGCGGCGAATTTAAAACCGCATACGATCAATTTTATCAAAAACACGATGAGGCCTGGCGCATGCTTGGCGCAAAGTATAAGGCACAACACATCATTGATGTATGCAAAGGCTTAACTTTTGCCAATGTGCTGGAAGTTGGCGCAGGCGACGGCAGTATTTTGAAGATCTTATCTGACAATAACTTCGCGCCCGAATACCAGGCGGCAGAAATTTCGGGTAGTGGGGTGGAGTACATCTTGTCGCGTGGGATAAAAAATCTGAAAGCGGCACAGGTATTTGATGGTTATAAATTGCCTTTTGCCGATGATAGCTTTGATTTGATCATCCTTTCGCATGTATTAGAGCATGTGGAGCATGAACGTATGCTGCTGCGCGAGATAAAACGGGTTGCTAAGCGTTGTGTAATTGAGGTGCCGCGCGATTATAAAACCGGCGTTGATACCCGTATTAAACACTTTTTGGCTTATGGGCACATTAATGTATACACGCCAACCTCCTTACGTTACCTGTTGAGTACAGAGGGTTTTGAGGTTGAAAATGATCTTACATCTATGATTGAGCCAGAGGTAACCAGGTTTAATATGTATGTTAATCAAAAGAAACCTAAGAGCCTTTTGAAAAACCTGCGGATAGCGGCTGAGTTTACCGTGAAACAAACATTAAGTAAATTGATGGGAAAAAAGGTTAGCGAACAATTTGCAAACGCTTATACCGTTTTGTGTAAAAAAGCCAGTCAGCAACCAGAATTATTTTGATTTTTTTGATCGATGCAAAAACTTGCCCCAATAGCCTTGTTTGTGTACAACCGGCCCGATCATACGCGCCGGACGCTTATACATTTACAAAAAAATGTATTGGCCGATGAATCGCGTTTGTACATTTTTTGCGATGCTCCCAAAACAGAGGCCGACCGCGCCAATGTTGATGAAGTGAGGCAGGTAGCTAAGGAAACAACAGGGTTTAAATCGGTAAAAGTTATTTTGCGCGATCATAATTTGGGTTTAGCAGAATCGATCATTAGCGGCGTTACTCAATTGGTATACGAGTATGGTAAAGTGATTGTATTTGAGGATGACCTGTTATCATCGCCCTATACTTTGCAATATTTTAATGAAGCGTTAACGCTGTATGCTAACCAACCCAAAGTGATGCATATAGGTGCTTACATGTATAATCTAAAAGAAAAAGATCTGCCCGAGTCATTTTTTTACCGGGCTGCAAGCAGCTGGGGGTGGGCAACATGGGCACATTCCTGGGATAGTTTTGAACCTGACATTGATAAGCTGATAGCGCAGTTTGATACTTTAAAGATCCTTCGTTTTTCAATTGAGGGCAAGATGAATTTCTGGAAACAGATACAGGAGTTTAAGGCTGGCAAAAATAATTCATGGGCCATACGCTGGTATGCTTCCATATTTTTAAAAGGCGGCCTTACGCTAAATCCATCCCGCTCCCTCGTTAATAACATAGGGCATGATGGCACAGGAGTACATAGCAATAAAGAAAACATGTACGATGTGCATATCTCCCAGCAACCCGTTAAAAAATTCCCTGATGTAATTGAGGAGAATGAAAAGGCTTATCATGCTATAAAACATTTCCTGGCTCACCGTAAGGGCAGTTTATTGCAACGGGCGGTGCGTTTTGTACGGCAAAAGGTAGGGTAACTTGTCTCATCGGGGTTTAAATGATTAATGTATTTTTGAGGCATGTTTAAAGTAGTGCATTTAAATACCTATGATGGTAATGGTGGCGCGGGCCGCGGTTGTATGCGTCTAAATCGTGCATTACTTGGGCAGGGTGTCGATTCAAAGATGGTGGTCCATTACAAGTTTGGGAACAACCCCCATATCGGCACTTTTAATTCCAATAAAATTCAAAAATCATATACCGCGTTTAAGATCATATTTGAGCGGATACTGGCCAAGCGCTTTTTAAAACCGGTGAAAACGCCTTTTTCATTTGCCTGGTTCGGTCGTTCGGTTATTCATCATCCCGATGTTAAAAATGCCGATATAATCCATCTGCACTGGATCAATCACGGTTTTCTTGACCCCAGGCATATTGCCGAAATTGCCAGACTAAACAAGCCGGTTGTATGGACCTTTCATGATAGCAATGCTTTTACCGGTGGCTGCCATGTACGTTATACCTGCGATCATTACCTGCGCCAATGCGGCAATTGTCCCTTGCTGATCAATGCGGCTGACGATGATATCTCGAACCAAATCTGGAAACAGAAACATAAAGCTTACGAGGTTTTGGATTTTGCCATAGCTGCACCCAGTTCTTGGATGCAAAATTCTGTGAAGGCCAGTAGTTTAATGAAAGGGAAGGCGGTTCACCAGATCCCCAATACACTGGAGACAGATATTTTTAAACCTATTGATAAGAAACTGGCAAAAGAGCAGGCCGGATTACCAGCTGATAAATTTATTTTCCTGAGTGGCTTTATGCCATCGCGAAAAGACCTGCACAAGGGTACCCAGTACCTGTTGGAAAGTATGGAACTATTGAAACAACGTTTGGGTAACGATGCGGATAATATAGAGCTGGTTGTTTTTGGTAATCGCGGAACAGAAGGTGTTCCTGATTTTCCTTTCAAGACCAGTTTTTTAGGGACCATAAACAATGATGAAAAACTGGCGCAATACTACGCTGCCGCCGATGCTTTCCTGATTCCTTCATTGGAAGATAACCTTCCTTATACGGTAATGGAAAGTCTTGCCTGCGGAACACCCGTTATTGCCTTTACTACGGGCGGTATCCCCGATATGGTGCAGCATGGATATAACGGCTACCTGGCCACTTATCGTTCGGCAGAGAGCTTTACTGATGGCATGGAGTGGATTATTCAGCATCCACAAAGGCCACAGCTACAGCAGCAGGCCCGGCAAACCATAATGGATACCTTTTCGGAAGAGGTGATAGCAAAAAAGCATATTGCACTTTATGAAAGTTTGCTAAAAGGAGGTACTGATGTTTAACCCCAGGCTAAGCGTTATTACCGTAGTGTATAACAATGTGCAGGATATTGAACGTACGATGCTTTCTGTATTGGGGCAAACGTATAATAATATAGAATACATTATTGTAGATGGTTTATCAACCGATGGTACTTTAGCAGTGATTAACAAGTATGCAGGTAGCATAAGTAAGTTCATCAGCGAAAAGGATAAAGGCATTTATGATGCCATGAATAAAGGCCTGGCCATGGCTACCGGCGATTATGTGATCTTCATGAACTCCGGCGATGAGTTTTATGATGTCGAAACTGTTGCCGCGGTGTTTGCTGCTGGCAATGATGCCGATATTTATTATGGCGAAACTGAAATGATAGCCGGTGATGGCCAAAGTTTGGGTCAGCGGAGGCACAAAGCTCCAACTCAATTTACCTGGAAAGGCTTTAAATATGGCATGAGCATCAGCCACCAGGCTATTTATATCCGGAGGACGCTAACAGAACCGTATGATAATAAATATCAACTAAGCGCGGATATTGATTGGATAATCCGGGCGGCTAAAAAAGCCAGTAAAATTGTAATTGTAAATCGCTACGTTGCCAAATACCTGGTAGGAGGGATGTCAAAAAAGAAGCACCGGCAAAGTCTGCAGGAACGTTTTAATATTATGAAACAGAACTATGGATTGCTCCCCACCATTCTGAACCATTTTGTGATCGCTTTTAATTTGGGATGGTATTGGTTGAAAAATAAAAGGACGAATGATTGAGGCTATCAACCATTAAGAATAATTCTTTCATCGCTTACTTCTAAATAAAAAGTCTCGTTCAACGACAACGTTAAAATACGTGGGATATATTTTTCAAAAAGTAGAATTAAGTTATTATTTGAAATATTACCTAAAGTTATCCTGATTACTTTTTTAGGCGTTTTATTTACAAAATGCGAGTTTTTAAAATCCTGATCTTTGGTAATTACAACAAGATTATTTAGGTCGGCATATTTACAAATGTCTGCATCTGTAGTATTCCATTTTTGCAGTATTTGATTTACATGAATTGCAGAGCAATGTTCTTGACTATTCAGAAATTTTGATAGGCTGATGGGTAAATGGACATCAATAAGAAAATTCATTTAGCTAACTTCTTCTAACGATTTACCCGATAGGGTGATTTTGGCATATGATAACGATGCGACAATATCCTCTTTTTCTAATTCGGGGTGATCATTAATGATATCATCAAAAGACATTCCTGAGGCAATCAGATCAATTATCACTTCAACAGGCCACCTCATGTGGCGTATACACGCCTTGCCGTGGCATATATCTGCATCAACCGTAATCCTTTCTAACAATGCGCTCATAACGTAAATTTACAAAATATTTGCTATTTATATAAATGCAAAAAGCGATGAACTATCCGCCCATCGCTTTTCTTAGTATCATTGAAATTTCACTACACCTTCTTCGTCGCCGGCTTGGCAACTGGTTTCTTTTTGGTTTCGGTATAAACCGCACCACCTAAGGCCAGTACTAAAAGGATAGATCCTGCTAACGAGATGTTTTCGCCTGCGTAGTATGATGTAGGGTGGAAATCGAAATTTATTTTGTGGTTACCAATAGGTATTACAGCAGCACGTAAAAGATAATCTGCACGGAAATAAGGTTCTTCTTTACCATCAATAGTCATCGTCCATCCCTTATCGTAATAAATTTCCGAGAATACAGCTACCTGGGTTACAGGGCTGCTGCTTTCATATTTAAGGTGTTCCGGTGTGTAGCTTGTTAATTTAATGGTTGCAGTGGGTTCTGCTCCTGGAGATTTACCATCAATCATGCTTTTATACTGCTTGTCAACAATAGCTTCTTCTTTTGGTGAAAAGCTGCTGATAGCCTGCATTTCCTCATCCGCGTTCTCTGCAAATTTCACACTTTTAACAAACCAAACATTTCCGCATGCGGTAGGATTAGCCTGCATAGTAGCATTTCCTGTTTTTGGATCGGCGTTAATAATGTACTTGGTATTCAGCATATCCAACACATCATGATTTACACTTTTGCTGAATTGGCTTTCTATAAGCTCATCAAATCTTCTTAGTCTGGCAGAATGAAAACCACCCACTGTTTTATAAAAATAAGATGAGTGTGAATCATGAAATGGATCTCCGGAGGTCATATCAAATACCCTGAAATTCGGATCAGGATCTTTCATGATAAACTGATCAACCTCGCGCGGTGCACTGTAAAGCTGTTCCAGGTCGGATTTTGCTACAAAATTGGCATCCTTAAGGTAGCGTTTATCAACACCCCACATATCAAACAAAACAATTGCAGCCAAAACCAATGCGGCTATGTTTGCTTTAATCTTTTGTTTAATGAGCAACCATACCAGTCCGGCAGTTAACAATACAAATATTAACGACCTGATAGCATCGGCGCGTTCAAGGCTTACCCTATCTTCAATTAAGCCATTGGCTACGGTATTGGCTAACGCTGTATTACCTTTAAATATTTGGGTAAGGTTGTTAACGAAACCTAAATGATCGTCAGATTTAAAGTTTAAAACTACTTCGGGTACAGCAATCATAATTAACAGCAAACCGCCGGTTATGTAGAAGGCTATCTTGGCCCGTTTAAAAATCAAAGCCTTATCCGTATTGGTAATAACTTCGTTAATAGCCAGTAAGGCAAGTATCGGGAAGCAAAACGCTGCTATAACCAAAGTTGATTCAACCGCCCTGAACTTGTTGTACATGGGTACGTAGTTGAAAAAGAAATCGGAAAGGAAAGGCAGATTTTTACCAAATGATAAGAGCATACTTAATAAAACAGCGCTTAACAACCACCATTTTAAACGGTTCTTTACAATCAGTAATCCTAAAACAAACAGAAAACATATAGCGGCACCAAAATACCATGGGCCAAATGTACCTGGTTTATTACCATAATACAGTGATTGTGATATAAAACCCTGCGCTTGACCAGGGTCAACGCCATTATCAACAAGTGTTTTTACGGCCTTTGAATCTTCACCAACAACAGTGCTTGAACCACCGCCGTAGGCGTTCGGAATTAAAAAGGTAAAGCATTCGCCCACGCTCTGGCTCCAAGTATAAGCATAGTCCCTATCAAGACCATGACTAGGGCCGGCAGTGCCTTTTGAGGTTAAATTAGCTTTACCCCTGATGGTGTACTGGCTATACTCGTAGGTGGTCCACAGGGTACCTGCATTTACGGCAATGGCCAATAATGTACCCGCGGCTAAAGCGCCTATAGCTTTTAAAAACGGTTTGGTTTGTTTTGCTTTTATGGCATGATAAAGCTCAATGCCTAAATATATGGCAATAGTCAGCAACAAATAATAAGTCATTTGCACGTGGTTACTCCTGATTTCCATAGCAAGGAAAAAAGCAGTAAGTGATGCCCCTAACAAATATTTGCCGCGCAGGGTTAAAATAATTCCCGCCAGTATTGGTGCAAAAAAGGCGATGGCATAAGCCTGGTTGGAGTGGCCCGCCGTTATATAAATAAAATTGTACGATGAAAATGCAAAAGCTATTGCGCCCGCTGCTGCTAACCATGGCGAAAGCCTTAACACGCTGAATAGTAAATAAGCGCCTAACAGGTAAAGCAATACGGTATCAACAGGGTTAGGGAAAACAGCTTTCAAAATATCAACCACATGTGATGTGATGTTTGATGGAAATGAAGCCCAGATCTGGTAAGCCGGCATGCCGCCAAACATCTGATTTGTCCACAATGGGGCGTGGCCGGTTGCGGCCCTAACATCATTGATCTCTTTTTGCATGGACTGGGCCTGTACCACATCATTTTGTGATAAAACTTTACCCTGCGTTAAAGGACTGAGGAAATAAGCAAAGGAAATTGCTATTAAAATTGCTACAATAATGAGGTGAACACTATTACGCTTGAACCAGTTATTCATCTAAGTTTTTTGAAATGGATAATATATTCCTCAAAAATAGAAATTTGAACGGGATTAGGAATTATTAGTTGTAAAGGAATTACTTAACAGTTTTGGGACCTGCCACGCATCAGGAAAAAGAAGGCAATAAGGATAACAATACTTAAAACGTAGGCTATAATCTGGGGCTTTTTATAGTCTTCGCGGTATTTACGAACGTTAAAAAAATTGTAAATAAGCAGTACGCCTACAATTACCCAAAAAAAGTTATTGATCTTATTACATGCCGCAAATAGCTGAATGGCTAATGAAAAAACAATAAAATTTGCAATGATAAGCGTTATCGACTCTGGCGTATTATTGTGGTTTGGGCGTCGTTTGTATACTTCGTCTGGCAGCATGCTGGTTTATTTTACTTCTTCATAATCAACAAACTCGCCTTCAGAGTCGGGTAATTTGCTTTTTTTGCCTTCGGGGATATAGTCAACCTTTATAGCGCCTTCATGCTTCCGGGGTTCGCGGTAGTGCTGTTGTTGTTGCGCCTGTTGCTGGGCCTTGTTTATTACACTCTGGAATAATGCAGGTATTAAGTACCGCATTAAACTGCGAATAATGTATAAAACACAAATTGATATGATCAGGAAACGAATTAATAGCATCTTGATTTAACTTTAAGCTTACAAATATAAGCATATAACGCTAAAATTGTTTGAATATGATTTTTGTAGTAATTTGAAAATTAGGTAGTTTGAAAATTTGAAGATGCTGTGACTGTCATTTTCAAATTTTCAAACCAATAAATTTTCAAATTAAAATTTCTCTTCCATCATTTTTTCCAGTGCAAACATTTCGTCGCGCAGCTTGGCGGCCAATAAAAAGTCCATGTTTTTGGCAGCGGCAAGCATTTCTTTTTTAGTGTTGTCGATTGATTTTTTCAGGTCGGGTTTGGTCATGTACTGTACAATTGGGTCAGCAGCCAGGGATGCCATATCGGCCTCTACATAAGCTTTTTGCACACCGCCTTTAAAATCGACAACCGATGTTTGCTCCATGATCTCCTCGCGGCTTTTACCTACGGTAGTTGGTGTAATGCCATGCGCTGTATTATAGGCTATCTGTATTTCGCGCCTGCGGTTGGTTTCATCCATGGTTATCTGCATGGAATCGGTTATTTTATCGGCATACATAATTACACGGCCGCGGTCATTACGCGCTGCCCGTCCAATGGTTTGGATCAATGAGCGCTCAGATCGAAGGAAGCCTTCTTTATCAGCATCGAGGATAGCCACCAATGATACTTCAGGTAAATCAAGCCCTTCACGGAGTAGGTTGATGCCTATGAGTACATCAAATTCGCCAAGGCGTAACCCCCTTAAAATTTCTACACGTTGCAGCGTTTTAACTTCCGAGTGGATATAGCGGCATTTAATGCCCAGCCTGTCCATGTATTTGGCCAACTCTTCGGCCATGCGTTTGGTAAGGGTGGTAACCAGTATACGGTCGCCCATTTTTATAACCTTGTCCACCTCATCCAGCAGATCATCTACCTGGTTTATTACCGGGCGGATCTCTATGATCGGATCAAGCAAGCCAGTTGGGCGTATCACCTGTTGCACCACTACACCTTCAGATTTTTCCAACTCAAAATCGCCTGGCGTTGCGCTTACATATACCGTTTGCGGGGCAAGTTGTTCAAACTCCTGGAAATTAAGCGGGCGGTTATCCAAGGCGGCCGGCAAGCGGAAACCATAATCAACCAATGACATCTTGCGCGATCTATCGCCGCCATACATCGCCCTGATCTGTGGAACAGTAACGTGGCTCTCATCAATTACCATCAGGTAATCATCAGGGAAATAATCCAGTAAACAGAAGGGGCGTGCGCCGGGCAGCCTGCCATCAAAAAAGCGCGAATAGTTTTCGATACCAGAGCAGTAGCCCAGCTCTCGAATCATCTCCAGGTCGTAATTAACCCTTTCTTCCAGGCGTTTGGCTTCCAGGAAACGGCCATCGCCGATAAACTGTTTTTTGCGGGTTTCCAGTTCTTCCTGTATGGCCCAGATGGATTGTACAAAACGCTCGCGCGGGGCAACATATAAGTTGGCGGGGTAAACCACCATATGTGTCATTTTTTCGATGGTTTTGCCGGTGCTCACATCAAAAGTGGTCAACTCTTCAATATCATCTCCAAAAAAAGAGATGCGATACGCATGATCCATATAAGCCGGGAAAATATCAACAGTATCACCCTTAACTCTAAAAGTACCCCGTTTAAAATCGGCAGTGGTGCGGGCATATAGTATTTCAACCAGGCGGTGTAAAAAAGCATTCCGGCTGATGCGGGTGCCTACAGCAAATTTAAAAACTGACTGTGCAAAATCTTCCGGGTTACCCATACCATAAATACAGGATATGGATGATACTACGATAACATCCCGCCTGCCCGACATGAGGGCAGAGGTAGTGCGCAAACGCAGTTTCTCTATCTCCTCGTTTATCTGTAGGTCCTTTTCTATATAAGTATTGGTAGTAGGGATAAACGCCTCGGGCTGGTAATAATCATAGTACGATACAAAATAGTTCACCGCGTTTTCTGGAAAAAACTGCTTGAACTCGCCGTAAAGCTGCGCCGCAAGGGTTTTGTTATGACTAAGTATTAAAGTAGGCTTTTGTGTTTGCGCAATAACATTGGCCATGGTAAACGTTTTGCCAGATCCGGTAACACCCAAAAGTGTTTGGAATGGATCGCCGTTGTTTACACCTTCAACCAGTTGCCTTATGGCTTCGGGCTGATCGCCGGTGGGGAAGTATTGTGAGGTTAAATTAAAATCCATGTGTTGTGTAAAAATACAAATAATACTACAATAGGGTTTGCAAATCAAAATAAGTGCATGATAATGACAACCGTATGTCAACAGTGTTTTATCGGCGTAATTTTTTATATATTTATGAGCAATTGTTGCTCATAAATCAAATCTACAATTATGATTTTCGTCCTCAATAAAACCAATACTATTGCCAACCAATTCCTGGTTGAACTGCGTGATGCCGTTACACAGCTGGATAGAGCACGTTTTAGGCGGAACCAGGAAAAGCTGGGCGAGATTTTGGCTTATGAATTAAGTAAAACGCTGAAATATGAGTTGAAAGAAGTGCACACGCCTTTAGGTACCACAAATGTAAATGTGCCTGCAGATCAGCCTGTTTTGGGAACCATTTTGCGTGCCGGCCTGCCCTTTCACCAGGGCTTTATGAATTATTTTGATCAATCGTCATCGGCATTTGTTACGGCTTACCGTAAGGTGAAAAGGAACAGTGCTTTCATTATCCAGGTTGATCACATCTCCACTCCAAACCTGGACGACCAGGTGTTTATTTTATGCGATACCATGCTGGCCACCGGGCAAAGCGTTGTGGCCGTTTGCAAGGAACTGATGGCGCAGTATGAAATAAAGGAGCTGCACATTGCCGCCGTAATTGCCAGTACTGAGGGCGTGGCGCATGTTAGGGCTAATTTGCCAAAAGCAAAACTTTGGCTTTGCGCCATTGATGATGAAATGACCAGCAAAGCATATATTGTACCAGGCTTAGGTGATGCGGGCGACCTTGCTTTTGGGGAAAAAGTATAGGCATTGCGGAATTAGAACGTTCAGTTTGGGATTTTGAGATTTAGATGTTTAATTTTGGATTTTCGGATTGGATAAGAAAACCGAAATAAAAAAACGGCGAAACCCCTCTTTAATATCGCCGGAAAACAATTAAATGTTAAAAATGAAATACCGACACATTTTCTTTGATCTCGACCATACCATCTGGGATTTTGATAAAAATGCCGAGGAAGCTTTGCACGAGCTTTATCATATTCATCAACTGGAAAGTATCGGCCTTACATCACCTGATCTATTCATTGAAACCTATACCCGCAACAATCATCGGCTCTGGGCGCAGTATCATGTTGGTGAGATCAGCAAAGACGAACTGCGCGATGCCCGTTTTAAAGCAACCTTTACCGACCTGGGCCTGCACCCCGACCTGATGCCAGCTGATTTTGAAGATGCCTATGTAAAGCTTTGTCCTACAAAAACAAACCTGTTTCCGCATGCGCATGAAACATTGCAGTATTTACAATCCAAATATACCCTGCATTTGATTTCGAACGGGTTTAAAGATTCTACCCGGGTAAAAATTGCCGGTACCAACCTGGCGGGTTATTTTCAAAACGTTATTATATCCGAAGATGTGGGCGTTAACAAGCCCGATAAAGCTATATTTCAGCATGCGATAGACCTGGCTGGCGCCACTATTGAAGAAAGTGTAATGATAGGCGATAGCCTGGAAGCTGATATTTACGGTGCGTTAAATTTTGGCATGGATGCCATTTATTTTAATCCTTTTAATGCACCCAAGCCTGATAAGGTGTCTGTGCAGATTACTCATTTAAAAGAATTAACTTTAATGTTATGAGTGTTGCCAAAGAACGCCGCGCCATTGACGCTGCGCTTGATAATTACCGTAAACAGCTCGATGCTATTCCTGATGAGCAGTTTGCCGAAACGCCCGCTGACGGCCACTGGTCATACGCCGAGGTTTACAGCCATATATTACAGGCAACTTTAGGGTCATCTATCGCGCTGGAGCGGTGCGCGCATGGCAGTTGCCCGCCAACTAAGGAGGGGCTTACCTGGCAGGGACGCCTTTTATTATTGCTGGGGATTTTTCCGCCGGTAAAGCTTAAAGTACCCGATGCGGTAGCCGGTAAAATGGCTGCAGTAAAGATCAGTAAGGAAGAGGCCAGGAACATGATCATCAAATGCCGTAAACGGATGGCAGATGCCGCGCCACTCATTGAAGCATCATCTGCGGCCAGCCGTTATAAGCACCCTCGCATGGGAATGCTTAACGCCCGGCAGTGGTTCAGGTTCATCAGAATACACCTGGAACACCATTTAAAGCAACTGGAGAGGGTGAAAATAAAATTATCAAAGTGATGAAACCTTTTACATTTAACAGAGTCTTAACAGTATGATAATGTTGATTTTCTGATATTTGTAAAAATCATTTATGATGAATTTTGAGTACACTTATTTAGTTGTTATAGCTCTGTTGCTGTTGGTAGGTATTTTCTATTTCAGCCCCTATGAATTAAATGTTAATGAAGACGACGACGACGAGTAATCGTTTGTTCAGTATTTCTATCCAAATAAATAACCGGCAAAATATGCCGGCTGAGAATTTAACCCCCTTATTTTAATGGCAAAACGTGAAGTAGATATCGTAGTAATATCCGACGTGCACCTTGGTACTTATGGCTGCCACGCAAAAGAATTGCTTAAATATTTAAAAAGCATTAAGCCCAAAATGTTGATCCTTAACGGCGATATAATTGATATATGGCAGTTTAGTAAATCATATTGGCCCGAGGCGCATATGAAAGTGGTGCGTCGCATCCTCAAGTTTGTTACCGATGGTATTCCGGTATATTACCTAACCGGCAATCACGATGAAATGCTGCGTAAATTTGCCGATTTTGATTTGGGGTCTTTTAAGCTACTTAATAAAGTAGTCTTAAATATTGATGGTAAAAAAGCCTGGATATTTCATGGCGATATATTTGATGTTACTATGCAGCACTCCAAATGGCTGGCTAAATTGGGCGCTGTAGGGTATGATACTTTAATATTGATCAACAGTTTTACCAACTGGCTGCTAACCGCTATCGGAAGGCAAAAAATGAGCTTTTCGCAAAAAATAAAGGCTCGCTTTAAAGAGGCTGTGAAATTTATAAATCAGTTTGAGCAAACCGCGGCGGATTTGGCCGTTGATAAAAACTACCAGTACGTAATATGCGGGCATATTCACCATGCCGAGATCAGGGAGATAGAGGATACCGAACAAACCGGTAAAGTACTTTACCTCAACTCCGGCGATTGGGTAGAGAGCCTTACCGCGTTAGAGTACCAGGATGGCAACTGGACGATATTTAAATATAATGCAGACGACTTTAACACCGATGCCGACGAGGATGACAAAACCGACGCCGAAGACCTGGATGCCAAAATGGATGTTAAAAACCTGCTTGACAGGTTTAGGCAGGAAACGGAATGAGTGCATTTTTACCCAGCTATCTTCTAACTCCGTCATTACTTCATGCCTGCCTATGATTCTTTTTACAAAAAAAAATTTTGTCATCCTGAACGAAGTGATGGATCTATTATTCGCCATGCTTCTTCGCTCTGTAAATCTGCGAATAGATCCTTCGTGTCTCAGGATGACAAACCTTTTAAAACGTCAATTCTCTTTGCAGAGTCCGGGGATTTTATACATCGCAATGACGATTAGATAGGATCAATGGTCAAAGTCAAACCTCTTTTTGCGTTTTAGCGCGAAAATATAGTTGAACTATTTTTTTCATTCCCCAAAACATTTCCTTTTACTAAATTGCCCCTAATTATATCTACATGAAAATATTGTTTGCGATACAGGGAACCGGCAACGGGCATATAAGCCGGGCCCGCGAAATTGTGCCTTTGTTGCAGCAATATGGTGAGGTTGATTTACTGGTGAGCGGCACCGAGGCCGAAGTATCATTGGCTCAACCCCTCAAGTACAAATTTCATGGCGTTAGCTTTGTGTTTGGTACCAATGGCGGTGTTGATAACTGGGCAACCTGGAAAATTATGAACCTGCGCCAGTTTATACGTGATCTGTATAGTCTGCCCTTAAAACAATACGACCTCATCATTAATGATTTTGAACCGGTGAGCGCCTGGGCCTGTAAAATTCATCGCGTACCGTCCGTTTCATTAAGTCATCAATGCTCGTTTGTATCGCCAAATACGCCGCGCCCTCAAAAAAAAGATCCTTTTGCTCAGTGGCTGCTAAAAAATTATTCGCCCACTACCTATCACGTGGGTTTCCATTTTGAGCGCTATGATAATTTTATAAACACCCCCGTTATCCGTAGCGAAATTCGGCAGATGGAAACCAGCAACCTGGGCCATTATAGTGTTTATTTGCCTGCCTATGATGATAAAACATTACTGAAATACCTAAGTAAAGTAAGCGATGTTAAATGGCAGATATTTTCAAAACGACAAAAAACGTATTTTCAATCCGGCAATGTCGAGATCTTCCCGGTAAATAATGAGGCATTTAATAAAAGCCTGGCCAGTTGCGAAGGCCTGCTTACTGGCGGCGGATTTGAAGGCCCCGCCGAAGCGCTCTTCCTGAAAAAGAAAGTGATGATGATACCCATGAAGGGGCAGTATGAGCAGCAATGCAATGCTCTCGCCGCTTCAAAAATGGGAGTGCCTGTGGTTGCCGAGATCAATGAAAAGTTTGTTGGCTATTTAAATGCCTGGATCCATGATGATAAGAAGATTATAGTTGATTTTCCGGATGAAACAGCGCAAATAGTTGATAATTTGGTAAAGCAATATGCAAGGCCGCAAAGTATTATGGTGTAGAGGACGATTCAAGAGGGATATTTACAGGTAGTCTAACATTATGATGTTAATCTTGTTTTTATTTCAATAAATGAAATATTGTTTCAATAAATAAAATTGCTATTTTTGTATTATGGTTATCATTTCTAAGGCAGTCATCCGTGATTTTTCCGGGTTACATCCTGATTCAGAAACACCTTTGAGCGATTGGTATGAGTTGGCCAAAGAAGTAAACTGGAAAAATTTTAACGAAATGAGAAATACCTTTAACAGCGTAGATGCCGTGGGTAATGATAGATATGTATTTAATATAAAAGGCAATTCATACAGGTTGGTTGCACTAATCATATTCAAGGTACGAACTGTGTTTATACTTTTTATTGGTACCCATGCCGCATATGATAAAATAGATGCCGGTACTATAGCATTTAAAAAATAGGATGGATATGGAATACACAATCACTTCAGAAAAACATTATCATGAAACCATGATCATGATCTATGATCTGATGAGTAAAGGGGAGGCAAATCTGACTGGTGCTGATACGCAAGAGTTGGCAGCAATGACAGTTGCGACTGAAAAATTCGAGGATGAAGTATTGGGCTTGAAACCCACAAGGCAACCAGATTCCTTATCAGGTGTGATTGAATTGTTCATGTATGAAAATAAGATGTCGCAGGCAAAGCTGGCTGTTGAGTTAGGGATTAGCAAACCTAAGCTTTCACAAATTCTTACCGGTAAACGAAAGCCCGACGTATATTTTATAAAGGCAATATATAACAAACTCAAGCTCGATCCTAAGTTTATCTTAGATCATATTTAACTTCATGGTTCAGGTGCTCTAACGTACTCAAGCGGCCATAAACTGCGCAGTTTATACTTTATTAAGCTAGAGGCTCATTTTCGGGAAACGCTGATGGGAGAGGTAAATTATCGAAAGTTGTTTCACCTCATTTGCACAGAAAACTCTTACCACTCTTTTCGCTTTTTGTACTAATTTTACCCCCGCAAATTATCGCCGTATATGATCCAGGCTTTCCGCTCTTTTAATCCTTTGAATATTTTGTGGCTGGTTGTGGTGCTGTTTCTGTCGCGGCTGGGCTATTTGCTGCATGTGCCCGATAAGGTTGAATTTGTATTTGTTGAACCATTTGCGCGACTATTGGTGCCCGTGGCGTATGAGTACGCGTTTTCGGCGGGGGTAAATATATTCCTGGCTGCCGCCTTGGTGTTTATACAGGCTTTATTACTCAACTATTTAGTAAACCGCTATAATTTATTAGGTAAGCCCTCTTTTTTACCGGCGTTAATGTATGTAACACTATCAGGGTTGTTTTCGCCGTTTTTAATTTTGAGCGCTCCGCTCATCTGTAATTTTCTGTTGATCTGGATGCTTTTTAAACTAATGAGCTTGTATAAAGGCGACGATGCCAAATCAATATCGTATGATGTGGGTATGATAGTAGCATTGGGCTCGCTTCTTTATTTCCCCTTTATCTATTTGTTTTTGGCTATATGGATAGGACTTATTCTTTTTAAACCCTTTAACTGGCGCGAGTGGATATCAGGAGTTTTAGGTTACGGCACCATTTTTTTCTTTTTAGCGGTGTTTTACTTTTTGAATGACAGGATCTCCATTTTTTACAGAATCTGGCTTCCACTGGCAAAAAAGTTTCCGGATCATATCAGCATAAATTCTTTAAACTACCTGCTGCTGATACCGGTTATGCTCATATTAGTGCTCTGTGTTTTTAAATTGCAGCAAAATTTCTTTAAAAGTTACGTGCAGATCCGTAAATCTTTTCAGCTGTTATTTTTTATTTTTTTAATAACAGGCTTTTCATTTTATGTTAATTCATCTTTCCACCTTAACCATTTTTTATTGTGTATAGCGCCCGCTGCGGTGTTTTTTGCCTATTATTTTTTATACGCGAAAAAAAAATGGTTTTACGAAAGCCTGTTTTTATTGCTGCTAATCAGCATCATCTACTTCCAGTTTAACAAATTTTAACTTTTACATTCGTTCAAATTTCAGCGGTTATATTAGTTTTGTAACGCGAAACCATCATTAGCTGTAGTTTACATGAACGTAAAAGCAAATGATATTAAAAAATAGATGCCCTGTTGGGTGTCTTTTTAAAGGCAATTATTACACAATAAAACAATTCAAATGAAATTTGGCGTAGTTATATTTCCAGGCTCTAACTGTGATGAAGACATCATATACGTATTAGAAAAAATAATGGGCCAGCAGGTTGTAAGGTTATGGCATAAAGATCATGACCTGCAGGGTGTTGACTTTGTTGTTTTACCAGGTGGTTTTTCATTTGGCGATTATCTTCGTTCAGGTGCTATATCACGTTTTTCGCCAATTATGCAGGAGGTTATACAATTTGCTGCAAAAGGTGGTTATGTAATGGGTATTTGTAACGGCTTCCAGATATTGGCCGAAGCTGGTTTACTGGATGGGGCTCTGTTGCACAATACAAACCGTAAGTTTATTTGCCGCAATATTTATTTAAAGCCACAAACAACCAAATCATTACTTACAGCCGGTTTAGAGCAGGAGCAGGCCTATAAGATCCCTATTGCACATGGCGAGGGTAATTATTTTGCCGATGCCGATGTAATTAAAAGGCTTAATGATAATGAGCAGGTATTATTTAGATATTGTGATGAGTTTGGTAACATCATTGAAGATGCAAACCCTAACGGATCAATACAGAATATTGCTGGTGTTTGTAATGCAAGCCGTAATGTTTTTGGTTTAATGCCTCACCCGGAACGCGCTGCTGATAGTTTATTGGCAAACGAAGATGGGCTGGCAATATTTGAATCTATACTATCAATAGTAAGGGCCTGATGACCAACCTGGTTATCGATATTGGTAACACATTAACAAAGGTTGCGGTTTTTAAGCTTGATGAGCTGCTTATGGTTGAGCAGTTTGAACATGTTGATGCAGGCTGGCTTGATGAACTATTAAATAAGTATGAAGCTGACAGGGCAATAATTTCATCGGTAAAAAAGCGCGTTGAACCCTGGCAAGCCGGTTTAGAAAAAAAACTATCCCTGGTTTATTTTAATAATTTGATGACCAGTGGTATACAGAACCATTATTTAACTCCTGATACACTTGGTACCGATAGATTGGCAGCCGTAATAGGGGCCAGCTACATGTACCCGGGCAAAAATAGCCTGGTTATTGCGGGTGGTACATGTATAACATATGACTATGTTGACAGCAACCGCAATTATTTTGGAGGCAGTATATCACCGGGTTTAAATATGCGTTATAAGGCTGTTAATAATTATACAGCAGGTTTGCCATTAATAAATACCGATGCTGATTTTACCGCGGAGTACGGCAATAACACAGAAACCGCCATACGCTCGGGTGTACAAAACGGTATAAAATATGAGCTAACCGGGTTTATTGAAAGCTATAAAGCCAACAATCCCCAACTGAATATTGTACTGAGCGGGGGCGACAGTATTTTTTTTGATACGCTACTAAAAAATAGCATCTTTGCCCCCTATATAAAAATTGAACCTTATTTGGTTTTAAAAGGATTAAACGCAGCTATACAAAAGCATAATGATTAAATATACCAGGTTTTTTTTAACACTTTTATTTGCTGTTATTGCATTTGCAGCACATTCTCAATCTACCACAAGCTCTCCATATTCAAGGTTCGGTTTGGGCGATATCGACCCACAGTTAATGCCTCAAAATATAGGTATTGGCGGTATTGGTGTGGCAACAAACAGGATAAGTTTGTTTAATAATATAAACGTTATAAACCCTGCATCATACGGCGCCATCGGTATAACTGTTATTGATGTTGGTATTTACAGTAACTTTTCAACCTTAAACCAAACAGGGCAGGCCACCCAAAGCAATAAAAACTTTAGGCTTAGCCACATTGCTTTTGGTATACCGGTAACCAAAAAGTCGGCACTTAGCTTTGGTTTGCTGCCATATAGCGAGCGCGGTTATAACTATAAAAAATCTGTTAAAAATTTAGGCTCCTCTTCGCCTGTTGATACCAACGTAACCAATTATAACTACAGTGGTGATGGTGGTTTATCAAAAGCGTATTTGGGTTATGGTTTTGGTATAGGCAAGCATTTATTATTGGGTGGTAACGTATCTTATATATTTGGTAATATTAAGGATGTAAGCACAACCGAAATCCCTGGCCTGGCCGGTACGCTAAATTCAAAAATTGAACAAAGCAATGCTATCGGTGGTTTAAATTACGATTACGGTTTGCAATACTCGTTTGATTTTTCTGAAACCAAGCACCTTATCCTGGGCTATTCTGCCTCAGCAGGTACAAAGCTTAATTCGCAAACCAGCTACATTGTAAGCCAGTATACAAATGATGCAAGTGGCAACCCCAATATTGCGGTTGATAGTGTTGTAAACAGGCAAAATGCTAAAGGAAAGTTAAAACTTCCGCAGATAAACCGTTTTGGTATCTCGTTCCAAAACGATGGCAAGTTTTTGGTTGGCGCCGATTATTCAATGGGACAGTGGTCTGATCTGAGTATATCTAATGTAAACCAAGGCTTGGTAAACAGCCGCACTTTTAATGTAGGTGCGCAGTATACGCCAAACATTGCTACTATTCGTAATTACCTGGCTACGGTTGATTATCGTATAGGCGGTATTTACGATGAAACTTATATGACCGTTAATAATACCAGGATAAAAAAATACGCTATTACTGCAGGTTTAGGTTTGCCTTTGCGCCCAAGTAATGGTAGTTTTTATAAGATCAATATTTCGGCCGAGTTAGGTCAAAGGGGATCATTGGTAAACGGGCTTGTTAAAGAAAACTACATTAATCTGCACCTGGGCTTCACGCTTAACGACAGGTGGTTCACGAAATATAAATTTGATTAATAAACATATGCTTAGCGGGGTAAAACATATAAAGGGCTCGCACCTGCTGTTGTTGCCCCTGCTTGCCATTTTTATATCCTCATGTGTAAATGACCTGAATAAGGTTAAAGAAATAGCATCTACAGAGATGGGGGTGGTAGTATCACCCACAAAAGGTGTTGATTTGATCATGAGCGATTCTGCCCGGGTTCAACTGCACCTGATAACTCCATTGATGTTGCAGTATCAAACCAAAAAGCCTTATAAATTAATGCCACATGGCGTAAAGGTTATATTTTACGACAAGGAAACATTAAAGGAATCGGGTAATATTGTTGCCGATACGGGCATATCCCATGATGATCAAAAGCTGATTGAGTTTCATAAAAATGTAGTGGCCACCAATGCCAAGGGCGAAACTTATAAATCTGATGAATTGTACTGGGACCAGGCAACTAAGAAGGTGTATTCGCATAAGCCGGTTCAGGTAACTATGGCTGGCGGTAATGTAATGAACGGAGATAGTTTTGAGAGCGACGATAAATTTTTACATCCCACACTTAAAAGTAGTACGGGCATCTTTCACGTAGATGAAAAAGTGACACAATGATGTTGTTTTTTTTCAGGAAAATTTTGTGTTATAGAATTTTACTAAAAATTGTATCTTGCGCCCTCTTTAAAAAGAATATAATTAATTACAGAAATGGGTATAATGGGTTTCTTGCGCGAACGAATGGGGACAATTCTCGCATTCTTTATAGGGTTTGCGCTTCTTGCTTTTATTGTAAGCGAGGTTGTAAGATCAGGCGGTTCCTTTTTTAAGGACGATAATAATGAACTTGCCGTAGTAAACGGCGAAAAAGTTCCGTATGATGAGTTTAATAAAAAACTGGAGCAAAACACAAACCAGTTTAAACAACAGTCAGGGCAAAATATTTCTTCCCAGATCACCAGCTACATTCAGGAAACAACCTGGAATCAAGTATTGAGTGACCTGCTCTTTAAAAAAGAAGTTGAAAAATTAGGTTTAACTGTTGGCGATGACGAAAGCACTAACATGGTTAGCGGTAATACTCCCGACCCACAGATTGCCCGTCAGTTTGCCGATCAGCAAACCGGTGCGTTTGACAGGAATAAGCTGAACCAGTTCTTAGCTTACTTATCATCCTCAAAAGCAGATCCTGCTCAAAAACAAGCCTGGGCTGATTTCTTAAAGCAGTTAATTGTAGCTAAGCAGCAAATGAAATATGTAAACATTGTTACCAATGGTTTATATGTAAACTCATTGGAGGCTAATGATGATTACCTGGCAAAAAACAAACTGGTTAGCTTTAAATACGCAACCCTTGATTATGCATCTATTGCAGATTCAAAGGTTACTTTAAGTGATGCTGATTACAGTGCATATTATGATGCTCACAAAGCTGAATTTAAAAACCCACAGGAAGTAAGATCATTTGAATATGTAAGCTTTAACGCGGCACCTTCAAAAGAAGACAGCGCGGCTATCAAAACCGAGGTTAATAAATTGGTTGATAGCATTAAAGTAAGCAACAATGACTCGCTTTTTGTTCAGATCAATTCTGAAACAAAAAACCCGCTTGCCTTCCAAAAAAAGGGAACACTTGAGCCAAAGCTTGATACTTTAATGTTCAACGCGGCCAAAGGTTTTGTTTATGGCCCGTATGTATCAAATGGCAGCTATAAAATTGCTAAGCTAAGTGAGGTTAAAACTACTTTTGATTCTGTTAAAACAAGACATATATTAATTAACCCTGCCACTACAGGCGGTATTGAAAAAGCAATTGCCAAAGCCGATTCAATTAAAAAACTGATTCAGGGTGGTAAATCATTTGCCGAGTTGGCAACTACTTTTTCAACAGACAGAGGTAGCGCTGTAAAAGGTGGCGATATACCAGCATTTGACGTTAACGGTGCAATGGCTGGCCAGGGACAAATTACTCCCGAGTACACTAACGCTGCGTTTAAAGCTAATAAAGGCGACCTGATTGTAGTTACATCTCAGTTTGGTGTTCACCTTATCCAGGTAGAGGATCAAAAAGGCTCTATTAAAGTAGTTAAAGTTGCTATTGTTGATAAACCGATACAGGCAAGCAGCAAAACACAAACTGTAGCTTACAGCAAAGCGCAGGGATTTTTAGGAGCTTTAACAAAAGACAACTTTGAGGCAGAAGCTAAAAAGGAAGGTTTGAAAATTAACAATGCCGAAGATCTTAACGGTACAGCATCTGGCCTGCCAGGTTTGGATAATGCACGTGACGTTGTTAGATGGGCATTTAAAGCAGATAAAGGCGATTTAACTGAGAAAGTATTTACTGTAGGTGATCAATATATCATTTCTCGTTTAACTGAGATCAAACCAAAAGGTACGCTGACACTTGACGCTGTTAAAAAACAAATTGAACCAGCTGTACGTAACGAAGTAAAAGCTAAACAACTGGATGAGAAATTCCAGGCTGCTTTAAGCGGATCATCTTCGATAGATCAGGTAGCTCAAAAAGCTGGTACAAAAGCGGTTCCTGTACAAAACATTGTTTTTGCTAACCCGGTTATCCCAGGTCAAGCTGCAGAGTATAAGGTAATAGGTTCAATTTTTGGATCACAGCCAAATAAGCTTTCAAAACCGGTTAACGGTCAGCAAGGTGTATTTGTATATTTTGTTGATGGATTTACCAATCCTGCGCCGCTTACCAATAATGTAAGGCAGAAACAACAAATTGGCCAGGCGTTGGTACAACGTGCACAAGGCCAGGTATTGGATGCCTTGAAAGATAATGCTATTGTAAAAGATAACAGGGCTAAACTGTTATAATATAAATAAGCGTAATTTTGTATCCGGGAACAGCGTTTTATAACTGTTCCCGGATTTTTTTTGTTTACAGCTGTCTGAGAAGTAAAAGAAACCGTCATTGGAGGTATAAATCCGGTGTACGATAAAGGGCGAAAAGTTAAAGGTTTGTCATCCTGAGGAACGAAGGATCTATTAGCAGACTTTGCAGGGCGAAGGTGCATGGCGAATAACAGATCCTTCACTGCGTTCAGGATGACAAAAGTGTATTATTGTAAATTCGTTATTGCTTCGGGCCTCGTAATCACGGGGAATGATTTAGACAGCTTTTTGAATTTAGTGTTTAAGCTTTGAATTTTTAATATTATGGATATACAGGAAAATATAGTAAATAAGGTTGCACAAAGTGGTTTGGTTACTTTAGATCCTGCTGCTTTTTATCCGGCCGGCGAACGTGTTATTTATGATATTAAAGATAACCTGTTTCACGGGTTAATGCTGCGGGAAAAAGATCTGAGAGATTTTATAAAGGAGCATGACTTTACACAATACGAAGGCAAAAACGTAGGCATTACCTGCTCTGCTGATGCCATAGTGCCAACGTGGGCTTATATGCTGCTGGCAAACCGGATGGCCCCCTACGCCCGCGAGATAGTTTTTGGCGACATGGCTGTGTTGGAAACCGTGCTGTTTGAAAAGGAAATTGCCAAAGCCGACCTGGAGCAGTACAGTGGTCAGCGTGTTGTGTTAAAAGGTTGCGGCGATACCGCTGTGCCGGTTTCGGCCTATGTTGAATTAACAAAAAGGTTAACCCCAATAGTTAAAAGTATTATGTTTGGGGAGCCCTGTTCAACCGTGCCTATCTATAAGCGCAAGGATTAATGAAGTTATTTTTGATTAATAAGGTGAGCTATAGTTTAGTATTTGCATGCGTGCATAACAAAAATGGATTTAAACCATTTATATAAGTAGGTGTCATATCAGCATGCCGACTAAATCTGTTTTACAAAACAGCTTTATTAAAAAGCAAACTCTATTAATGAAAAAATACTTCTCCTGCTCGCTGTTATTGATATTATGCCACACTGTTGTGTTTTCTCAGGAGCTTAGCAAAATTAGCGAGCCCGTGTTTAAAATTGGCGAAAAGCTGAGTTATAAAATGCAATATGGCTTTTTTACCGCCGCTGCCGCCGATATCCGCGTGGAAGCAAGTGATAAAAAACTTCCCGGCCCGGCTTTTCACCTTATAGCCGAAGGTAAAACGGCAGGTACTTTTGATATCTTCTATAAAGTGCGCAATAAATATGAATCATATGTAGATCAAACTACCCTGCAGCCATATTTTTACACCGAGAACAGGCACGAAGGGAAATGGAAACATAGTGATAACGTAAGCTTTGATCAAAAGGATAGTAAAGTAACTGCCAATAAAGGTGTATTTCCGTTCATAGGAAAAACTTTTGATTTTGTATCGGCCTATTATTTTGCCCGTACTATTGATGTTTCAAAAGTAAAAATAGGCGAGACATTTGAAATGCAATACTTTTTGGAAGATGGTTTCTATACGCTAAGCGTTACCTATGTGGGTACCGAAACCGTGAAGTGCAGTATGGGTACATTTAACTGCCTGAAATTTAATCCAACAATTATTCCTGGCCGTATTTTCAGGAAAGATAGTAAGTTGTACCTTTGGATCACCAATGATGGCAACAGGATCCCTGTAAAGGCGCATGTTGAAGTCATTTTAGGTAGTATCACAATGGATCTGCAGTCGGCAAGCGGATTGAAGTATCCGTTAAATCCAATAAAGAAGTAAAATTAAATATGATTGAGGTAGGTAGTGTTTTAGTACACGAAGATGTTGTAAAGGAAAATTTTGTTTGCAATTTAAATAAATGCAAAGGTGCCTGTTGTCTGGAGGGCGATTCGGGTGCGCCATTAAATGCAGATGAACTTGATATTTTAAAAGAGATCTACCCTAAAGTAAAACCTTATCTTACCGCCAAGGGTATCAAAACTATCGAAGCTGTTGGAACCTATGTAACGGATTTTGAAGGCGATTATACTACTCCATGTGTGGATGTTAACAAAGAGTGTGCTTATGTTATCTGGGAAAATGGAGTTACTAAATGTGGTATAGAAAAAGCTTATGAGCAAGGTGCTATTACCTGGCAAAAGCCAATTTCCTGCCATTTATACCCTATCCGCATCACTGCATACCCCGAATTTGATGTGTTAAATTATGATCGATGGAGCATTTGCAGCCCTGCATGTTCTTTTGGCGACGAATTGAAAGTGCGTGTCCACGAGTTTTTGAAAGGCCCGCTGATTCGTAAGTATGGAGCTGAATGGTACCAGGAACTTGAGGACGAGGTGGCTGGAAGCTGAGGTCGTGCTTAATAACATCGTTTTATTATTTCAAAACAAAGTTCATTTCTGTTCCTTATGTTGAGGAGAATCTTGTCTGAATAAATTATTAGCCTGCATAAGTGTTTCGCTTTGTCCGATTTTACAATTAATTTGGATAATATTGTAATTTATAAGTATTTGTTAATTAATATTAATGAGAATAGCTTTAATAACAGGTATTACAGGACAGGATGGCGCTTATTTAGCCGAGTTTCTGCTAAAAAAAGGCTATGAAGTTCATGGTGTTAAAAGGCGCTCTTCCTTATTTAATACCGATAGGATTGACCATTTGTATCATGATCCGCATGAACCTAATGTAAAGTTTAAACTTCATTACGGCGATCTTACGGATTCAACCAATTTAATCAGGATAATACAGGAAGTACAGCCCGATGAGATTTATAACCTGGCAGCACAAAGCCACGTTAAGGTAAGTTTTGATACACCAGAGTATACCGCTAATGCTGATGGTATTGGTACCCTGCGTATTTTAGAAGCGGTAAGGTTATTGGGCCTTGTACAAAAAACACGTATATACCAGGCTTCAACATCTGAGCTATATGGCTTGGTGCAGGCGGTACCACAAAGTGAAACTACGCCATTTTATCCACGGTCGCCGTATGCGGTGGCTAAAATGTATGGATATTGGATTATTGTAAACTACAGGGAAGCTTATGGCATGTATGCCTGTAACGGCATTTTATTTAATCACGAAAGCCCTATACGCGGCGAAACGTTTGTTACCCGTAAAATTACACGTGCCACCTCAAAAATAGCTTTAGGCTTGCAGGATTGCCTTTATGTAGGTAATCTATCGGCCCAACGAGATTGGGGGCATGCAAAAGACTATATTGAAGCGATGTGGCTGATGCTGCAGCAAGATAAAGCCGAGGATTTTGTTATTGCTACCGGGGTTACCACTACTGTTCGCGATTTTATAAAAATGGCTTTTAATGAGCTTGGTATCGAAGTGGAGTTTAGCGGAAAAGATGCCTATGAACGCGGTGTGATCATTGATATTGACCAGGAAAAAGCTTCGGAGCTTGGACTTAACCTGGAAGCCTTAAAATTTGGACAAACGGTTGTAAAGGTAGATGCTAAATACTTTAGGCCTACAGAGGTCGATCTGTTAATTGGTGATGCTTCAAAAGCATTTGAAAAATTAGGGTGGAAACCTAAATATAACTTGCAGGCATTGGTTACTGATATGATGAAATCAGACCTGCATTTAATTAAAAAAGACGAATACTTAAAAAAAGGTGGGTTTACAACACTTAATTATTTTGAATAAGCAATAAAAKGATTTATAGCAATTCTACATATATGAAGAAAATTTTTACCAGCATTTTACTATTGGTTTTAACAGGTGGAATTGTGAAAGCTCAATCTGTTTATCAACCTTATTCATACCAGTTTTATCAAAAGCTAAACGAAGATGTTTACTCCACTAAAACCCGTTTCCATAGTTCTTTAAAGCCTTTTTTTGGTGATGATTCATTATTGAAACATCATTACGATTCACTAATGAACAGCATTGGAGATTTTAAAGGCAGATTTTTTAGTGAACACCAGGTTGATGTAAAGGGAAGTAACTCTACTTTTTACGCTGATTTGTTACCGGACTTTAATTTAAGCAGAGATTTTTCAGGCAAAAAGAATACCAGTTTCGGCTCATTAGGCTTGCAGGTAGGCGGTACCTTTGGCAACCAGTTTTCTTATAACGTGAGTGCTTATGAAAACAGGGCTCAATTACCAGAATACCTGGCAACGTATACCAACCAGGTGGGTATAGCGCGCGGGCAGGCTTATGGCAGTCTTTATGGCAGCGAGTACCGTTGGTCGTACATTACGGCATTGGTATCCTACACACCAAGCAAATATTTTAATATAACTGCGGGCCGTGATAAAACATTTATCGGCGATGGCTACCGGTCTGAACTTTTGTCTGATTATGCCTCTCCATATCCGTTTTTTAAAGTAACTGCTACGCTTGGGAACGTTAAATACATGGCTATGTGGGCATATATGGATGATCCGTTGTCGGCCCGTGTTGATAACAACGACAGAAAGAAATTTGCCGTGTTTCATTATTTAGACTGGAATGTAAGCAACCGTTTATCGTTCGGCTTTTTTGACTCTGTTATATGGGGCGCCAAGGATGATGCGGGGCATCAGCGTGGATTTGATTTTACCTATGTTAATCCCCTTATATTTTTAAGACCGGTTGAAGCATCAAATGGTTCGCCCGATAATGCTTTATTAGGTTTTACCGGTAAATACAAAATAAGCAATGGTGTTACAGCATATGCTCAATTTGCATTGGATGAATTTGAAAGTTCAAGCTTCTTTTCAAGTAACGGCAGCTCCAGGAACAAATATGGATGGCAAGTTGGTTTAAGAGGAGCAAACCTGTTTGCTGTGAAGGGACTTAACTACCTGTTAGAAACCAACAATGTTAAACCATATACCTATTCTGAACGTAGTTCGGTACAAAACTATACAGACAATGGTGAACCACTTGCTCACCCGTGGGGTGCCAACTTTCGTGAGGTGGTGGGCTTGTTAAATTACTCCTACAAAAGGTTTGACTTTTCTGGCGAAGCCGACTACGGCCACTATGGTTTAGATATTAACGGGCAGAACTATGGAAAAGACCTTTTTCAGCTTTATATTGATCCTTCCAGGCAAACAGGTAATTACACCGGCCAGGGTTTAACCACCAATATGGTTTTCCTGGAAGGTAAAATAGCCTATCTCCTCAATCCTAAATATAACCTGCGTATTGAACTTGGAGGTCTTTATCGTTCCGAAAAAAACAGCCAGTTCGATGATAAAACCGGTATGGTGACTTTAGGTATCCGCAGCTCATTCCGGAGCATATATAATGATTTGGCAAGTTATAAAACTCATTGATGTGTTTGCAATGAGATATAGAATTTAGCCCGGCACCCTTATGTAGTATTTAATACTTCATAAGGGTGCAAAAGTTTTGTAGGGTTCCCTATCAGTTTTTCAATATGTATAAAAAACCTTGTTGGAATACAAATATCTACAAATGCCTGGACTGATAATTCCTTACCACAAAGCTGATCAATCCCAAAACGGCATTCGAGCCTAATACAACAGCCATATAAACAACCTGGCTATCGTGAGTTACCGCGCCCAGGTAATCTGCAAAGGGAATCTTTTGTGTAAGCGTATAAGTAATCAAAAAGAACAATATCTCGAACAGCTTTTTTCCGCGGCTTACTATCCCAAGGCAAACGGCTAACAGAACAATAAATATAGCTCCGTTGATAATGTTGATGATGGAATAACCATCAAGGGCCAGGGCGTAACGCAGTATTAAAGGCAATGCCAGTACTATGGCCAATATTACACCCACCAGTATTTGGGCGGGCAGCATACGCTGCAAGGGCTTGTAGGATGCATAAGTAAAATAATGCAGCCTGTTGGTTTCTTCTTTAGTGGCCAACTCCGACCAGCGGGTTACTTGCAAAAACCACAAAACGGGCAGTAAATAGGAGTGGGCTACACCTATTGGTGCAAAAAGCATGCTTAGTGATACGCCGCCAATTACAAGCCAAAACCATTTGGAGCCTTTTCGTACCAGTAACAGCAATTCTGTTTTTATAAACGGAAGTATGCCATAATCGGTAACTAAAGGCGGCATAAGTGCGCGGCTAATACCTGTTGACGCAAATGCCGGAGTAATGTTTTGATGCTCACCAGTTGAAGCCTTTTTCTTTTTACCAGCCGATTGGTTAAAATCAAAGCGATGGAAGAAAGGCGACGACAGGTAAACCACGCCGAATGCAAAAAATATCCATAGCAAACGGCTAAACAAGAACAAGCTGGTTATGGTTATCCCATTCCATTCAAAAATTTGAAATGCTCGTTTTCGGGCAAAGGTAAAGCCCAGGTTAACCGCAGTGATATGTTCATGAAACTGGGTGTTAACCTGGTTTTTGATACTGTTTGTCATGGTACGTACCCCAAAAGGATCTATTAAAACAGCCAGCGTTTCGTTTTTCTGTCCGTTAACATTAGCCATCAATATCCCGAAAAAGAAAAAGAACACAATGTATTGTAATATACTCCGTTTGCCCAAAAATACTTCGGCAATAACAGCAAGGGCCGATATTGCAAACATAGCGGGCACCACAAATAGCAGGTACGGGATTAAAAAGTTGCCGATGATAAATGGCGAGCCACTGGTGCGTACAAAAAACATGATGATACTTACCACAAAAGTGCAACCCGCAATGGTTAGTAATACCAGTAAATTGCTGAACATCTTGCTGATTAAATATCCAAAATTGGTTATAGGCGTGGTAGCTATTATTAGTCCTACTTCGGTTTCAATATCTTTTTTTATGCCACCATTCACCAAAAAAAAGCCATATAGGGAAAGCATAATGGCAGTCATCATTCCGGAAACATAACCCACCCAGGCTGAGTTGTAAACTCCCTTATAGCCTACTATGTTTAGTGTGGTGTAAGATGCTGTAGGAGGAGGTACAAAAGAATAGGCCGCGTAAAAAGTAATAGCCAGGGTGATTAAAAAAGCATAGCTGCGTGTGCGCTGCAGGTAATCGGCCTTTATAATGCTATATATGTATCTCACTTTTTTAGATGTTATTTTGTGTTAAAAATAAATAAGCATCCTCTAAAGTGGCGTTTGCTAAAGTGGCGGCAGGTTCCGGTTCATTTGTTTTAGAAATAAAACGAACTTTTGTTTGCTCTTTTTGCCTGCTGGTATCGATAACCTGGTGCTTGCTTTTTATAGCTGCCAGGGCATTATTATCCACCACTACTTCAAAAACCTTTCCTTCAACCAGTTTAATGATATCTGGCTGGGCGGCTTTATTAAGTAATGTGCCGTTTTTCATAATAGCAACTTCATCGGCGATGGTTTCAATGTCTGATACGATGTGGGAAGAAAGGATAATGATGCAATCATCAGCCAGATCAGATATCAACTGGCGAAACCTTACCCGTTCCTCGGGATCAAGGCCAACAGTAGGCTCATCAAAAATTAAAACTTTTGGATCATTCAGCAGGGCCTGGGCAATGCCTATGCGTTGTTTCATCCCGCCCGAGTAAGTGCCTATCGGTCGTTTGGCATCTGCCGTTAAATTAACGCCCTCCAGTAGCATATCTATCCGCTTGCGCAAATCTTTGCCTCCCACACCTTTCATGGCGGCTATGTATGCTAAAAACTCGTGGGCGTTAAGGTTTGGGTAAACACCAAAATCCTGTGGCAAATAGCCTAATATCTTGCGGATACTATCCGGATGGGCAACAATATCTTCACCATTTAAAAATAGGGTACCGGTGGTGGGCTTACTAATGGTTGCAATAATTTTCATCAGGGTTGATTTTCCTGCTCCGTTTGGGCCAAGTAAGCCCAATACCCCTTTTTCAATGGTAATGGAATAATCGCTAAGCCCGGTTTTATGTTTATTATACTGTTTGGTGAGATTCTTTATGACTAAGGACATGGGGTGTTTTTATACCCTGTAAGATGCTTATTAAAGATTTAAGTTACAGGTAAAGCGGCAAATTTAATCAAGCTATTAGAAGTTTGTGTGGGGGCATAGGTATTTGGAAGATAATAAAAGGCGGGGGCAATGTGCAATTCCTTCCTCGGGGGGAGGCGAGGTAGGGGTTAAATCAGGTGTTCAAGTACTGCTGCGGACGGCATGTTGGCGAAACCCCTCCCTGCCTCTGCGCACATTCCAGCCGCACCCCTCCCGTTGGGGAGGGAATAAAAAAAAGGCAACAAATTTTCCGAAAAACTGTTTATATCCTCAGGTAATGCAGTAGTGAGAGCTTGCCCAAATGTAAACTGTGGAAATAAAGGGGGACAGGCAAAATCCGGGGATGGCAAACATTTTAAAACATCATTTACCATTCAGCGCCCCACGAGCTTTATGTCGCTACTTAAAGTTTATAACCCCTCAGATTTTTATGACGCTATCGTATGCTCGCTCCTTTGAATACCTAAGTTTTTTACCTGTTGAACTATGCTGGCAGCATCAAAACCACATTCGGCCCAAAGCTCGGGTTGTTCACCGTGTTCCACAATCCTGTCTGGTATGCCTAAGCGTTTTACCTGGGTTTGCTGGTAGCCATTATCAGCCATAAATTCTAATACGGCAGTTCCCATTCCACCTTCAAGGCAGCCATCTTCAACGGTGATCACTTTATCAAACTTCTTGAATACTTCGTGCAGTAATGCCTCATCAAGTGGTTTTACAAAACGGAGGTCATAATGAGCAGGGAAATATCCTTCAGCGTTAAGTGCGGCAGTTGCTTTTACTACTTCGTTACCTATGGCTCCTATTGATAGTATAGCGAGGTCTTCCCCATCACATATCTTACGACCCTTACCAATGGGTATGGTTTTAAAAGGACGTTGCCAATCAACCATCACACCATTACCACGCGGGTACCTGATTACAAATGGGCCCATGTTATCCTGCTGGGCAGTAAACATCAGGTTGCGCAGTTCTTCTTCGTTCATAGGTGAGGATACCGTCATGTTAGGTATGCAGCGCATAAAAGCGATGTCATAAGCCCCATGATGGGTTGGTCCGTCGGCGCCTACTAAACCTGCACGGTCCAAACAAAATATTACATTAAGCTTTTGTATGGCCACGTCATGAATCACCTGGTCATACGCTCTTTGCATAAAGCTGGAGTATATGTTGCAAAATGGTATTAAACCCTGGGTAGCTAATCCTGCAGAAAACGTTACGGCATGCTGCTCGGCAATACCTACGTCAAACGCGCGGTTAGGCATGGCCTTCATCATCAGGTTTAAGGAACATCCCGATGGCATTGCAGGAGTGATACCCATAATTTTAGGGTTTTGCTCTGCCAGTTCAATGATAGAAATGCCAAATACATCCTGGTATTTAGGAGGCTGCGGTTTTTCGGATTTTGTTTTTTTGATTTCGCCGGTTATCTTATCAAACAAGCCTGGCGCATGCCATTTGGTCTGATCCTTTTCGGCAAGGGCATAGCCTTTACCTTTGGTAGTAACACAATGCAGTATTTTAGGACCGGGAATATCGCGCAGATCCTTTAAAACTTTTACCAGGTGGTTTACATCATGCCCATCTATCGGGCCAAAATATCTGAATTTTAAAGCTTCAAAAAAGTTACTACGTTTAAGCAGCGTACCTTTAATGCTTTTTTCTAATTTTTGGGCTATTTTGAAAGCATCCGGGCCTATGGCTGATAGTTTAGCCAGCACATGAGCAATATCATCCCTGAAACGATTGTACGGTTTTGAAGTAGCAATATCGGTAAGATATTCTTTCAAAGCACCCACATTAGGATCAATAGACATGTTATTGTCATTCAATATCACCAGCAGGTTTGAGTTTTCGATACCTGCATGGTTAAGTGCTTCAAAGGCCATTCCGGCGGTCATGGCGCCATCGCCAATTACGGCAACGTGCTGCCTGTCGGTTTCTCCTTTGTAGTGCGATGCAACGGCCATCCCCAAAGCAACAGATATAGAAGTAGAAGAGTGCCCAACGCCAAAAGTATCATATTCACTTTCAGATCGTTTGGGGAAACCGCTGATGCCTTTATAAATTCTGTTGGTATGGAACGCTTCGCGCCGGCCGGTTAATATTTTGTGGCCGTAGGCCTGGTGGCCTACATCCCAAACTAACTGATCATACGGGGTGTTTAAAACATATTGCAGAGCCACTGTAAGCTCAACAACACCCAGGCTGGCAGCAAAGTGACCACCGTTTACAGACACGACGTCAATAATATATTGGCGCAGCTCCTGGCAAACTTTTTCAAGTTGGTCTTCGTTAAGTTGCTTTAAATCAGATGGGTAATTTATATTCGATAATAAATCTCCGGCCGGTACCTGCATTGACATTTGTAAAGGTATTTTAACCTACAAAGTAAGTTAATTATTTATAAACAAAGGACATCAAAATGTATTAATTGTTTTTGAAGATAGTAAAAATAACGGAAACGAGGGGCAATACTCTGGAATCGAGCCGGAAGTTTAACGGGTACTGGCTAACAAATTATTCAAAAATCTTGACTCTTAATTCTTGATTCTTGACTCTCATCCCTATTTTTACAGCACAGATATGACCGACGACAGCTTTGCCATACGATTACCCCAGTTTGAAGGTCCGTTTGATCTGCTGCTGTTTTTTATCGAGCGTGATGAGCTTGATATTCACGATATTCCTATCGCCAAAATAGCCGACGATTTTCTGAACTACATTCACCAGATGACCAGCCTTAATATGGAACTGGCCAGTGAATTTATATTTGTTGCGGCAACACTGATGCGCATTAAGGCTAAAATGCTATTGCCCCGGTATGAAGCCGAAGCAGCCGGCGACGACACGGATACCAAGGAGAACCTGATCAGGAAGCTGATAGAATATAAAAAGTTTAAGGAGCTGTGCGACGAGCTGCGCCCCTATGAAGACGAGCGCTTTAAACAGGAAAAACGCGGCAATATTAAGCACGACCTGGAACAGGTTGAAAAAGTAGTTTTACCGGGCGAGGAACTATCAGAAATAACTTTGTATAAGTTGATGCTGGTGCATGATCGGCTGATGCGCAATTATCTTAACCGCAGCGAAGAAGTAAAGCACACGGTAGAACAATATCCCTACACTATTGAAAAGCAAAAGAAAGCGGTTGCCGATTTGCTTAAGATCAATAAAATGCTCGATTTTAAAGCCCTGGCAAAAGAATCAGACAACAAGGTGCACTTTGTATACAATTTTTTAGCAGTGTTAGAAATGCTGCAACAGGAACTTATTGATATACAAATAGGATTAGGATATAATAATTTCTGGATATCAAGTAAGGAAAGCTAAAGGCCAAAAGCAGAAGCCAAAAAGCTTTTAGATTAAAAAAGCCTATTTGGCAGATGGAAATTAAAGAGTTTATTTAAAAAGCTTTATGCTTTTGGCCTTTAGCTTTTGGCTTTTTATTAACTTAGCGCCGTTTAATTAAACACAATGAAAAGAGACAAAATAATATTTAAGCTTTTGGATGAAGAGCAGCAACGCCAGGAAGAGGGCATTGAACTTATAGCATCTGAAAATTTTGTAAGCAGGCAGGTAATGGAAGCAGCGGGCTCTGTTGCTACCAATAAATACGCTGAAGGTTTACCGGGCAAACGTTACTATGGCGGTTGCGAGGTAGTAGATGAAATTGAAACCATTGCTATTGAGCGTGCTAAACAGTTGTTTAATGCCGAGTGGGCAAACGTGCAGCCGCACTCTGGCGCACAAGCCAATGCGGCAGTAATGCTGGCTTGTTTGCAACCAGGCGATAAAATATTAGGATTTGATCTTTCACATGGTGGTCACTTAACACATGGTTCGCCGGTGAATTTTTCTGGTAAATTATATGAGCCGCATTTTTACGGTGTAGTAAAAGAGACTGGTTTAATTGACTATGAGCAACTTAAGAGAGTAGCATTAGAGCAAAAACCAAAATTGATCATTTGTGGTGCTTCTGCTTATTCGCGCGATTGGGATTATGAGTTTATACGTAAAGTGGCCGATGAAGTTGGTGCTTTGGTATTGGCTGATATCTCGCATCCATCTGGCCTTATTGCCCGTGGTTTGTTGAAAGATCCACTGCCGCATTGCCACATTGTTACTACAACTACCCATAAAACATTGCGTGGCCCACGTGGTGGTTTAATATTGTTAGGAAAAGATTTTGAAAATCCTTTCGGTGTAAAAACACCAAAAGGCGAAATCAGAATGATGTCATCATTGTTAGATATGGCTGTATTCCCTGGTACACAGGGAGGCCCGCTTGAGCATATCATTGCTGCTAAAGCAATTGCTTTTGGCGAAGCTTTGAGCGATAGCTACATGAAATACATTGTGCAGGTTAAAAAGAATGCCGAAGCTATGGCCGAAGCCTTTGTTGCGCGTGGATACCAGATCATATCGGGCGGTACAGATAATCACCTGATGTTGATTGATCTTCGTAATAAAAATATTACGGGTAAAGCTGCCGAAAACGCATTGGTTACTGCCGATATTACGGTTAATAAAAACATGGTTCCTTATGATGATAAATCGCCGTTTGTAACTTCAGGTATTCGTGTGGGTACTGCCGCCATCACTACCCGGGGCATGAAAGAAAAACAAATGGAAGTAATTGTGGAACTGATAGATGCAGTAATTTCAGACCCTGAAAATGAACATTCTATCAAGAAAATTCGTAAAAAGGTGCATAAGCTAATGTACGACTATCCGTTGTACCGCGAGAATGGCTCAGAATAAAGAATGATAAACAAGCAACATGGACTTTTAAACGATGAAGAAAGGCGCTTAGCGGCGCTGAAATCATACCATGTGCTTGATACGTTGCCCGAGAGGGAGTATGATGCCATAACCCGTTTGGCATCATATATATGTAATGTACCCATTGCCCTGATCACCTTAATTGATGCTGACAGGCAATGGTTCAAATCAAAATTTGGCACCGGCGAGGGAGAAACACCCCGCGCCGGTGCTTTTTGCAATAAAGCCATTTTAGATGATGGTATCCTTGAAGTAAATGATGCACTGGCGGATGATGATTTTAGGGATAATATATTTGTAACCAGTCAAAATGTTCGGTTCTATGCCGGCGCTCCCCTAATTGACCCCGATGGTTACCATTTGGGTACCCTTTGTGTTATTGATATGGTGCCACGTAAGCTCAGCGATGAGCAGCTGGATGCGCTGCGTACACTGACCGATGAGGTAATGTCGCACCTTACGCAGCGTAGGCAAAAGTTTGAGTTGGAGCAAAGCCTGGTACGTTATAAGGAGTTTTACGATTTGTTTGACAGCTCGCCTGATATTCATTGTATTATGGACAGGCATTTTAATATTGAACAGGTAAACCGCTCTGCAAAATCAATTTTAGGTTTTAGTCCGGAGGAAATAATAGGGCAGCCCATCTGGAACTATTTCCCGGAAGAAGAGAAGGTCAGATCATTAAAAATACTTAAAGAGGGTTTAAACAAGCAGCAACGTAAATTTGATATTGAAGCTGTTTTATTGACCCCTGCTGAAGATATAAAATGGATAAGCTGGTCGGTTACTTTTAGTGGGAATAAATGGTTTGCAAGCGGCCGTGATATAAGTTACCAGAAACGCATATCGCAGGAAGTGGAGCAACTGGCATTGGTTGCCAGCAAAGTAAGCAATGGTGTAGTAATAAGTAATGCTGCCGATGAGGTTGTTTGGGTGAATAATGCCTTTGAGCATATTACAGGTTTTAACTTTGCCGATGTTGAAAATAAATACCTTGGTACTTCACTTAAGGGGAAGTTGGTTGATCCTGCTGCCGAAGCAAAATTACAGGCTTCAATAAATAATAAACAATCATACGAGGCAGAGCTTCTAATAACTACCAAAAATGGTGAACTTTTATGGATAACCGTGGTAAATTCGGTTATACGCAACAGTGAAGATGAGGTTGATAAATTTATAAGGGTTATCATTGATATATCGGCCCGGAAAAAAATTGAACAGGATCTTGAAATCTTATCTTTCGCGGCCAGGAAATCGCCAAGCGGGATCTTTATCCGTGATATTGAGGGCCGTTTTTTATGGGCCAATGAAGCGCTGGAAGATGTTATTGGCTACTCCTTTGCCGAACTGGAGGGAAAAGCATTAGGCACTTCACTGTTAGGCGAAGACTCTGACCTTACCGTATTTGAAAGTGCGGTACAAGCCGTAAAGGAGAATAAGCCCTACGAGGTTGAAATTAAAGTTTATAAAAAAGACGGCACCCCAATATGGATCTTCTTATCCAATAGCCCGATATTTAATGAAGCCGGCAAGGTTGACAGGCAAATAGGGGTAATGGTTGATATAACCGAACGGAAAAAAAATGAAGCAGAAGTCACCCTGCTATCTTTAGTAGCAAGCAAGGCCACAAGCGGCATTGTAATAAATAATAGCGACGGTAAGGTTGAATGGGTAAATAAAGCCTTTGAGGGAATTACCGGCTACACTATCAATGACGTAAATGGTAACCACCTGGGCGATGTGCTAAAAGGGGCACTTACCGATGTGGCCATCATTCAACGTGCACGCGAGCTTTCAAAAAATAAGCAATCGTTTGAGATTGATCTACTTATCTATCGAAAAGACGGACAGCCCTTATGGGTTTCGGTTATCAATTCGGTGATATTGGACAGGCATGGTAAGGTTGATAAATATGTTGAGGTAATTATTGATATTACCGCCAAAAAGAAAGCCGAAATAGAACTCATTGCCGCCAAAGAGGAGGCATTGCAGCTGAGCAGGGCTAAAGATATGTTCATATCGGTAATGAGCCACGAAATCCGTACACCGTTAAACGCCGTAATTGGAATGTCGCACCTGTTAAGGGACGATGATCCGCGGGAGTCGCAAAAGGAAAACCTGGAAATATTGAGGTTCTCTGCAGAAAATTTATTGACACTCATAAATGACGTGCTGGACTTTGCAAAAATGGAGACGGGTAATGTGGAGCTTGAAAAAGTTAGGGTTGACATCCGCGAGCTGATACAAAGCGTTAGCAGCAGCCTGCAATATAAAGCTGCCGAAAAAAATATATACCTTAGCAAAACTGTAGAGGATGCTATACCGCAATTTATAATAGGTGATCGTACCCGTTTAAGTCAGATATTACTAAACCTTGTAAGTAATGCTGTTAAGTTTACAGATGAAGGTGGGGTAAATATAGATCTGAAGATTATCCAGGAAAGCGATAAAGATGTAAGGATCCGGTTTTCGATAACAGATACCGGGATTGGTATTGCGGCTGACAAAATAAATTTAATATTTGAACAGTTTAAGCAGGCAGATATTGACACCACGCGTAAATATGGGGGAACAGGTTTAGGATTGGCCATAAGCAAACGCCTTATCGAGCTGCACGATTCACGGATAAATGTGGATAGTGTACCCGGGCAAGGTTCAGTTTTTTGGTTTACGATAACCTTTAATAGAGCAGATAATCAATTGAAAAGCAATTATAATAACGTGGAAGAAGGACTGAAAATTAACATACTGGTGGTTGATGATAATCAGATAAATCGTTTGTTGATCAATAAGATACTGAAAAAGTGGGGCGCAGACGCAGATTTTGCCGAGAATGGCGTAGAAGCGATAAATAAAATAGAAGCTAATCAAAACTACAATGTGGTGCTGATGGATATTCACATGCCCGAAATGGGCGGATTGGAAGCTACCCAGGTGATTCGCTCAAATCCCGGATCGTATTTTCAGCAATTGCCTATAATAGCCCTAACAGCATCAATGCTTAGCAACCAAATGGGCGAAATAGACAATGCCGGTATGAACGATTATATCCTGAAACCATTTGACCCAAAAGTACTTTACGAAAAATTAAGCCGATATCAGCATCAGTAATTTGATGAGCAGATATGCGGATGTGCAAATTTCAGATGTGCAGATTAAGTTGCATAACGGGGAGTTGCTGAAACCATGTTTTTGAGTGGTAAAATCCTGAGAACACTGAAAGGGGAATGACGTTTTGAAAAGTTTGTCGTCCTGAACGCAGTGAAGGATCTAATCACAGACTTACAGGGCGAAGAGGCATGGCGAATAGCAGATCCTTCACTGCGTTCAGGATGACAATTTAAAAAAAAGCTACACCGCATACGCAATTGTAGCGATGCTCAATTTCAAACCCGGTACTTTTAGTAATTCAATTCCGCAAGCTTCGAGCGTTGATCCGGTAGTTACAATATCATCAACCAGTAAAATATGTTTGCCTTCCAGTTTTTGTGGTTTGCTAACGGTAAAAACCTCCTGCATGTTTTCAAACCTTGCAAAGCGCGATTTATGGGTTTGCGTGTCTGTTGCAACTACACGTACCAGGTTATCAATCTCAACGGTGGCATTTAATTTTTGAGCCAGTCCATCAGCAAAGCAGGCACTTTGATTGTAGCCGCGCATTTTGAGCCGTTTTTTATGTAGGGGTACCGGGATAATATAGTCTGCCGTATTAAATACAGGATTTTCTGCTAACTGGTTACCCGCTATATTTCCTAAAATATTACCTATTTGCTTCATCCCGCTGTATTTAAAATGATGCATCAGGTTTTGTACGTTGCCGCCTTTATTAAAAAAGTAAAGGGCATAAGCGGCCCCGATGTTTATTTTACCATAAAACTGCTGTGCAACAATATTATCCGGCTGGGTATGAAAATTGGTATAGGGTAAATTGTACCGGCAATCGGAGCATATGACATGCTCGTTGGACACCAGGCTGGCATTACAGGCAGCGCAAAGCTCAGGAAAAAGCAAGGCAACAAAATCGGCAAGGTAACCGCCCGGTAATTTCATGCCATTAATTTAAGGCAGATTTTTTAAACTTCGGCAACTTTTGCTTTTTCTTTGATAGCCAGCTGACCGCATGCCGCATCAATATCCTTACCCCGGCTGCGGCGTAAGTGCGTATTGATACCCTGTTTTATGAGATAATTGGCAAAAGCTTCTACTTTATCTTCGTCGGCATTAATAAAACTGGCAAATGAAATTGGGTTGTATTCAATAATATTCACCTTACAAGGCAGGTGTTTGCAAAATTTAGCAAGCTCCATGGCATCCTGTATATTATCATTAACCCCATCAAAAATGATGTACTCGTAAGTTACCGGGTTTTTGGTTTTGGCGTAATAATATTTCAGCGCTTCGGCCAGTGCCTTTAGTGAGTTTTGCTCGTTTATAGGCATTATGGTATTACGCTTTTCGTCGTTAGCGGCATGTAAGGACAGGGCCAGGTTGAATTTTACTTCATCATCACCCAGCTTTTTAATCATTTTGGCAATACCTGCAGTTGATACCGTTATCCTCTTTGGCGACATATTAAGGCCATCCTCGGCCGTAATGCGCTCTATAGAGTCCATTACATTTTTGTAATTAAGCAGGGGTTCGCCCATGCCCATGTATACAATGTTTGATAATGGGATGCCATAGTTTTCGCGGGCCTGCCGGTCTATAAGTACTACCTGATCGTAAATTTCATCGGGATTCAGATTTCTTTTACGTTCCATATATCCTGTTGCACAAAACTTGCAAGTGAGGCTACAGCCCACCTGAGACGACACGCAAGCCGTCATTCTGCCCGGAGTTGGAATTAAAACGCCCTCAATTAGATGAGTATCATGTAAAATAAAAGAATTTTTTATAGTTTTATCAGCACTAATCTGTGATGTATTAATTTTAACATTGTTGATAACAAAGTTATCATCCAGCTTAGTGCGCAGTTCTTTTGAAATATTGCTCATCTCGTTAAAAGAAAAGCACGATTTTTTCCAAAGCCATTCATATACTTGCTTAGCCCTGAAGCTTTTTTCCTCCATACGGATAAAATGCTCCTGTAAGGCTTTCAAACTCAGGCTTCGGATATCAATTTTACCTTTTGTATTGTTCACATTGCAAAAGTACTTAAATTTAAAAAAATCTGTCTTTTTTTAAAGTCATTCTTTTTTGTAGAATAAAAAACAATAATTAAAAGTTAATTGTAGATATTCTATACAGGGATTGGTTTAATGAAACGGTATGAGTGAGTTACCAAGTTTAAATTTGAATGAAAAGTTTTAGAGCCGATTACGTTTTTCCCGTTTATGCCGATCCTGTTAAGAATGGAATTGTCACTGTTGATGATCTGGGTAAGATCATTTCAGTTACAGATTACCACAACCCTCCAGATGGCCCCATTGAACAACTGAGTGGTATTATTTGCCCCGGATTTGTTAACACCCACTGTCATACAGAATTATCGCATTTAAAAGAGAAAATAAAACCCGGCAACGGATTGGTTTCTTTTATTAAAGATATTCAGTCCTTTAGAAACTCTGACCCAAAATTGGTTGAGGATGCCATCGAATTGGCTGATAAGGAGATGTATGATAATGGTATTGTTGCCGTTGGTGATATATCCAATGCCAACTTCAGCATTCCAATGAAGGCTAAAAGTAAGTTGTACTATCATACTTTTGTAGAAGCCTTTGGCTTTTTACCTCAAAATGCCGAGGATGTGTTTAATAAGGCGCTGGCTTTGCTTAATGAGTTTAAGCCAATGCCGAGTTCAATCACGCCGCATGCGCCTTATTCGGTATCAAAAGATCTGTTTAAGCTAATTAAGAAATATTGCGAAGACGGCCAGAACCTCATTAGCATCCATAACCAGGAAACAGAGGACGAAAACAAGTTTTACCGCTATAAACTTGGGGGCTTCCTTGATCTTTATGAGCATTTTGGTATTGATATCAGTTACTTTAAGCCCCAGGCACGTAACTCTATGCAATCCATCATTCCGCTGTTAACCAATAAGCAAAATATATTGCTGGTTCATAATACTTGTACCAATTTAAAGGATATTTACTTCATTAAACGTTTCGATCGTAAAATAAACTGGTGCTTTTGCCCCAATGCCAATTTATATATAGAGGGAAAATTGCCCAAAATTGAACTTTTTGTTGACCAGGGCTTTAACATTACATTAGGTACCGATAGCCTGGCATCAAACAAGAGCCTTTGTATCCTTAGCGAAATGCGTACTATTCAAAAGAAATTTCCGGCAATAAGTACCCAGCGGTTAATTGAATGGGGCACACTTAACGGCGCGGAGTTTTTGGGTATTGATGAGGACAAAGGCTCATTACAACCTGGTAAAACACCAGGCCTTAATTTAATAACAGGTTTAGATGGGTTGAAATTAACGCCGGAATCAAAAGTTAAAAAATTAATTTAGATTAGTGATGAATGGTTGATGGAGTTAAATTATGTAGATTAATTTAGATTAAGTTAATTTGCGTTTGATAGAAACATTAGATAGTTGATTGGGTGATTTAAAAAAAACTACTCCCCCAATCAACTACTCACCACTCACTAAATATGAAACATCTTAATATCACAGTTAAAGGCACAGTTCAAGGCGTTATGTACCGCAAAGCAACCAAGGCGGTGGCCGATCAGCTGGGGGTGAGGGGCTTTGTGAAAAATGAACCCAACGGAGATGTTTACATTGAAGCTGAAGCGGATAATACCATTATGGAAATGTTTATAGATTGGTGTAACGAAGGCCCCGAAGATGCCGAGGTCACATCAATTGAAACCCATGAGGGCGAATTAAAAAACTATCGTAATTTTGAGGTTGTAAAAAAGCGCTTATAAATAGGATAAGGTCCCGAATTAATTACAACTAACATCACCATTGTCAACAGCTAAAAAATTTGCCGGGCAAACAGCCGTATACGGATTAAGTACTATTGCCGGCCGTGTGCTTGGCTTTTTTCTTACCCCTATTTATACCCGGGCTTATTCAACCGGAGTTTATGGAATATTAACCACCATGTTTGGCTGGGTTTCTATCCTGAATGCCGTGATGTCTTTCGGTATGGAGACAACCTATTTCAGGTATTTGAATAAATATCCCGACAATAAAAAGCGGGTTTATAACAATTCATTTATAGCTGTTTTTGTAATAACGCTATTCTTTTTATTGGTTACCCTCCCTTTCCTTAATTTTATTACAGGCTTTATACAAGTAGGTAATTCAACAAGCCATAACGATTTCCTGCTGTTCATTAAAACGTTTATAGCTATACTGGTGATAGATGCCTGGTGTGTGGTACCCTTTGCCAAGATCCGTGCAGACGGGCGGCCGGGGAAATACGGTACTATCAAATTTCTTAATGTTATAATTTTCATTACGCTTAACTTAACTTTTATTTGGGTTATTCCTTATTGGCTAAATCATCATTTTATTGGTGCCGATTGGATAAGCCATTGGTATATAAAAGGATGGGTAGGCTATGTTTTTGTATCAAACCTGGTATCAAGTATTGCCACGCTTTTTATGTTGCTGCCCGAGTTTTTAAAACTCGGACTCGACTTTGATAAAAAGATGTTCGGCGAAATGTTTAAATACAGTTGGCCCATTCTTATTGCAAACTTGTCGTTCCTGGTTAATGAAAATCTTGATAAAATACTCTTAGGTAAATTGCTTCCACAAAATATAAGTGTGAGTGAAGTAGGTATTTATGCGGCATGTGCTAAAATATCATTGTTCCTAAGCATTTTTGTGCAGGCATTCCGGCTGGGTGCCGAGCCATTCTTTTTTAGTCACGCCAAAAGCAAAAATGCAGGGCAAACCTATGCCCGCATTATGGATTATTTTGTGATAGCCGTGTGCGTAATATTTGTAGCACTTATAGCCAATATTGAAATATTAAAGTATTTTGTTAGAGGCAAAGACCATGCGCAAACAGCATTATACTGGACGGGGCTTAAGGTTGTACCACCGCTGGTTTTTGGCTACGTGAGTTTAGGCATCTATATGAACCTTTCGGTATGGTATAAGCTATCTGATCAAACTAAGTATGGTTTATACATATCCGGTGTCGGAGCTATACTTACCATTGTTTTGAACGTGGTGTTTATACCTAAATACAGTTATGTAGCATCCGCATGGATCTCTTTTGCAGCCTATACAAGCATGATGATTCTCTCCTATATATGGGGGCAAAAAAATTACCCTATTCCATACAATATTAAAAAGAACATGGCTTATATTGTCGCATCAGTTATACTCGTTTATATATCGTTCACTATATTTAAACGCAATATATTTGTGGGTAACGCTTTACTGATATTATTTGCAGGCACAGCATTTTACTTAGAGCGCAAATCACTTTTAGCAATTTTTAAAAAATAATGACCATACGTATAATTAACAGATCAAAAAATAGTTTACCTGCTTATGAAACTGCTCATGCAGCAGGTATGGATCTGCGGGCCAGTGTTGAGGAAACTATTCAGCTTAAACCAATGGAGCGTAAACTGGTGCCAACCGGTTTGCATATTGAACTTCCTGTTGGTTTTGAAGCGCAGATACGACCAAGAAGCGGCCTGGCTTTTAAGCATGGTATTGGTATAGTAAATTCGCCTGGAACTATTGATGCCGATTACAGGGGCGAGATAAAGGTGCTGCTGATTAACCTCGGTGCCGATGTGTTTGAGATTAACAACGGCGATAGGATAGCCCAGATGGTGGTAGCTAAACACGAAACTGTAAACTGGAACGAGGTAGAGGTACTAAACGATACCTCTCGCGGCGAAGGCGGATTTGGACACACTGCAGTAAAATAGAATAGATAGATTACAGCCTTTAAATCAAAAGATTTAGGTAAATTTAAGTATGAAGGATCAGGGATTAAGATATAGCAATACAAGGAACAGGAAGCTTAGCCGGCAAATTGCGGTTTTCTTGTGTCTTGTTTCCTGCCTTTTGTCGCTTAAAACAAATGCTCAAAAGCAAACTGTTTCCAAAACTATGAGCTCGCTTGATAGTATGGATGTTAAACAGTTGTTCTTCTCGGCCCTGCGCGAAAAAACGGTTGAAAATCTGAAACATGCGTCAGAATTGTTTGAGCGGGTAATTCAAGCCGATCCTTTAAATGACGCGTCGCTTTATGAATTGGCAAATCTTAAAAAAATACAAAATGATTATGCCGGCGCGCAGCCACTGCTTGAGCGGGCCGTTGCAGTTAAACCCAATAATGAGTGGTACTGGGCAGCACTTGCGGATAGTTACGAAAAGAGTAACAATATTAACAAGCTGGAAAATGTATTTAACCAGCTTATCCGTATTAACCCCAACAAAACAGAGTATTATTATGATAAGGCAAATGCCTATCTAATACTAAAAAGATACGATGACGCACTGAAGGTTTATGATGAGGTGGAGCAAATTTCCGGCCCTACTGATGATCTGTTGACCAACCGTCAAAAAATTTATCTTAAACAAGGTAAAGTTGATAGGGCTGCCGCCGATATTGAAAAGGCCATAGCTGCAAATCCGGGTCAGATACGTTATTACCTGCTGCTATCAGAAATATATAATTCAAACGGCTTAAGTGATAAAGCGTTAGCCGTTTTGCTGAAGGCCGAAAAGCTGGATGCCAGTAATGGCATGGTTCACCTTGCTCTTGCCGATATCTATCGGGACAAAAAAAATAACGATGCAAGTTTTAATGAGCTTACGTTGGCCTTTGCAATACCTGATATTAACATCGATCAAAAAATAAGGATCATTGCCGGTTATTACCCCAAATTTCCGGAGCCCAATGCCAAAGCCAGCGCACTTGAATTAAGCAGGATATTAACAGTTGCCCACAAAAATGATAGTAAGGCTTTTGCCATGTACGGCGATATGCTGCTGCAAAACGAAAAGTTGAAGGATGGAAAAGCGGCTTACAAAAAATCAATTGAACTTGATGGGCAGGCATATGCTGTACATGAGCAGTTGGTGCGCATTGAATTAAGTCAAAACGATTTGGACGGCGCCATTAAGGACGGCGAAAATGCTTTGTCGTTGTTCCCGAATCAGGCATGGATGAACTACCTGGTGGGAGTGGCCTGGGCGCAAAAGAAAAATTTTAACAAGGCGCTGGGTTACGTTAAAAATGCAACTTCATTAGAAATTCAGGATAAGGAATTACTTTCGCTTAGTTTTTCTTTATTAGGAGACTGTTATCACGACTTGAAAAACAATAAAAGTTCTGATGATGCTTATGATAAAGCTTTGGCTGTTAATCCCGATAATGCGTATACCTTAAACAATTATGCCTATTATTTATCGTTAAGAAATGAGGGCTTAGATAAAGCGGCGCAGATGTCGGCACGATCAAATCAGTTGCAGCCTAATACAGCATCGTTTGAAGATACCTATGCATGGATACTGTTTATGCAAAAGAAATATTCTGACGCTAAATTGTGGATGGAGAAGGCATTAGCACACGATAAAGATAATAGTGCAGTTAAATATGAACATTACGGCGATATTTTGTTTTACATTGGTAACACGGATGGGGCCGTACAAAACTGGAAAAAAGCCAGGGGCTATGGAGAGCAATCCCCGGTTTTAGAGCGTAAAATAAATGAAAAGAAATATATTGAATAAATTACTGGTTGTTTGCTGCTTACTTGCAATGGTAAGTTGTAAAGCCCGTAAACAGGTTTTAGTTGCCCGTAAAGTCGATTCGGTTGTGAAACCGGTAGATGATAAGGCTACCAAACTTGCAGCCATAAGGGCTCAGCAGTTAAATTTTAACACTTTTGCAGCAAAAGCCAAAACCAATCTTGATATTAATGGCAACAGCAATGATGTAACACTGAACATCCGCATCAGTAAGGATAAAAAAATATGGGTATCTATTACAGCTATATTGGGTGTGGAAGTTGCCCGCGTAATTATTACCCCGGATAGTATATTGCTCATTAACCGCTTAGAAGGTGTATACCTTAAAAAGCCTTTTAGCTATGTATACGCCTACGCAAGTAAGCAGGTTAACTACAAAACGCTTGAATCATTATTGGTAGGGAATGCCATTCCTGAATTGCTTAACGAGAAAACAGATATTACATCCATTATAGGAAGTACCACATTGAGCGGCGATCTGGAGGACCTGGTTTATAAATTGATCATTGGCGCCGATAATAAGGTTACACAAACAAACCTTGATAACCAAAGCCAGGGGCAATCATTACAAGTGGCCAACAATACCTTTATACAAGCCAATAACCGTATCCTGCCATCGCAAATAAATATTGCATCAGTAGTAAAAGATAAAAAAATACACGTAAACCTGCATTATACAAAGGTTGATTTTGATCAGCAACTGGAATATCCATTTAGTATTCCAGACAGGTATGAGCCGGCCAAATAATTCCTATTTTTGTTTGATGAAATTTTTAAAAGCAGTTCTCTTTATTGTAGCAGTATTTATAGCGGTTAACGCCCATGCTCAAAGCAGTCAGGAATTAAAGCGCAGGCGTGATAAATTATCTGAAGAGCTTGAGCAGCTAAATAAGGATTACCAGGAAACTTCAAGCAATAAAAGGGCTACTTTAAAACAATTAAGTCTTTTAAAAGCGCAGATCAATCTTCGCGAAGAAAAGATCAATATCATTAATTCCGAAGTAAGAAATTTAGATAATCAAATCTCTGAGAGTAATAATACCGTACATAGCTTACAAAGCCAGCTCGATCAGTTAAAAAAGGAGTATGCGGCGATGGTGCTCTTTGCTTATCGCAATCAAAGCGCCTATAATAAGCTGATGTTTATTTTTGCTTCTAAAGATTTTAACCAGGCCTATAAACGTTTAAAGTATTTACAACAGTTTGGTACTTACCGCGAGCGGCAGGCCGGTTACATACAGGGTACGCAAAAAGAGCTGCATGTAAAAATAAATGAGCTTGATAGAACCAAGCAAGAGAAAAGCACTTTGCTGGTAGATCAGCAAAAAGAAAAAGAAACCCTGGGTAAAGAAAAGAATAGCCAGGTAAAAGTGGTAAAAGATCTTTCGCAGCACGAAGGGCAGCTAAAACAACAGCAGCGCGATGTGCAGAATAAAATTGCTAAAACCAACAGAGAAATTGGGGCAGCTATACGCAGGGAAATTGAAGAAGCCCAGCGTAAGGCCGAAGCAGAGGCTAAAGAAGCGGCAAGGATAGCCGCAGCCAAGGCAAAAGCCGAGAACAGACCCGCGCCGGTAGTTGCTAAACCAGTAGTGCGCACCAGTTCAAGCTATTTGAATGCAACGCCAGAGGCGGCTAAGCTTTCAAATGACTTTTTGGGTAACAAAGGCAGGTTGCCATGGCCGGTTGCTAATGGAATTATAACCCAGGGATTTGGGGTGTATACCTCTGAAGGTATCAGGAGTGAAAATACGGGCGTTGATATCCGTACCAATGCAGGAGGCACAGTGAGGGCCGTTTTTGATGGCGAGGTGATTAGGGTAGTTGACGTGAGTGGTACCTATTTGGTGATGATAAAACATGGGGAGTACTTTACGGTGTACGGTAACCTTCGGTCGGTAAGTGTGGCACGGGGGCAAAAGGTGAATACCAAACAAGCTATAGGCGTTGTTGCTACCGATCCTTCAACCGGCGAAACAGAGGTTAACTTTGATGTTTATAAGGTGAAGGAACCGATGAATCCTAAATTATGGCTGGCGCCTAATTAGTTGTGATATATAAGAAATTTAAATTGTTTATATTTGTAACCTAAAAAAAATGCTATGTTAAGTACAATTTTTTTATTTTTAAATATTGGTACTGGCGAAATGGTACTGATACTTTTTGCAGCATTAATGCTTTTTGGAGGCGAAAAACTTCCTGGTATGGCGCGTACACTTGGTAAAGGGATCCGTGATTTTAAAGACGCTTCAGAGGATGTTAAAAGAGAAATTAACAACCAGATAAATAGTTTTAGCGAAAAAAGCGAAACAACCACTACAACACCTGTAGTTGAAGAGCATCCAAAACCGCTTATTGAAGAATATTCAACTGATGAAACGCCGGTTGCCGAAAGTATAGATCATCATCCCAACCCGGTTATTGCCGAAAATAAAGTACCACATGCAATCCCCGTTTCGGATATTCACGTAAGTACGGAGGAAGAACCGGTTGTTGAATCAAGGATCGACCTTAACAAACATTAATAATAAAGCTGCTACAGCACAAAAGGAATTCTATCATAACAATAATATTAATTTATATAAAACTTAAAAATTATGGGTTTAGGGGCACCAGAAATTATTCTGATCATCATGGCAATACTCTTACTGTTTGGAGGTAAAAAAATACCCGAACTAATGAGAGGTTTAGGAAAAGGCGTTAAAGAATTTAAAGACGCTCAAAACCAAGACGGCAGCACAGAAGAAAAACCTAAAGTTTAATACTTTAAGGTTTAGCTGTTTACCGCTTTATTTACAATATAAACTTATCCGTTGAAATAATTTCTTATTTCAACGGATAAGTTTTTTTATTTTAGCCCCATGGCTAAATTTTATTCCTCTTTAACCGAAATAAAGAGCGGGTTGCAATCTGGGGAAATTACGGTTCTTGATCTTGTTAAAAACTATTTGAATGAGATCAAAAAGAACGCCCATTTAAATGCTTTTAATGAAGTGTTTGAAAATGAAGCATTAAGCAATGCTAAAAATGTTGACGAACGCTTAAAAAATGGTACTGCCGGTAAGCTCGCCGGTATGGTTATCGCTATTAAAGATAATATTTGCTATAAAGGGCACCAGGTAACTGCGTCATCTAAAATTCTTAAAGGGTTTACTTCCATATATTCATCAACCATAGTTGAGCGCCTGCTTGCGCAGGATGCCATAATAATAGGCCGCTGTAATTGCGATGAGTTTGCCATGGGCGGCTCCAACGAAAATTCCCACTACGGGCCGGTAAAAAATTATGCCGATCAAAAAAGGGTGTCGGGCGGTTCTTCCGGTGGTTCGGCAGTTGCAGTGCAGGCCAATATGTGCCATGCGGCAATTGGTACCGATACGGGGGGCTCCGTAAGGCAACCAGCATCATTTTGTGGTGTAATTGGGTTTAAGCCTACTTATGGTCGTATTTCCAGGCATGGCATTATTGCCTATGCTTCATCATTTGATCAGGTTGGTCCTTTTACCCGCTCTGTTGAGGATGCTGCTTTGTTGTATGAGGTTATGGCTGGTCCGGATGCGTATGACAATACTTTAATACAGCAACCTGTATCGTCCTTCGCCATTAGCACGCAAGAACCAACAAAGAAAAAGATAGCCTATTTGCAGGAAGCTTTATCAAGCCCCGGCGTTGATGGCGAAGTAAAGGATGTGCTGGTAAACTATATTGATAAGTTACGTGCAGAGGGGCATACCGTAAAGCCTATTGCGTTTGAACAATTGGATTACCTGGTACCAACCTATTATATACTGGCAACAGCCGAAGCTTCATCAAACCTTGCCCGGTATGATGGTGTGCACTATGGTTACCGCAGCCCGGCGGCTGATGACTTGCAATCAACCTATAAAAGGTCACGATCTGAAGGGTTTGGTAAAGAGGTAAAGCGCCGCATTATGCTGGGTACATTTGTTTTAAGCGCCGGCTATTATGACGCGTACTATGCCAAAGCTCAAAAAGTACGCCGCCTGATAAGGGAAAAAACAAACCAGATTTTGGATGAATATGATTTTATACTGATACCAACCGCTCCAGAACCTGCTTATCTAATAGGTAAAGAAGAAAAAGATCCGGTTGTAACGTATCTTTCTGATATTTTTACCGTACAAGCATCATTAAGCGGAGTACCCGCTATATCCTTACCGGCCGGCAATAATAGCCAGGGTTTGCCGTTAGGATTACAATTGCTGGCTAAAAATTTTAACGAACAAGAACTGTTAGATTTTTCTGAATATTTCCTAAAACTATAAAAATTTAATATTTTAGGAGAATTATCTGGTGCGGGAAGCATCATCACTTAATCAAATCCAACGAATGAAGAGATTATTTACGCTTACCATCTGTTTTTCACTAATTCATATTATCCATAGTAACGCGCTCCCGTCTGTACGTCAAACAAGTCGTTTCAATGTATTGCACAGTGAAATTAATGTTGATACTACTATAGTGCCGGTTATTAACCATCCCTTACCTATTGGTGCGCAGGGTGGCATTTATAAGCGTCGGTTAGATTCTGTCCGCAAGGATATTCAGCTTGATTACAATGAATATGTACAGAGTTATATAGACCTGTACATGCATAACCGCGATGAAATGGGGCAGGTAGCGGGCTTAGCCAAATATTACTTCCCTATTTATGAAAAAGCTTTTCGCGATGCCGGTATTCCCGAAGAAATAAAATTCCTATCCATAGTGGAGTCAAAACTTGATCCTAACGCGGTATCAAGAGTGGGGGCTACCGGACCATGGCAGTTCATGTCAACCACCGGGAAAACCTACGGCTTAAATATGGATAGCTACGTTGATGAACGCCGCGACCCCATACAGGCAAGTTACGCTGCCGCTGCATATTTAAAAGATGCCTACCAGGAGTTTGGCGACTGGCTGCTTGCTATTGCATCATACAACTGCGGCAAAAGCAATGTGGAACATGCCGTTGAAAAAGCAGGGCCCGGCAGCGATTTTTGGGCTATCCGCCAGTATTTGCCTGCAGAAACCCGTGGCTACGTACCAGCTTTTATAGCCATGAATTATGTAATGAACTACTATAAGAGACACAATATAGTAGCGCAGGCCTGTAATTTTTCATTAAAAACGGACACCGTAATGGTGAAAAAGTTTGTATCGCTTAGCAATGTCGCCTTGGCCTTAAATGTAGGCATAAACGAATTGGCCATACTCAACCCGGCTTATAAGAGGTTAATAATCAATGGCACGCCGGCAGCGCCCCGCAGACTTATTTTGCCACAAACATCCAAAGAAAATTTTGCAGCTTTATATAACGTATTAAACGGTACAACTGATGCTGTTGCACCTATGGCTATTACAAGGCCTGTTTATGCCGCAACAACAAATACAAGCACCGACAGCAAACCCGAACGCCGGATGCCAACACACCACAAGGTTAAAAGAGGGGAAACCTTAGCAAGTATTGCCGATAAATATGGAGTTGAAATCCATGATCTTAAACTTTGGAATAACCTGGAGAGCAACCGTGCCCCGATAGGCCAAACTATTAAAGTTGCTGCCGGCGGTGATATTTCGGCAAGTGTTTCTGCTCATTCAAACACAGGTTTGTAAGCGAAAGATAATATCCGGTAAAGGAATAGCCCGATTTTGACATCATTCAAAGTCGGGCTATTTTATTTCAGGTTACCATAAAAAGAATTGTAATTTTGGGCGCTTGAATTTTGATAAAGATGAACAAGAACAACCGTAAACAGGACGCACTGAACTACCACTCCATGGGGCGCCCCGGAAAGATAGAAGTAGTGCCCACAAAGCCTACCAATTCGCAACGAGATTTAACCATGGCCTATTCGCCCGGTGTTGCAGAGCCTTGTCTGCGCATTGCCGAAAACGTGGACGATGTATATAAATACACAGCCAAGGGTAACCTGGTTGCCGTTATCAGTAACGGAACAGCTGTATTGGGTTTAGGAAATATCGGTCCTGAGGCCAGTAAGCCTGTAATGGAAGGTAAAGGCTTGTTGTTTAAAATTTATGCGGATATTGATGTTTTCGACCTGGAGGTTAACGCCAAAACGGTTGATGAATTTGTAACGATAGTAAAGGCATTAGAGCCAACCTTCGGTGGTATCAATCTCGAAGATATATCTGCCCCAACCTGTTTTGAAATAGAACGCAGGCTAAAGGCCGAAATGAAAATACCCGTAATGCATGACGACCAGCATGGTACGGCCATTATATCGGGAGCGGCTTTAATGAATGCCTGCGAAATTCAGGGTAAAAAGCTTGATAAAATAAAAATGGTAGTTAATGGTGCAGGCGCCGCCGCGGTGTCATGCTCAAAAATGTACCTGTCATTAGGGGTTAAAAAAGAGAACCTCGTGATGTTTGATATCAACGGCCTGTTATCCCTGGATCGTACCGACCTGGATGATACCCGTATGCAGTTTGCAACCGACCGTACCGACATCAAAAACCTTTTTGATGCCATGAAAAATGCCGATGTGTTTGTTGGTCTTTCTGCCGGTAACGTGGTTACGCCTGATATGCTGAAGCAGATGGCCAAAAAGCCGGTTGTTTTTGCAATGGCCAACCCGGTACCCGAAATTGATTATGACCTGGCCATTAAAGCCCGCGAAGATATAATTATGGCAACAGGCCGGTCTGATTATCCTAACCAGGTAAACAATGTATTGGGTTTCCCTTATATTTTTAGGGGGGCGCTTGATGTAAGGGCTACCGCCATTAACGAGGAAATGAAGATAGCTGCCACGCATGCTATTGCCGAGATGGCTAAAAAGCCGGTTCCTGAAGCGGTTAACCTTGCTTATAATATTACCAACTTAAAATTTGGCAAGGATTATATTATCCCCAAACCAATGGATCAGCGATTGATCACCGAAGTATCAATGGCAGTTGCCAAAGCCGCTATTGATTCTGGAGTGGCGCGTAAGATAATTACCGATTGGGATGCCTATGCAGAGGAGCTTAGAACACGCCTGGGTACAAATGATAAACTGCTGCGTAACCTTACCGCTAAGGCCAAGCAGAGCCCTAAACGCGTTGTTTTTGCCGAAGCAGATAATTATAAGATCTTAAGATCGGCCCAGATAGTGAAGGATGAGGGTATTGCTACCCCGATACTACTGGGTAATATAGATAAGATAAAACAGATCATGCGGGATAATGACCTGGATCTGGGTGATGTGCAGATAATTGACCCGCGCGAAGGCTGCGAAAATATGGAAGACTACGCGGCGTATTTGTACAAGAAACGCCAGCGAAGAGGTATCACCTTGTATGAAGCCCGGAAATTGATGAGTGATCGTAACTATTACGGCGCTTGTATGGTTCAGTTTGGCAGGGCAGATGCATTGATTTCTGGTTTAACTAAAGATTATGTTACCACCATTAAACCGGCGTTACAGATCATTGGTACCGAACAGGGTGTAAACCGGGTTGCCGGTATGTATATGATGATAACACCAAAAGGGCCTGTGTTTTTTGGCGATACCACGGTAAATGTAAACCCAACTGTTCAGGAATTGGTGGATATAACGGTGTTGATAGATCGCTCTGTTAAGCAATTTAACATCAAGCCAAGGGTTGCTTTACTATCGTACTCCAACTTTGGCTCAAACGAAGGGGAGATACCTGAAAAAACAAGGGAAACTGCAAGAGTGCTGCATGAAAAATACCCCGATATGGTGGTAGACGGAGATATGCAGGCTAACTTTGCCCTCAACTCAGATCTGCTGGCTGATAATTTCCCTTTTTCTACCCTGAACGGAACACCTGCCAATACATTGATCTTCCCTAACTTGGAATCAGGTAATATTGCCTATAAATTGTTACAGGAAATAGGCGGGGCCGAGGCAGTTGGTCCTATACTATTGGGCCTTAAAAAACCGGTGCATGTATTACAATTGGGTAGTTCGGTTCGCGAGATTGTGAACATGGTTACCATTGCCGTAGTTGACGCCCAGGCTAAAGCCGGCCGGGAAAAGCCAACAAGTATTTTTGAGAAACTTAAAGGGAAATAATAATAATATTATGTACGATTATATTGGTGGTAAACTTGTTTTTAAAAGTCCGTCGCATGTTGTTATTGATGCCGGAGGCATAGGTTATCATATTAATATTTCGTTAAATACATATTCGCGCCTTGGGGCCGATGAAAACTGCCGGCTTTACATATGGCAGCATGTAAAAGAAGATGCGCTCACCCTATACGGCTTTGCCGATGATGGTGAGCGCCGCTTATTTATGCACCTGATATCTATATCGGGCATAGGGCCCAATACCGGCCGAATGATGTTATCGTCAATTACGCCTGCCGAAATACAGGCAGCAATAGTAAGTGGCAATGTTTCGCTTATACAACGCATCAAGGGTATTGGCCCAAAATCGGCACAAAGAATAATTCTGGAGCTGCAGGATAAGTTACGCAAGGAGGGCCCTGATACCCTAACCGTTGTGCCAATAAATAAAACAGCTAAAGATGAGGCACTTACCGCCCTGGTAATGTTAGGCTTTGCAAAAAATGCTGCCGAAAAGGTATTAGAGCAACAGTTGAATAATAATAGTGGAGATTTAACCGTTGAACAGCTGATTAAGTTTGCATTAAAAACCCTATAATTACGTATAATTTCGACTTGACATTTGATTAGAATATTTACTTATAATATTATTATAAGTGTGTTGTTAATTTTCGCCTTCGGCGGGCTGGGGAGTGCTTTTGCTCAGCAGCCGGTTCCGAATGCTAAGCCCGATACAACACAAAAAAATGCGCCCCTCAACTTAGCTCAACCCAAAAATGTTAGGCTCAGGGAAGGTATTTTCAGTTCTGACCCTCCGGGCCTGGTGCGTACCATTGAATATGATGCCACATCAAACCGGTATATTTTGTATGAACGGGTAGGTAATTTACTATATCGACCGCCGCAATACCTCACTTTTGCCCAGTACTTAAAGCTAAAAGAAAAATCAAACCAGCGCAGCTATTACCGGCAGCTGGCAGATAATTATGCTTACGACTCACAGCAACCGGGCTTTATTCCGGTTATAAAAGTGCGGAGCCGAACTTTTGAGCAGATTTTTGGAAGCCAGAATATTGACATCCGCCCGCAGGGTTCTGCGGAGATGATAATGGCGGGGCAGGTTAACAAAAATCAAAATCCTTTATTTAATACCCGGCAGCGTAGCCAGTTCAATTTTAATTTCGATCAAAAGATCCAGCTAAACGTAACCGGTAATATTGGCGATAAGTTAAAGATTACTACCAATTATAATACCGATGCCCAGTTCCAGTTTGAAAACCAGGTAAAGCTGGATTACACCGGATCGCCGGATGAGATCATTCAGAAGGTAGAGGCTGGAACAGTGAGTATGCCTTTAAACACCACACTTATTACCGGCAGCCAGGCACTTTTTGGTATTAAAACAAAACTTAAATTTGGTCGGCTGGATGTTACCAGTATTTTGTCGCAACAGCGGTCGCAATCAAAAACCATTACCATCACCAATGGGTCGCAGCAGGGAGAATTTAAACTTACCCCGGCTGATTACGAGGCTAATAAGCACTTCTTTTTATCGCAATACTTTCGTAATAATTATAATAAGGCGCTGGCCAATATTCCCATCATCAGTTCCAATATCAATATTACCAAAATTGAGGTATGGACAACTAACCGCACCAATGTAACTACAGATTCAAGAGATATATTAGCTTTTCTTGACCTGGGCGAAAATAAACCTTATAACACATCCCGGATACAGGGAGGCGCTGGTTTCAGCGGCTTGCCAGCCGGTTTTAAAGGGCCTGGTTTTGCGCAGCAATCAAACTCATTGCTAACCAATTTACCTGCTGATGCGCGGCAAACAAACTCAAACGCTGTTGCCAGCTACTTTCAATCAACAGGGAGTACAGATAATTACGCCAAGCTTACCTATGCGCGTAAACTTACCGATAAAGAATATACACTGCATCCGCAGTTGGGCTACATCTCTCTTAATTATCCTTTAAATAATGATGAGGTGCTGGCCGTTGCCTACCAATATACCATTAACGGTGTACAATACCAGGTGGGTGAGTTCAGCAGCGATGTGGCGGTTAACCCCAGTACACCCAAAGTGCTATTTGTAAAGTTGCTGAAGAATGAGTTGCTGAAAACCAATTTGCCATCCTGGGATCTGATGATGAAAAACATCTATTCGCTGGGTGCTTACCAGATAGCGCCAACCAATTTTAAACTTACTGTTACCCGGCTTGATGATAAATCCGGTATCGAAAAAACGGTGATGGAGGAAGGGGTAAATACCAAGGGTAAACTATGGCTGCAGGTTACCGGGCTTGATAACCTTAATCAACAAAGCGATAAACAGCCCGATGGTTATTTCGATTTTTTAGAAGGCGTAACTATCGATTCGCAAAACGGGCGGATAGTTTTCCCAACAATTGAACCTTTTGGGTCTGACCTGGCCTCCAAGTTCACAGCCGGAGAAACCGACCTGGCGAAGCGATATGTTTACCAGCCTTTATATGATTCAACCAAAACCATAGCGCAACAGTATTTTCCCGCCCTTAACAGGTATGTAATAAAGGGGACTTATACCTCAACCGGCGGATCGGAATACCAGTTAAATGCGGTGAATATTCCCCAGGGATCAGTAACAGTAACGGCCGGTCAGCTTAAATTAACCGAAGCTACCGATTATACCATTGATTATAATGCCGGGCGGATAAGGATCCTTAACCAGGCTTTGTTATCGTCGGGGCAACCTATTAGCGTAAAGCTGGAAAATAATGAACTGTTTGGCGTTCAGCAAAAGTCATTATATGGGTCAAGGTTGGATTATCATGTAAATGATAAGCTGGCATTAGGCGGAACCATTATGCACCTTACCGAGCAACCCATCACCCAAAATGAAATTGCCGGCGAAGAATCTATTTCAAATACGATATGGGGTTTTGATGCCAACTACAGTTCAGATTCGAGGATGTTAACCCGTTTGGTTGATAAAATTCCATTTATCCATACCAAAGCACCTTCATCGGTTACTTTCTCGGGCGAGTTTGCCCAACTATTGCCGGGTAGCCCCGGTGCATTGAATTTTGCAGGCTCCAAAAACGGAACATCATACCTCGATGATTTTGAAAACAGTCAATCCATTATTGATATAAAGAGTGCCAATGCCTGGCAAATATCGGGCACGCCGCAGTTATTTTCAGAAGCATCCATGTTTAATGATCTTAGCTATGGCTACAATCGCGCCCGGCTGGCATTTTACAACATCGACCCTATATTTTACACCAATTCGGGTAATATTCCCATGTCTCGTGCAGAACTGTCAAATCATTATGCCAGGCAGGTTTTGGAGCAGGAGGTGTTTCCATACAAACAATCAGCCACAGGGCAGCCTTTAACTTTGGCTACGCTAAATATGGCCTTTTACCCCAACATACGCGGGCCTTATAACTATGCAACCAGTGGTTTTAATGCTGATGGTACATTACAGAACCCCAAAACACGTTGGGGGGGTATGTTCAGGAAACTGGAGACTAATGATTTTGAATCATTAAACGTATCATACATTGAGTTTTGGGTACTTGATCCGTTTATATATAAACCAAATTCGGCCGGTGGGGATCTGTATTTTAACCTCGGGAGCATATCTGAAGATATATTAAAAGATGGCCGTAAAAGTTTAGAGAACAGTTTGCCCGTAAATGGCGACCAGACCCAGGTTGACGAAACCAACTGGGGCAGGGTATCCAGACTGCAACCGGTTATTAACGCTTTTGATAATAATCCCAGCGCCCGTAAGTTACAGGATGTTGGTTTAGATGGACTGAATGATGTTGATGAGCAAACTAAATTTGCCCCGATAGTAACCCAAATTAAAGGGCAATTGAGCGGGCAGGCTGCTACCAATTTTGCTAATGACCCTTCATCGGATGATTATCAGTATTACCAGGGTGCCGCGCTTGACCAGGCAAGGCTGGGTATTCTTGACCGGTATAGCAAATACAACGGTACAGATGGTAACTCAAAAACATCTGAGCAATCTCAGGCCGATCTGGGGATCCAAAATTCAGCATCAACTTCATTGCCGGATGGGGAAGATATTAACCGGGATAATAACATGAGCCAGGAGGATTCATACTTTCAGTACAAAGTATCTATCCGCCCGGGGGATATGATAGTTGGGCAAAATAATATCAGCGATAAGGTTACTGCCACCATAAAGCTGCCCAATGGTACTACACAATCTGTAAACTGGTACCAGTTCAGGATCCCGATAACTGATTATCAGAGCAAGGTGGGTAATATTGATGATTTTAAAGCCATCCGTTTTATGCGGATGTTCATGACCAATTTTGCCGATACAGCCATATTGCGTTTCGCAACCTTACAGTTGGTACGCGGCGAATGGCGTGCTTTTAATATCGAAAAAAATCCCCTTAACGTAATTGCAGATCCTGCGATAAGCAACCCGCCGATAGATAATTCAACCCTGGATGTGCAGGCCGTAAATATTGAAGAAAACGGTAACCGTACGCCTATCCCGTATGTGGTGCCACCGGGCATACAACGTCAGCGTAATTATAACAACCTGCAAACTAATACCAAGCTTAACGAGCAATCATTATCATTAAATGTAAAAAGCCTGCGCGATGGTTATTCAAGAGCCGCTTTTCGTACTTTTTATAACGATCTGCGTAAATACAAACGCATACAGATGTTTGTGCATGCCGAAGGCGATATGTTAAAAGATAACGACCTTAACGCGTTTTTACGCCTTGGGGTTGATTACCAGGATAACTATTATGAGTACGAGGTTCCGCTTAAAATTACGCAGCCAGGCACCCATGATCCTGATGCGATATGGCCTGATGTAAATGCCATTGATTTGGAACTGGGCCTGCTTACCAGGGCAAAACTTAAACGTAACCACTCCAACGTTGCGTTTAACCAGGTTTTTAAATATACCGAAGGTAACCAGGTAGTTTATATAAAAGGGCAGCCCGATCTGAGCCGCTTGCGTACCATTATGGTTGGTGTGCGTAACCCCTTAAAAGGCGATCAGCCTTCGGCTGTAGATGATGGCCTGGACAAAACCGGTACCGTGTGGTTTGATGAATTGCGCTTAACTGATTTTGATCAGCGTGGCGGCTGGGCGGCAACTGCAAGGCTTGATACCAAACTTGCCGATTTTGCTGATGTTACGGTATCGGGCAGTAAAACTACAGTCGGGTTTGGATCGCTGGATTCCAGGCTGAACGATAGGAGCCAGAGCGATGACCAGATATATGATATATCGGCCACTGCCGAACTGGGTAAGTTTTTCCCGGATAAAAGCGGTATTCATATTCCTGCGTATATCAATGTATCATCGCAAAAAAGTATGCCCCAATATGATCCCGGCTCGCCGGATATAGAGTTAAAGCAAACTCTTGCTGCGGCTACAAGCGCCCGGGAGCGCGATTCGATCAGGAACGCGGCCGTTGATTATACCATGCGCAAGAGTATCAACTTTACCAATGTGCACAAGTCCAAAACCAATCCAAATTCGCCAAGCCGTATCTGGGATGTGGAGAACCTGAATGCCAGTTATGCCTATACCCAATTTATGCACCATGATTTTACTACCCAAACCGATCTGGAAAAATCATACCGTTTTACATTGGCTTATAATTATACAAACTCACCTAAATACTATAGTCCATTTGCAAAAATTATCAAGAGTAATTTACTGGCGCTGGCACGTGATATCAACTTTAGCATACTGCCAACAAGGTTAAACTTTAGTATCAATTTTGATCGCTTTTATTCAGAAAATACCCTGCGGGACAATGACCCCAATAACTTTATCCCGATACCAACCACAACCTTTAATAAGTACTTTAATATTACGAGAGTATACGGCATCGGCTGGAATTTGTCAAAATCATTACAGCTGGATATTGATGCTACAAACTTATCGGTGGTTGATGAGCCTGCGGGGCGCATTAATGGCTTAAAACGCGATACGCTTTGGGATAACCTTAAAAAATTGGGGCGTACCACCAATTACAACCATACCATTAACCTGAATTATACCCTGCCTATCAATAAAATTCCGGGGCTCGACTGGACATCGGTGGTAACCCGTTATAGCGCGCATTTTAACTGGCAAACACAGCCGTTGTTTGCCTTGAATGATCCATCGTACGATGTAGGTAATAGTATAAGTAATTTGCGCGAGATACAGGTGAACCCTACTTTTAACATGGTTTCACTGTACAATAAATTCCCTTTTATCCGCAAGGCCGGTAATCCAAATGCCCCGGGCGGACTAAGTAAAGTTTTGATCGGGCTGTTAACAAGTGTTAAAAACCTTAGCGGTACCTACTCGCGAAAACAAGGTACATATATACCGGGTTATTTGCCTCAATCGGGTATTTTTGGTCAGAATAGCGATTATAACGCACCCGGTATAGGGTTTTTGCTGGGGAGTCAGACTGATATTCGCGCCAAAGCTGTAGCCAATGGCTGGATTACCACAGATACCCTGCAAAATCAATTATATACAACATCGCTTAATGAGGATATGCATTTTAGGGGAGTGATAGAGCCATTTAAGGATCTGCGTATTGAATTGATTGCATTTAAAACGCAGGACCATAATTACCAGTCAAACTTTAAATACCTGGCGGCTACCAATAGTATCCAGTCATTAAGCCCGGTAACAACGGGTAATTACAGTATCTCTTTTTTAACAATCGGTACTGCATTTAAAAAAACTACAGGCATTGATAATACTTCGCCGCTGTTTCAGCAATTACTGGCAAACCGTACCATTATATCGGGAAGGCTGGCTGCCCAAAACCCCAATTCAACGCATCTGATAGATTCTGCCGGGTTTGTGGATGGGTACGGCCAAAACTCGCAGAACGTATTGGTGCCTGCTTTTTTAGCTGCCTATACCGGTAAAAAAGCAACCAAGAGCAGTACTTCACAGTTTCCTAAAATACCTATTCCCAACTGGGATATCAGGTATAGCGGCTTGGCTAAAATTCCATTCTTTGCTGATTTTTTTGATTCCTTTGATCTGAGCCATGGTTACCGGTCATCTTACAACGTAAGTGGCTTTACCAGCCTGCTGCAATACCAGGAAGCTGCCGGTGCCAGCAGTGCGCGCGATTTAAACAACGATTTTTTGCCGCTTTACCAGTTTTCGCAGGTTACCATATTTGAGCAGTTTGTGCCTTTATTGGGGGCCAACGTGAGGTTCAAAAACAGTATGACCGCCAATATGGAGTATCGCCAAAGCCGAATGCTTAGTTTAAGCTTGCTCAATAGCCAGCTGGCCCAGCAAAACGAACGCATAATTGTTTTTGGCTTTGGTTATCATACAAAAAACTTCCACTTTCCATTTGGCTTGTTTCCGGGTGGCAGTCCTAAGGATGTTAATTTTAAACTTGATTTTTCGCTGCGCGATAATAAAACGCTTATTTATCGTGCCGATGTTGTGGCTGCCGAAATATCATCAGGCGCGCAAAATATTACCGTAAGGCCATCGGTTGATTATGTGATCAATCAGCGTTTTAATCTTAACCTGTTTTATGATTCAAACATCACCCGGCCTTATACATCACAAACCTTTAACACGGCATTCACTAACTTTGGGATAAACCTAAAACTGTTGCTTCAATAGTATTAGGAGATTTGGCAATTTGAAAATGGCCCACATTTAAGAGGCTGCCTAAAAATAAATGAACCGATCGTCATTGAGTTTTACTATCCAGGGGATAGTGAAAGGGAAATTACCTTTGAAAAGTTTGTCATTCTGAGCATCGCGAAGAATCTATTTACAGACTGTACCGGGCGAATATGTATGGCGAATAGCAGATCCTTCACTACGCTCAGGATGACAAAAAGTTTTTTTGCGAACACGTCATAGGTAGGCACGAAGCAATGACACGCGGATATCTACTTCATTAGAAGTATAAAAAATCAAATTCAGGCAACCTCTACTAATTTTCAAATTTTCTCATCCTCAAATTTTCAAATTTTTTTCAATTCCTTGTCAAGCTTGCGCTGGGCTTTACGTTTTTGGCGTTCAGCCTTTTTAATGAGCCGTTCCTGTTTGTTTTTATTGTGTTCGGCTATCCTGTCATTGGTAGCCTTTTGGTTTTTTTTGTCGAGACCCACGGCAGGTTTTATCCCTTCCAGTAATGTTCTCCATAAAGTTTTAAAGAAGGGCGATTCCTTTGGTCGCAAATAGTTAACATTGGTACTTCTTGGAGCCCTGCTGATATCATCGGGGTTGTTGCGTTTTATAACAAACAAGTTGGCAAATATTGACATCAGCGCCTGTTTCTTTAACTGGTTGTTTGCGGTATCGGCCTTTAAAAGAGATATTTTTAAATCGTTATAAAGTAATGTTACGTTACCCTTAAAAGCTTTACTGTTGGCCTTGATATCAAAACTGAATTGTTTGATATCGCCCGATGTGATCTTAACCATTGCCAGTGGCACCGAGGCCTGGTTAATTTTATTTGCACTCATTGGGCCTAAGGTACCCTTATAGCTAAATGCGGCATCTTTATCAGTTAGGTTAAACATAAACTGCACATCAAGCCGGCCACGGTTCATGAAATAGGAGGTTAGCTTGGCGGTAGTTAAATTGTTTTTTTCGATAGCCTTTTCATTGCTGGTGATGTTATAGAAATGGCCACTGGTGTTGTTAAAGCTAACTGTACCTGTTTTTTTTGAATCAACATTAAATTCAGAATATTCTACATTCACACGTTTTAAACGTACGGTATCAATTCCCAAATCGGCATTTACCTTGCGGAGTATCACATTAGGGAAGGTGTTTATTTTATCGGTGACAAGTCCTTTTTGTTTGTTTGGATTGCCAAATACTCTCAGCATACCGCCATTAAGTTCCATGCTTGTTGCTCTAAATACGCGGTATTTGTGGTATCTTAAAAAATCAAAGTTGTTAAGCTTTAACGAATCCAGGTTCAGGGTAAAGCGGTCGCTTTGGCTTTTGTTAAAGAAAATGTTTGTTTTTGCAGGCTCAAGCTGCAAGCCCTGAATTGTTAATTTGGATGTTTGGGTAGATAGCTTGAGGTACTTTATTTTATAATCATAGAGCCCATTGGTTGTTTTACCGGTATAATTATTAAGTTCGGTAACTATATCTTTACAATTCAACAGGCGGCTTTTGTCATTTTGTGTAGCCGAATCAATAAGCAGGTCGGTTGCGCTCAGGTTCATTTCCTTAAGTTCGGATATAACCAGTTTATGGCCCGAGTAATCTTCATATTTAAATTTTACATCATTAAAGTAGATGTGCCCAACCTGGATGGAGTGAAGGCTTTTGGAGATCTTTTGCCATGCTGTTCGATGGTCCTTTTCAATAGTATCCTTTGTATGGTTAAGCTGATAGCTGATATTAAGTTCGGGCTGGTTTAATATAATTTTATTGATTTTTAACTTATGCCCCAGGTAATAGCTAATGGGGTGCACATGCAATAAGATAAGTCGTTTAACATGTAATGTTATCAGGTTGTTAGGTGCCAGGTGCTGCCTTTTTTTACGGTTAAAAACGGCGGTATCGGGTATCAGGCTGATATTGTAAATGGTGACTTTCCCTTCAAGTAGATGCAGTTCCGCATCAGAAAAATCGGCCCGGTATAAACTATCGCTGCCGGTTAAAACCGCCTCACGCACTTTATTGGCTAAAATGGGCGATAAATAATGGTTAAGAATTATAGCGATAAGAAAGATGATCGCAACCGGTATCAACACAAAATTAAATACTATTTTTTGCCACTTATGCTTTAAAAATCTAAGCTTCATTTATCGATGTTCCTTTGTTTTGACGTATGACCTGCGGCTTTATACGTATTGAATCAGAAATATAACAATAAATTTTTGATTTTGTTAAATACTGACAATATGTCATTCATGTATTTAAATTTTATGTATTTTTGCAAACTAATTTTTAATTAAATGATGGATTTGGTTATTCCGGATAAGGTACATGATGAGAGCAGGCAAGGCGAAGCTTTAGTTTTAGAGCAGCCGGTGACAGGTAAAAACAATGGCCGTAAACTTTATATTGAAAGTTATGGCTGCGCCATGAATTTTAGCGACAGTGAGATAGTTGCATCAATATTAGCTGACCAGGGATTTGAAACAACTGCCGACCATACTTTAGCTGATGTTATTTTTATAAATACTTGTTCTATTCGTGAAAATGCCGAACAGCGTGTGCGTAACCGTCTTAAGGAGTTTACCATTACCAAGGTGAAAAATCCGGGATTGGTGGTGGGAGTGCTTGGTTGTATGGCCGAGCGTCTTAAAGCGAAATTTTTAGAAGAAGAAAAACTGGTTGACGTAGTAGTTGGGCCGGATGCATACCGCGACTTACCTAATTTGATAGAGCAGGTTGATAGCGGCCAAAAAGCGGTGAATGTACTATTATCCCGTGAGGAAACTTATGCGGATATAAGCCCGGTACGTTTAAACAGCAATGGCATTAACGCGTTTGTATCAATCATGCGCGGATGCGATAACATGTGCTCGTTTTGTGTTGTACCGTTTACCCGTGGCCGCGAACGCAGCCGCGATCCGCAATCAATAGTTGCAGAGTGTATTGACTTGTTTGATAAAGGCTACCGCGAGGTTACCTTGCTTGGTCAGAATGTGGATTCATATAAATGGAACAATACAGCAACCGAACCTTCCACGGAAGAGGGAGCTTTGGAGCATCAAGCAGATCAAGTCTCCCCGACTGGAGAGAATTTGGAAGGGGCTGTTACCAACTTTGCAAACCTTTTGGAAATGGTAGCGCACATTAACCCAGATTTGCGCGTTCGTTTTTCAACATCGCACCCTAAGGATATTACCGACGAAGTATTGCATACCATTAATAAACACGAAAATATTTGTAATTACATTCACCTGCCGGTACAATCTGGAAACAGCCGGATACTGGATATGATGAACCGTACTTATGATAGGGCCTGGTATATGAACAGGATCGATGCTATCCGCAGGATTATTGGGGATTGTGCTATATCTACAGATGTGATCACTGGTTTTTGTACCGAGACTGACGAGGAGCATGCCGACACCGTTAGCATGATGGACTACGTGAAATACGATTTTGCCTACATGTTCAAATACAGTGAAAGGCCGGGTACTTTAGCGGCAAAACGCTATGCTGATGACATCCCTGAAGAAGTAAAACAAAAACGCTTAACCGAAATTGTAGCCAAACAGCAGGAATACTCTTTTTACCGCGCGCAGGCTCGTATTGGTAAAGTAGAAAAAGTACTGATAGAAGGCTTCTCCAAAAAATCAAAAAACGACTATTGCGGTCGCAGCGATCAAAATGCTATGGTGATTTTCCCCGTAGGCGAAAATTACAAACCAGGCGAATATGTGAACGTACTGATAGAAAGAACTACTACGGCTACGTTGATAGGGAAGGTGGTTTAGAGTCAAGAGTCAGGAATCAAGAGTTAAGACAGGAGCCTTGTATGCGGCATAATTTTAAGAATCTAAAGATATGGCAGAAGGCAATGGATTTGACAGACATGGTTTTTGATTTTAGCAAGGAGTTGCCTGCCAATGAACGATATAATTTAATTGACCAAATAAACAGGAGTTGCTGTTCAATTCCTTCAAATATTGCTGAAGGATCTGGAAAGAATACCGATAAACATTTTGCTGAGTTTTTATCGATAGCAATTTCATCGTCATTTGAATTGGAAACACAATTATTAATATGTGAGCGTAGAATGTATGGGTCAATAAGCAAATTAAAAGGTTGTATAGACTTAGTTTCTGAAGTTCAAAGAATGTTATTCTCTTTTAGGGAATACATTTTAAAAACGGAAGTACAGAGTCTTAATTCTTGACTCTTAATTCTTGACTCTTTTTTTAATCATGGAAATACAAGAAATCAAACAACGCTTCGGGATCATTGGTAATTCGCCATTGCTTAACCGGGCTATAAATATTGCCAACCAGGTGGCACCAACAGATATTTCTGTACTTATTACCGGCGAAAGCGGAAGTGGTAAGGAGGTGTTTTCGCACATTATTCACCAGATGAGCCCGCGCAAGCATGGGCCCTTCATTGCGGTGAACTGCGGTGCTATACCAGAGGGTACCATTGATTCGGAATTGTTTGGGCACGAAAAAGGAGCCTACACCGGCGCAGTGGGCGAACGTAAGGGGTACTTTGAAACGGTAAACGGCGGTACCATATTTTTAGATGAAATTGCCGAGATGCCGTTGGGTACCCAGGCACGCTTACTTAGGGTACTGGAGTCTGGCCAATACATTAAGGTAGGTTCATCAAAGGTTGAAAAAACAAACGTGCGGGTTATTGCCGCTACCAATGTTGATGTTTATGACGCTGTGAAGAGCGGCAAATTCAGGGAAGATCTTTATTATCGTTTAAATACTGTACCCTTAAAAATACCACCGTTAAGAGAAAGGAAAGAAGATGTTTATTTGCTGTTTAGGAAATTCACATCAGATTTTACTGATAAATACCGTACGCCTCCTATTCAGCTTGATGAAGAGGCACAACAGGTGTTAATTAATTACACCTGGCCGGGTAACGTAAGGCAGCTTAAAAATATGGCCGAGCAATTGGCCGTACTGGAGCGCGACCGGATCATTACCGCCCCAACCTTGCTGACTTATATCCCCCATGAAACAGGGAACCGCAATTTACCCATGCGTTTAGGCAACCAGGCCAAAGAAGATTTTTCTGAACGCGATATTTTGTATAAAGTGCTTTTTGATATGAAGCGCGATATGGTTGAATTGAAAAAGCTGGTGGCCGATATCATTGAACATGGAGGTGTGGCAACTAATTATGCCAATCATTCACAAACCATTAACCAGTTGTACCGCGATATTGAACTGCCTGGTAATGCCGAAACGCAATTTACTTTACAGCAACCCGTTAATACAAATAATAGTGGAAACAACAGTAACAGTGGCGGTAATGATGCCTATAATATAACCCACGAAGCCGAGGAGGTAGAAGAATCATTATCACTGATTGAGAAGGAATCAGACCTGATCCGTAAGGCGTTAAAAAAGCATAAGGGTAAACGCAAGCTGGCTGCCAATGAACTGGGTATATCCGAGCGGACATTGTACAGGAAAATAAAAGAATTAAATTTATAGGTTAATGAAAAAAATAATCAGTTCTGTAATTATAGTTTTAAGTTTTGGTTTACTATCATCATGCTATACGCTTAGAAATGAGGCCATCCCGACAGACCTGAAAACGTTGAATATTCAGTTTTTTGAAAATAACGCTCCACTGGTAGTAAATAACTTAAGCCAAATATTTACCGAAGCTTTAAAAGAAAGAGTGCGTACGCAAAGCCGTTTAAGTTTGGTACGCGGTGAGGCCGATGCCACTTTATCGGGCAGTATTATAGGGTATACCATTGCTCCTGTATCTATTGAAGCTACCTCAAACAATACCGCACCAATAGCTGATGCCAACAGGCTAAGTATAACGGTAAAAGTGAAATTTGTTTACGATAAGGACAAAAAGATTAACTTTGAGGAAAGCATGACAAGATTTGCCAATTATAGAGGAGATATTAATTCGCAGGAACAAAAGCTGATACAAGAAATTACCAAGCAGTTAACCGAAGATATTTATAACAAGGCCTTTTCTAATTGGTAGGCTTTTTGTAATTTCAACCACGTGGATCAATATTTAAATAACAGGCAAAACGAAGTATTATGGGAATTATTGGCTAATCCAGCCGATAGTGGCCGGTTGCATAACTATGATTTGCAACAATTGGTTGATGAATATCCACAAAGCGGCATACTTAGGGCTATGCTTGCCCACTCGGGTAATGGCAGCGATTTAAAACATGCAGCCACTTATTTTAATCCCCGTTTATTACATAAGATAATTAATAGCCCCGAAAGCTTAGCTTTAGTTTCGGCCGAGCAGGTAGTAACTCAAAAAAACAACGCCCGGCCCGATTATCTGCAAGGTGCTGCTACCCAGGAAAGTGAAAATTATTTTAATATAGGAAACGCTGCGGACGCCGAGGCTGCAGAAAATAAAAATGAAGAGGTAAGCGGGTTTGAGGCGCCTGCCGAAGATTTCAAAGAAGAACCTGAAGCACGCTACCACGATTATATTGAGACAGAGTTAACCTATCCCATTACAGAAGAGCCAGAAATACCTATCAGCGATATAACTGTTGAAGATGAAATATCTCCATCGGTAATAGCAATAGAAGAAGCTCCCGTTGCAGAGCCTGAGACCGGTGCAACAGAGCGTAATGAGGATATTGAGGACGAAGTATTCGATGAAATTGTTGGGATTGAAAATATAACTTTCGTCGGTCACCCGGCAGAAACCAAGACTGAAGAGCCGGTTGAGAATAAAGCTCCCGGTGGCGAAGTGAAAAAGAATAATTCGGAGATCAATTTCGAAACGGAAAAATGGATCATAGGCAGCATTGCCGCTACTGATTATTTTATGTTTGATAATTCGGTAGCCGATCAAAAAGGTAGTGCTAATGACGCAGCTCCGGCTGTTATTGATATGCCTGTGCCGATTTCTCTTGAAACCGAAGACGTTGCTCCAGATGCTGAAGCTGTATCAAAGTATCATGACGAAAAAATGCCTTACACCTTTATGTGGTGGCTTGATAAAACACGTAAAGAGTATGCATCAACATATCAACCTTATATAACACCAGCACCAACCGTCCCGCAGCCGGCAATAACGGTTGAAGAGCGGCAAGAGCAAGCCGCCGACGAGTTGCAACAGCAATATTTTGAAAATATTTTTCACGATAAATCGCTGCTTGATCTTGAAAATGCGCCAGTGCCTGATGCTCCGGAGATTAAACGTAAGGAAGATATCATCATCGAGAAATTTATAAAGGAAGAGCCGCAGATAAGGCCGCCATCTATAAATAAGCTGGATAACGAAAATAAAGCTAAAAAGAGTTCGGAAGATAAAAACGAACTGGTGAGCGAAACACTGGCCCAGATTTATTCGGATCAGATGCTATATCACAAAGCAATTACGACATATAAAAAATTGATGTTGAAATTTCCGGAAAAAAGCCGTTACTTTGCCCACCAAATTGAACAGTTAGAAAAGAAAACGAATTAATATAAAATAAAGAAATGTACATTTTAATTATCCTTGCCATTATTGTATGTGCTCTTTTAGGGCTTATCGTATTGATCCAAAACCCTAAAGGTGGTGGCTTATCATCTAATTTTTCAAGCTCATCACAATTAATGGGTGTTCAAAAAACCGGCGACTTTTTAGAAAAAGGTACCTGGATCCTGGCCATTGGCATCATGGTTTTAGCATTAGCTATTAACGTTGTTGCAAAAGGCGGTTCAACAAGCAGCGAAAACCCTGCTTTACAAAACCAAATTGAAAAAGCATCCAAACCTACTACTACGGCTCCTGGTCCTGCTCAGTCATTACCGGCTCCGGCTCCAGTTAAAAAACCGTAATTAAGTTATAGGTTCTATATCAAACAAAAAAGGCTTTGGATAACACCAAAGCCTTTTTTGTTTGATATAATCGTACTGACATCATGACACGGGTAGGTTAAAATAGCGTTAACGATAGAAATTAAACACGTGTATTTGCTGCCATTACAACAGTTAAATATGCCAATATTTGCCATTATATTTGCTTGGCATAATTGATGAGCATTTGCAGTCACAACTTAAATTAAATTAAAAACTAATATAACTATGTCATTAAACATTAAACCAATCGGCGACAGAGTGGTTGTAGAAGCCGCAGCTGCCGAAGAGAAAACCGCTTCGGGAATTATCATCCCGGATACCGCTAAAGAAAAACCTCAGCGTGGAACAATCGTTGCAGTAGGCGACGGTAAAGTAGATGAGCCTTTAACAGTAAAAGTGGGCGACCAGGTTTTATATGGTAAGTATGCCGGTACCGAAATTACTTATGAAGGTAAAGAGTATTTAATTATGCGCGAATCTGATATTTACGCGGTATTATAAAATTGTTGAAAGGTTGTAAAGTTTAAAGGTTTTAAAGTTGCCTTGAACTTGCAATGATAACATTCTAACATTCCAACTTTAAAACATTCCAACAAAAAAATTAAAAACATGGCAAAACAAGTTAAATACAATGTTGAAGCACGCGACGCCTTAAAACGCGGTGTTGATATTTTAGCTAATGCAGTTAAAGTAACATTAGGTCCTAAAGGCAGAAACGTAATTATTGATAAAAAATTCGGTTCACCTATCATCACTAAAGATGGTGTAACTGTAGCTAAAGAAATCGAACTGAAAGATGCTTTAGAAAATATGGGTGCCCAGATGGTTAAAGAAGTTGCATCAAAAACTGCTGATATTGCAGGTGATGGTACTACTACTGCAACTGTTTTAGCACAGGCTATTGTAACTGCAGGTATTAAAAACGTAGCTGCTGGTGCAAATCCAATGGATTTAAAACGTGGTATTGATAAAGCTGTTGCAGCTGTTGTTGAGAATTTAAAAGCTCAATCACAAACTGTTGGTGAAGACAATAACAAAATAAAACAAGTAGCATCTATCTCTGCAAATAATGACGAGGTTATCGGTTCATTAATTGCTGAAGCTATGGCTAAAGTTGGTAAAGACGGTGTTATCACTGTTGAAGAAGCTAAAGGAACTGAAACTGAAGTTAAAACTGTTGAAGGTATGCAGTTTGACCGTGGTTACCTTTCTCCTTACTTTGTTACCAATGCAGATAAAATGGAAGTTGAATTGGAAAATCCTTACATCCTGATCTATGATAAAAAGATCTCTTCGATGAAAGAATTGCTTCCAATACTTGAAAAACAAGTACAAACAGGCAAACCATTATTAATCATTGCCGAAGATCTTGATGGCGAAGCATTAGCTACTTTGGTAGTTAACAAAATTCGCGGTTCACTGAAAGTTGCTGCTGTTAAAGCTCCAGGTTTTGGCGATCGTCGTAAAGCTATGTTAGAGGATATCGCTATCTTAACTGGTGGTACTTTAATATCTGAAGAAAGAGGTTACAAATTAGAAAATGCTGATCTTACTTACTTAGGTACTGCTGAGAAAATCATCATTGACAAAGATAACACAACCATTATTAATGGTGCTGGTTCTGCCGATGAGATCAAAGGTCGTGTTGGCCAGATCAAATCTCAGATCGAATCAACTACATCTGATTACGACCGCGAAAAATTACAGGAACGTTTAGCCAAATTATCTGGTGGTGTTGCTGTACTTTACGTAGGTGCTGCTACAGAAGTTGAAATGAAAGAGAAAAAAGACCGTGTTGACGATGCTTTACATGCAACCCGTGCGGCTGTTGAAGAAGGTATTGTTGCTGGTGGTGGTGTAGCCTTCATCCGCGCGGTTGCTGCTTTAGCTGACCTTAAAGGTGAAAACGAAGATGAGAACACTGGTATCCAGATCATCCGTCGTGCTATTGAAGAGCCTCTACGTCAGATCTGCGAAAATGCAGGTATTGAAGGATCTATCGTTGTACAAAAAGTTAAAGAAGGCACTGGTGACTTCGGTTACAATGCCCGTACCGATAAATACGAAAACCTGATTGGTGCAGGCGTTATCGATCCTACTAAAGTAGGTCGTGTAGCTTTAGAAAACGCAGCTTCAATTGCAGCTATGTTGTTAACAACAGAAGTTGTATTGGCTGATGATCCTGAAGATGCTCCAGCTGGTCCACCAATGGGTGGCGGTGGCATGGGTGGTATGATGTAATATCTCCCCTGGCTAATAAAATAGTCAGTTGTAATATATTGCAAATCCCTGTATGGTTTTCCATACAGGGATTTTGCTTTTGTGGTCTCTGTATAGTCATTCAAACGTAAACGGATAGTCATTAATTAATCATTTGATTAATTTTGAAAACTATCTGTGGCGTTAATACGTAATTTTGTGTAACAATCCTAAAAGGTTCAACCTTAGGCACAGGATTTGAATAAAGGATATCGTCATGAAAAATATTACACAAAAATCAAAACAACTGCATAGTGCCATCGTAGATTGGCTGCTGTTTAAAGGTCCGGAACTATTCATTACTATTTACGGTAAGTAATTAATTTTTACTTTTGCTTCCAATTATGGAAGTAAAAGAGTTTTATCAAATGTTCCACGTTTGGCTGATTACCAAAGGCCCCAAATACGTAGCTGGAATAATTATTTTTTTTATAGGTCTTTGGTTAATTAGGTTCTTACGCACGCGGCTCCGCGATAGAATGCTCAAAAGAGGCATTCATTCTTCATTACAACCCTTCTTTTTAAGTTTAACAATTACCTCGCTTTACGTACTGCTGGTGATATGGGTAATGAATATTATGACTTGGGAAATGACCATTTTCACAACCATAATAGGTGCCTTTAGCGTTGCAGCGGGTTTAGCGCTATCTGGGACTTTTCAAAATTTTGCGGGTGGGGTACTTATACTTTTATTAAAACCATTTGAGCTTGATGATAGCATAGTGGCCCAGGGGCAGGATGGCAAGGTAACATCTATCCAGATGTTTTATACCGTTTTAATTACTGCGGATAATAAACAGGTTATTATTCCCAATGGTAAGCTATTTAACGAGGTTATCGTGAACGTAACCCGCGAAGGCAGGCGTAGGCTTGATTTCGAAATTAAGATAGCTTATGCCAATGATTTGGATAAGGTAAAGGCGATCATTAATAACGCCATCAATACCACGGAAAATTTGCTTGATGAACCAGCGGCAAGGGTAGGTATAATCTCGATGGAAATAGATTCCGTTAGGATCACTATAAATGTATGGGTTGTGCCCGCCAATTTCTTAACCGCCAAAATTGACCTCCAGGAAAAAATATTTAAAGAATTTAGCGCCAATGGAGTTGCTTTTCCTAAGGCAGGATGATAAGGAGAGTCAAGAGGTAAGAATCAAGAATTAATGTTTTATATGCGCCATGTTATTGCGAGCGCAGCGTGGCAATCGCGAACTATGCAGGTCCATCCTGCATGGTTCGCGATTGCTTCGTCGGTCTTCTACATTGACTTTTTTTGAAAAAAAAATTGTCATCCTGAACGCAGTGAAGGATCTATTATTCGCCATGCTTCTTCGCCCTGTAAATCTGCGAATAGATCCTTCACTGCGTTCAGGATGACAAACCTTTTAAAACGTTACTCCTCCTCCAGTGTCCAAGGTATTTTCTTCTTAAATCTTCTGCTTAGCCTTCAACTCCAAATACTTATTAATTGTATTAATCGTCAAATTTTGCGGCGGACTTAATATAGATTGTATCCCGTATTTAGCCAGCTCCTTTACAATAAGTTTTTTATCGTAGGCGAATTTTTCGGCGATAGTTTTTATGTAGATGCCTTCAACATCCTTCGCCGGTTTTTCGCTAAGGCTTTTAAGTTCGGTGTTCTCAAAAAATACCACCAGCAGCAGGTGGAATTTGGCAATCCTTTTTAAATAAGGCAATTGCCTTTCCAGGGCGTTCATGCTTTCATAATTGGTGAAAAACACTACCAGGCTGCGTTGCTTTATTACATTACGTACGGTGCTGTAAAGCAGCTCCATATTGGTTTCCAGGTAGCGCGTCCGTTCCTTGTATAAAACCTCCAGTATTTTATTCAGCTGCGCAGGCTTCCTATCGGCGGGGATAACGGCGCCAATTTTTTCTGATGCGGTGATCAAGCCGGCTTTATCTTCTTTTATCAACGCCACACTTGATAACACCAAGCTGGCGTTTATGGCATAGTCGAGTAAGCTCAATCCATCAAAAGGCATTTTCATAGCCCTTGATTTATCAATTACACAATATACATGCTGTGATTTTTCATCGGTATAGGAGTTAACCATAAGGTTGCCTTGCCTTGCGGTTGCTTTCCAGTTTATGGTACGATAATCGTCGCCGGCAACATAGCTTTTCACCTGTTCAAATTCAAGGCTGTGGCCAATGCGCCGTATTTTTTTTATGCCGATATCTGTTAACCGGTTTGATATCGCCATTAGCTCGAATTTACGCATCTGCAGAAACGATGGATATACCGGTAATGTTTCCGCCTGTTCAAATGTGTAACGGCGGCTGATAAAGCCTAAAGGCGATTTTGCGTAAACGTGAATATCGCCAAACTCATATTCGCCGCGTTTTGTGGGCCGTAACACGTAGTTGATCAGTTTACGCTCGTGTGATTTTAAGTTTGTTTTAAACCAAACATCTCGCTTTTGAAACTGAAAAGGGATCTCATCAATAATGCCGGCGCTTATATTAAAAGAATACCAGTTTTCAATGTATACGCCAAGATCATTGTTATCGCTATTGCTTAACCTTTCGGGTGCATGGCGCTTTGCAAATACACCATTCCTGGTTTTGTAAAGCATTACTATATCAATTAAAACCAACGATAACAGTAACCAAAACACCAACTCGGGAATAGAACCCAGCCATGTGAAAAAGAAGGAAAGCAGGAACAACACCGCGCAGGCCCCCAAACCCGCAAACAGGCGGTTGGTTAAAAAAAGATCCGTATAGAACAGGCCGTATATTTTTTTCACTCCGGGTATGTTATCGTGGTATTTCTATTTTTTGTATAATCTGGGCTACAACCTCATCTGGTGTTACACCTTCCATTTCCTTATCCGGAGTAAGCATAATACGGTGCCTTAAAACAGGTGCAGCTACATAAATAATATCTTCGGGGGTTACAAAATCACGCCCTCTGATAGCCGCCAATGCTTTAGCCCCATTGATTATGGCCAGTGATGCCCGTGGCGAACCACCCAGGTACAACGACTTATGATTGCGGCTTTCAAAAACAATTTTTGCGGTAAACTCAAGCAATTTATGCTCAACATGCAGGGCTTTTACCTGTTGCCTTAACGCGATAATTTCCGCTGCTGATAACACCGGTTCAATATGGTTTAGCTGGTCGGTTGTTTTTTGTTGGTGTTGTTGGGTAATGATGGCTATTTCGTCGGCCAGCGTGGGGTATTTGATCTCTATTTTAAAAAGGAACCTATCAAGCTGTGCTTCAGGCAGGCGATAGGTGCCCTCCTGTTCAACGGGGTTTTGGGTAGCCAATACTGTAAAAGGCTCCTCCATTTTATAGGTGTGGCCATCTACGGTTACCTGTTTTTCCTCCATTGCCTCAAACAATGCAGATTGTGTTTTGGCAGGTGCCCGGTTTATTTCATCTATCAGGATGATATTGCCGAAGATAGGTCCCCGCTTAAACTCAAACTCAGTTGATTTGGGATTGAAAACCGATGTGCCCAAGATATCAGAAGGCATTAAGTCTGGTGTAAACTGTATGCGTGAGTAGCGTGCATCTATGGCCTTTGAAATAAGTTTTGCAGTAAGCGTTTTAGCTACCCCGGGTACGCCCTCTATTAAAATATGCCCATCTGCCAGGATACCCGCAATCAGCAGATCAATGGATTCCTGCTGGCCAACAATTATTTTTGCGAGTGTAGCTTTTATTTGTTCAACCGCTGTGCCCAGTTTACTCAAATCGGTTCGTTGTTCAAAAAATTCGTTTTCCATATTACCTGGATTGGGTATAAAATTGTTCAATAAGATAGTTAAGTTTAATTAGTTCCTGATCGGTAATGTGCCCATGCGTATTTATAAAATTTATAGCATTCACAATATTACGTGCCAATTGGGGCTCAATGCCGGTTTTCCTGGTCATCATTTCGGTAAATTCCTCATCCAGTTTGCCGGTTTTTAATTTATACTGATCGCGCAGGTACTCTAAAAAATATATGGTTTTTTTATGCGCGATATTGGCGTTGTTTCGTTTTTCGTAATAAACCTGGCCAACTACAGTAACAAAATCAATGGTTGAGTTTTGCAGCGGTGCAATTACAGGTATAATGCGTTGCCTGCGTTTTACTTCATACAATACAAAAATTAGCAAACTGAAAAGTGATATGTAATAAGCCCAGCTTAAAGCCGGATTTGATAAAAATACGCGCATAGGTGATTCTGCATCGCCAGATCCCTGGGTATAATACTCATCCCATAACAGCTGTTTGGTGTTTCTAACGTACGATAATGCCGTAGCTGCATAAGCAGCGCCCTGGGGTGTAAGCAGGCTATAATTGCTCAGCATTTTAGGGTTAGCCATGAGGTACAAATTGCCTTTGCCAAAGCGGTATTTTATAAAATTGGCTTTGCGGCTATCATTCTGGCCTAATACGGTTGCCTTTGCAGTATCAATGCTATTGAAATAAAAACTGCCGCATCCTTTATCAAGCTGGTAAAATTTTGCGGTATCTAAGGCCGGGTTTAAAAATCTTATAGGCGTTTTTCCCTGCTGGAAAGTAAAATCTGCTCTTGTTTCTATATGCAGCTTTTTTTGCAGTAAACTGCCAAAATCAGATGCTGCAATAAAAACATCATTGCCTTTGGCAATGTATTTTACCAGTTGTCCGTACTCTACTTTAGTTACTTCTATTCCGGGGCATATAATGATGTATGAAGCTTGCTTCAGGCTATCATTGGTGAGGGCATTATAAACAGGTTCGCGGCGCGGATTTATCGTGGCGCCCGGAAAAAGATCTTTAACCCTTTTGTAAATTATATAAGTGCCAAAGGGCGTTTTATCTTTATTAACAAATGTTTCTGCCCAGTTTATAGGCTTGGGGCGGTTTAAGTTTGCAACTATATAAATGGTAAATAATGTTGTTGCCCCAATGATATAATATTTGAGATCTTTCATGCCAGTTGTTTTTTAAAGTTTTGAAACAACTGGTTAATGTTTTTAAATGCATTGCTATCAATAGAGAAACCGCCGTACCAAACATATTCAAACTGGCGGGTTAACAGGGTAAAAGCCTGCCGTAATGAAGGATCGTTTAATTCATAAATATAAGCCGAATTGGTTTTATCAGTTTGCCAGCGTATAAGCTTATTATCGCTTAATTGCTTGAGGCATTTTAAATAAAGCAGGCGTACGGCCAGCCGGTAGTTATGCAGGGCTATCGCTTTTTCAATTTCGGCGTCAAAGTTTATTTCGTGTATGTTTTCAAGCGACTCGGTATAATGCAGGGTTTTGTTTGCCTGCCCCATCCATAACTTAACGGCATCCATTCCTACAAGCTTAAAGCTTACGTATACCAGTAAGGCAACCGCAAGCGCCAGCAAGGTGTATTTAATAAACGCGCCGGCTAACGGGCTGTTGCTCAATTTGCCAAAAAGCTTGTTCCAAAAATACGCCCAAAATCTATCCCAGGCACTGGGGGCCTCTATAACGGTACCGTTGTAATTAAATTCTTTGGCCTTTTTGTATGTATTGATGGAGTCGGCGCTAAAGCTTTTAACAACAATGGCCGAGCTATCTGTTTGTAATTTTGCAGGTGTTTTTTTTACCGATGCAGCAAATGCTCCGCCCGAAAATAAACCCGCTATCAGTACAAATAAAAACGTAAATAACAGTTTTTGCATAAGCTTAATATTGTTCGGCAGGCAAATCATTGCTGTTATCGGTGCCTTTGCCAAACGTATCAATACGGCCTAAAATACCGGTGCCATCCTTTTGCTCCGAAAGGCTGAAATAGCACATCGTTAATGCAATTGCCGGTAAGGTGTAAGCAAGCATTAAAACATTGCGCATAATGCTGAAAAATATCACAATTGGTGTGTTAAAGCTTTTAAGCGATACAAATGACCGGGTTGTAAGTATCAGACTCATGGGTACATTAATAAAGGCGCCCAAAACGCTTACGATGATACTCATGATGACGATAACCCCAAAAACCGTCCACCAGTTATCTTTTACTAATGTGAAACTTTTATTGAAAGCATAGCTGAATGAGGTGTTTTCCATCACTATAATGGGAAATAAAAGGTAAAGCGGCGGCATCAGGTATATGCCGGGAATGATACATAAAAGAAAACCTACAAACATTAGCAGTACCATTAATATGCTACTGCCCAGCGCCCGCCAAAAGTAGTATTTGAAAAAGCCCCAAACCTCGGCAAAGGTAGGCTGTCTATCTTTTCTTTCCAGGTAAACAGCAATATAGCAAAGCGTAACCAGGTATATGCTTAACTGCGCAAATACCAGTATAAGTGCATTTACAATAACGGTTATTGCATATGAGTAAGCTGTTGTTGCAGAATCATACGTATCGGGATTGAATTTTGTGGTTGTTAAGCCTACTAATTTTAGTTGGGTAAGGGCGGTTGTAGCAGCGCCTGCAAGCACAAAAAAACCGCATATAATAAATAATGCTTTAAATAAGGGTTTAAAGTTTTCTTTTAAAAAAGTAAATGTGTCATTTATAATTTCGCCAAAATCGCGAACACGTCTTAATTCAATAGGTTGTTTCATTAATTATAAGGTTTGTGTTTAGTTTTTTATTTAGTAATGCCGGGTATAATATTACGTACCAAATTATAAACACCAGCGACGATGCTAAAATGGTTATGCTTAACCAGGCGGGCATTTCGGTGTGCCGGGTAACAAAGCTTTCAAAAAATGCGGCTGTAAGAATGATGGGGATTATGCCTATAGTTATTTTTAACCCTGCTTTTGCACCGTTTTTTACTGATACCAAACGGGTGTGCGTTTTTGGGAAAAGTAAACTGTTACCCAAAATGAGCCCCGCTGCACCTGCAATAATAAATGACGAAATCTCCAATGTGCCATGGATCCATATAACCAGCACAGATTGCAGGCCAAGACCTTTGCTAAAAAAATAGTATTGAAACGAGCCCAGCATAATGCCATTTTGCAAACTCACATACAATGTTCCTATCGAAAAGAAAATCCCCAGTACAAAAAAAATGACAGCAACTTTAGTGTTGTTGGCAGCTATCATCAAATACATGGCAACAGATGAGCTATCTTTATATACACCAAAAGGATCGCCTTTGGCTATGTTGTCATTAGTCATGTTCACATAATCATTGCCCATGATCAGTTTTACAAAATTGGTATCGTACTTTGCAGATAGGACACCCATGAGCGTGAAGATTATAAAAAAAACAAAAGAGTAAAGAAGCTGCCTTCGGTAAGTATAAAATATAAGCGGAAGTTCATATTGCCAAAAGCTTATAAAGCGATTGGTTTTTTCCTTTTTGTTTTTATAGATAGATTGATGGAAACTGGCAGCAAGGCCATTTAAATATTGTGTTGTTTTTGATTTTGGATAAAAAGTTTTAGAATAGGCCAGGTCATCTGTTATAGCAATAAATGCCGATGCAAGTTCATCCGGATCATTTGTCTTATTCTCCTCGTATTCCTTCCATTTTTTTGAACTTTGTTTAATAAACAGGGCTTCGCGCATGTTTTTTTAGCGATTATTTTTTTGTTTAAAATACTCACAAAACTTTAATAAGCAATCATATTTTTAAATAACAAATATATCTTTGTTAAGATGCAAACGATAACAGTACATACCACCCAAAACATTGATATTGATTATGAGATAGCCGGTATTGGGGAGCGAATACTGGCGCTGTTAATTGATTATGGGATATTTATTGCATTAAGTATCGTAGGGGGCATTTTGGCCATCAACGGATTGACTGAATTTTGGATTAGTTTTTATTTCATAGTTGTAGGCATAGCTTTTGCATTTTACGATTTAGTTTGCGAGGTTTTTTTAAACGGACAGAGCATGGGCAAGCGCATCCTTAAAATAAAGGTGATCAGCCTTGATGGTAACCGGCCAACTTTTAGCCAGTATTTATTACGGTGGGTATTAAGATTTGTTGATTTTCCGTTAACCGCTTATCTCGGCGCCCTCGTTTCGGCAATTGTTACTGATAACGGGCAGCGCATTGGTGATATAGCTGCCGGCACTGCTATGGTGAAAACACATCCGCGTACGCAAATGAATAACCTGGTATTCAGGCCATCTGAGGACACCTACGTGCCCGTTTTTAAAGAAGTGAGCCAGTTAACAGATGATGATATTAATTTAATTGCCGATGTGCTCCATAATTACATGCGAACCCGTAACAGCATGATTGTGTATAATATGGCCCGCCGTATTATGGATCATCTGCAAATTGCTTTGCCGCCCGGCATGAACGATATGCAATTTTTAGAAACCATAATTAAAGATTACAGCCACATAGTAGCTCAGGCTGATATGTTGTAGTGGTTGTAAAGCCCCCACATTTTAATGCAATAACTTATAAGCACTATACTGCCTGCAACCATAAAAAAGGATTTTTTTATGGTTGATTTTGATGTATCCAGTTTTAAATACCTATCGGTAATGCCGTATGCAAAAAATAACAGTAAGGGTATAGCAGCAGGGTATAACCCAAAGCTTTTTTGAATGTCGCCCTGTAGTAGGGCCACTACAGAACGCTGAAAGCCGCAGCCCGGGCAATCAATCCCGGTTAAATATTTAAAGGGGCATGGGATTAAATGATGCTGCAGCCAATTCATAATAGCACCAAATTATAAAAAAAATATTTTAGAGGCTGTTTAAAAATAAAAAACATGTCGTCATTGCGAGGTACGAAGCAATCTCCCAATAGGCAGATCGATCTTGTGAGCCCCTCTGTATAGCTTAGAGATTGCTTCGTACCTCGCAATGACGCGTGGGTATGTGCTTCATTAGAAGTCTAAAAATATTTAATAAGTCATTTTTAGACGGCCTCTAAGTAAAAATTACCCCATCTATCATATTTATTACAAAGCTTCAATGATATATTATTTTTAATTTTGACCTGATGCAAAAAGAACAGATTTCGGTATTTGACATGTTTAAGATAGGGATAGGCCCATCAAGTTCGCATACGCTTGGCCCCTGGCGCGCTGCCCAGCAATTTGTACAATCGCTTGAACAACAGGAGGTATTGCCTATGGTTGAACAGGTGCAGATATTGCTTTATGGTTCCCTTGCTAAAACCGGAAGAGGCCATGGTACTGATATTGCCATTCTGTTGGGCCTTAGTGGCGATGATCCTGTAACTTTTGAGGTTGACCAGATCACCCCTAAAATTGATCATATAACATCATCGCATCAATTAATATTAGGCGGATTAAGATCGATTAATTTTTCTGTGGCTGATGACCTGCTTTTTTTGTTTAACGAAAGTTTGCCTTTTCACCCCAACGCGGTAACTTTTCAGGCGTTTTTGAGTAATGGCAGAGCTATATCAGAAACTTATTATTCTATAGGTGGCGGCTTTGTGGTAAAGGAGGGTGCATCGGCACAATCAAAAAATGAAGTCGATCTGCCATTCCCGATTGATACCGCTGCCGACTTGCTCCATTGGTGCATGAAAACCGGTTTAAAGATATCCGAAGTGGTGATGGAAAATGAGCTGGCCTGGCGCAGCGAGCAGGAAACCCATTTGGGGGTTTTAAATATATATAAAGCGCTAAAAGAATGTATGTATCGTGGTTGCCACACTACCGGCCAGTTACCAGGCGGCTTAAACGTGGCAAGGCGTGCTTTTAAACTAAACAGTAAACTGATTGGTAGTAATACCTATTCAAATTATGATGAATGGGTTTCCGCCATCCGTAAAACAGGTGGTAGCTTTAAAAATATACTGGATTGGGTAAGTTGTTTCGCGCTGGCTGTTAATGAGGAAAACGCCTCTTTTGGCCGTGTGGTAACCGCCCCAACCAATGGTGCTGCCGGTGTTATACCAGCTGTGCTGCAATATTTTATTATTTTTTGCGATTGTAATACCGATAAGCAGGTTATCCAGTTTTTACTAACCGCATCAGAGATAGGGAGCATATTTAAAAAAGGCGCCACCATATCCGCAGCGATGGGGGGGTGCCAGGCAGAAATAGGCGTATCATCAGCAATGGCGGCCGCGGCTTTAACAGAATGCCTGGGTGGCACACAAAGGCAGGTATTAATGGCTGCCGAGATAGCTATGGAACATCACCTTGGCCTTACCTGCGATCCCATTGGCGGCCTGGTTCAAATTCCCTGCATCGAACGGAATACGATGGGTGCCATAAAAGCGATCACCGCATCGCAACTGGCCTTGCAGAGTAATCCCGAAAAAGCCAAAGTAAGCCTGGATGCCGTGGTTAAAACCATGTGGCAAACCGCGTTGGATATGAACTCGAAATATAAAGAAACATCTGACGGGGGACTGGCGATTAATATTCCTATCAGCTTGCCGGAATGTTAAGATAGATGTGCAGATTTCGGATTTCAGATGGGGAAAATATCTCCCCAAAGTGATCATCTTCACTGAATTTGACGAACCCTTAACTTTTAGCAGTTAAAGAGTTGGATTTATTGCTTGGCAACTTACTTTTTAAACTGCTTTAATATTTCAGGCACAAGCTTTTGAACCCACATATTATACATTTTGGCCGATGGGTGAAGGCCGTCGTTAGCCAGTAGGGTAAGATCAAAAGCGGCTTCTTTGGATATAGGGGTAATATCAATATAGTTAACACCGGCCTTCTTGCTTTCTTCAAGGTTAATGGCGTTAAACTGGTCTATTTCCGGGCCAATTTTTCCATCATCGCCATGGGCGTAAGGCGTAACACCATAGTCGGGGATGGATAGTACAAACACATGTTTCTGATTACCCTTTGCAAACTTGACGGCTGTATTTAAAACCTGTACAAATTTAACCCGGTAGTTGGTTTGGCTGTAACCTCCATATTGATCATTAACGCCAATAAGCAACGTTACAAAATCATAGGTTTTACCTTTTATATCATTGGCATCATTTATTGCGGATATCAATTGATCGGTTATCCAGCCGGTCCGGGCTATGATATGCGGCTCGGTCACCTTAAAATCGGGTAGTTGGGCGGCAAGCTGGTAGGGGAATGATTCCTGTGCCGTAACTGATTGCCCAATGGTATATGAATCGCCAAGGGCAAGGTAGCTTAAAGTGTCTTTAATAGTTACGGGCATTACAACAGGCGGCGTAGTTGTAGAGTTATTGCTGTTATTCTGCATTGAATCAGTCTTTTTTGTGCATGCGGATAGCGCGCTTATCGAAAATAGAATTAAAAATAGTGCTTTCATTACATCATCTCCATATCAAACAATACGGAAATATGATGCTTTAGGATTTTTTTAACTTCATTAATATCAACTTCGTGGCCAAGTTCCTGCTGCATGGAGGTTACAGCCTTATCATCAATGCCACAGGGCACTATGTTTTTAAAGTAATCAAGATTGGTATTTACATTAAACGCCAGCCCATGCATGGTTACCCAACGGCTGCAGCGCACACCCATAGCACAAATTTTGCGCGCCTTTTCATTATCGGCATCAAACCAAACACCGGTATAGCCGGGGTAACGACCGGCCTGCAAACCATAATCGGCAAGGGTGAGGATCACCGCTTCTTCCAATGTGCGCAGGTAAAGGTGGATGTCCGTAAAAAAGTTATCGAGATCAAGTATAGGGTAAGATACAATTTGGCCCGGGCCATGGTAGGTAATATCACCACCACGGTTAATGGTATAATAAACGGCCTGCTTCTCTTCCAGCCCTTCCTCGTCTAACAGTAAATGTTCGGCTTTGCCGCTTTTGCCTAAAGTGTATACGTGCGGGTGTTCGCAAAATACCAGGTAATTAAAGGTCTCGTCGGCAACAAAAGGTTCATAGGCATCTGTTGGAACCAGGCTTTTAGCAGCTTCGCCATAAGCTATTTCGTTGTTGCGGTTATCCAGTTTGGTTTTCACCGTGGTCGAGAACAGATCTTCCTGCCTGTCCCAGGCTTGCTGGTAATCTATCAATCCCCAATCCTGGAAAAAAACTTTTTTATTTTTCATCACATATCCCCTTTAACATAACCAATCATATAATTTTCATACTGCATGTAGCCCACCGTATAATCAATGTTAAGGTGCTTTTTATGCAAATTGGCATTTAACGCGCCATGGTGTTCAAAATTAAAAGGCTCCAAAATAATATTATTGGCAAATGAAACCTCCTTTTGCCCGTTGCATTTGTAAATGGCTTCCTTGGCGCACCAGCAAACGTACAGGTGTTCAATTTTTTTATTGCTGTTAATAAAAGCAAGTTCTTGGGGTTGCATAAATTTACTGGCAATACGTTCTACTTTTTGCTGAATCTGCTCAATATCTATCCCCACTTTATGTGTTTTGCTAATCATCACGGCAGCATAGTCAAATGAGTGGCTTAACGAGATATGATAGGGTAGGTTTACCAGGTAAGGCTTGCCATGCGAATCAATTCTGCAGTCAATATATTCATCGGTACGCAGCATCTTACGTAGCAGCACGCGTGTGCCCAGCCAGTGCAGGTGGCGTTTGCCTTTGCTCAGTTTTTCAACTAAGGCTTTTTCCTCGTCGTTTAATTGTAGCTGCACATACAGGTCATTAGCCTCCTCCTCAATTTTCCAGAGTGCAAACTCTGTATCATCATCAATACGCTGCCTGTATGCTATCGCCATAAAAGTAAAATTGCAAAATTGGATGCAAACTTATGTGAAATAATTTTAATTATAATAATTGCCGTATCATATTCGTAAAGTATTGATTTTTAATATGATATTCAATCATTCTTGTGTTTTTGCCGATTTTAACAATGTTTGGATAATTACCGGTGCCTTTGTTTTAATTTTTATAATTTAGGCCCTTCCAAAAACAGGCTATGATATTATCTGATAAGCGCATTCTCGAAGAAATAGAAAAAGGAACAATAATAATTGAACCCTTTCAGCGCGACTGCCTTGGCACCAATTCATATGATGTGCATTTGGGCAAGCACCTGGCTACTTACCGCGATAGGGTGCTTGATGCTAAAAAACATAACGAGATTGATAGCTTTGAAATACCAAAGGAAGGTTTTGTTTTACAGCCAAATACCCTTTACCTGGGGGTAACGGTAGAGTACACCGAAACACACAAGCACGTACCTTTTTTGGAAGGAAAATCGAGCACAGGCCGCCTGGGTATTGATATACATGCCACCGCCGGCAAAGGCGATGTTGGCTTTTGTAACACCTGGACTTTGGAAATTTCATGCGCGCAACCTGTACGCATTTACCCCGGTATGCCTATTGGACAGCTAATATATTTTGTTGTGGAGGGTGAAATTGAAACCCTGTATAACACCAAAAGCAACGCCAAATACAACAATCCTACCACCCGCCCGGTTGAAAGCATGATGTGGAAGAATAAGTTTTAAGCTGCGGCGGCAGGTTTTATATTTGGGTTTTGATGGTGTAATGAAATTTATTTTTTATTACATTAAACCTTTATTTAATACCATTGTCAAACCGCCAACTTAATAACCTAACCTAATTATGAAAAACGAACTTTATCTTCACGGCGCTCATCATGCCCGGCATCTGAATACTCAAAAATTTGCACTTATAAGTCGGTAACATACTTGTTATAACAGTATTACAATATTTCTGTAGATTGAATTTTATTTACCTTGATGAAAAATAAACAATTAACCATCGGTTTATTAATAACTGTTATCATTACAGCTATTTTAGGTTTTACAGGTCCGGGCGATGATCTTTTACATAAACTGGTTGATCAGCTTTATAAGTGGCGGGCCAATCATCCGCAGGAAAAAGTTTACCTGCAGTTTGATAAACCCAGCTACGCCATAGGGGATGATATTTGGTTCAAAGCCTATGTTACTATAGGTAGCAAGCACCAGCTATCGGCTCTTAGCGAAATATTGAATGTTGACCTGATAGACGAAAATGATTCCGTAAAACGCAGCATTAAACTTCCATTAACAAGCGGGTTGGCCAGCGGTGATTTTGCCCTTGCCGACTCCATGAAAGAAGGCACTTACCGCATCCGTGCCTATACCAATTGGATGCGTAATGAAAGCGAGGCTTATTTTTTTGATAAAACCTTCACTGTTGTTAATAGTATTAATAATACCGTTTTCACTAAAACCGCATTTACCTACAGCATTCAAAACGGGAAGCAAAAAGTAAACGCGCTAATTAATTATACAGATATAAATGGCGAACCCTATAAAGCTAAAGAGGTAAGCTACCATGTTGAGCTAAACGGGAAGACAGTTTTTAAGGGCAAGGGTATTACCGATGATAAAGGGAATCTGGAGTCTGATTTTATCAATACAACCGGCGATATAGCCGCAACCGGGCACATTGTAACCACTATAAAGCTTGCTGATAAAAAAACAGTTGAAAAAGTAGTGGCGATAAAAGCGGTATCCAATAAAGTTGACGTTCAGTTTTTTCCGGAAAGCGGCAGCCTGGTTAATGGCATAAATTCAAAGGTTGCTTTTAAGGCTGTGGGCGCCGATGGCTTAGGCGCTAATATTAAAGGAACTGTTGTTGACGATCAAAACCAGCAGGTTGCCACATTTAGCAGTACACATTTGGGTATGGGCGTTTTTAAGCTGATTCCGTTTAGCGGTAAAACCTATAAAGCCCACGTTACCTATGCCGATGGTTCTGAAGGGGTATTTGATTTACCCAAGGCAATAGATAATGGGTATGTTTTGAGTATTGATAATTCTTACGATGATGACATCGCTGTGAAAATATTGCCGGGCAAGGATCTGCTGGCCACTGATACACCTACTGGCGGTCTTATGCTGGTTGCCCAAAGTGGCGGCGAAATTTATTATGCAGGCAATAGCGCCGATGGTGGTAAATCATTTACCACTGTGGTGCCCAAAAGTAAATTCCCATCGGGCATTGTGCAGTTTACCTTGTTTAATGATAAAGGGGTGCCGTTAAATGAGCGTTTGGTGTTTGTAAGGAACAGCGATGAGCTTAAACTTTCCATATCATCAGATAAGCAATCCTATGCTCCCCGCCAAAAGGTAAATATCAGCCTTAATGCTAAAAACAATCAAAGTAAGCCGGTAAGTGCGAGCTTTTCGGCAGCTGTTATTGATCTGTCGAAGGTTTCCGTTGATGAAACGGCCGAAGAAAGTATTTTCTCGAACATATTGCTCACGTCTGATCTGAAAGGTTACATTGAAAAACCAGGTTATTATTTTCATAATATAAATGCAACAACGCAGGCCGATCTGGATGTGCTGCTATTAACCCAGGGCTATCGCCGCTTTGAATGGAAAAAGTTACTGGACGATAGTTTTGATCCTATAGTTTTTCAGCCCGAAAAAACATTGCAGATATCCGGGCATTTAAAAAGCCTTTGGGGCAAGCCTGTAGCAGGGGGTAAAATAACATTGTTTACCACATCGGGCGGAGTTTTTGTAATTGATACCGTATCTGATGCCAAAGGTAATTTTGTTTTTAAAGATCTTGTTTTCAGGGACAGCATCCGCTTTGTTATACAGGCCCGCACGGCAAAGGATCGTAAAAGCATTGATATTGAACTGGATAAGGTTGTTCCACAGGCTTCGGGGAAAAATAAAAACGCGGCCGACATCCAGGTAAATATAAGCGAAGGACTTTCTGCATACCTTAAAAACAGTAAAAACAAGTATAGCGAGGATATTAAATACGGTATTGGCAACCATACTATTCTGTTAAAAGAGGTTGTTGTACGGGATGTGAAAGACAAGAAAGAACTGGTTAAAAACTCCAATAATTTAAATGGCCCCGGTAATGCCGACCAGGTACTTACCTATAAAGATTTCGAAAATTTTGGCGCTAATTTTGTCAGCACCTTGCAAATGAAAATATTTGGCGTGATCTTTAAAAACGGGGTGCCGTATTCAACCCGTAGCCAGAGTACACCAATGACCATAATGGTTGACGGTATACCGGTAGAGAGCGATTATTTAAGTACCTTAAGTACAAATGATGTAGGGAGCGTTGAGGTCTTACGCACAATTGGTAATACAGCTATATACGGTTTCAGGGGAAATGGTGGGGTGTTGGTAATTACAACAAGGCGGGGCGGAGATGGCAGTGGATATAATAAATATGCGCCGGGCGTGGTTACTTATGCACCAAAAGGGTACTATAAAGCCAGGGAATTTTATTCGCCGCAATATGATGATCCCAAAATAAATACCCAGATGCAGGATCTTCGATCAACCATTTATTGGAAATCAGATATCTTAACAGATAAAGATGGTAATGCTACAGTATCGTTCTTTAACGCTGATGCCAAAGGCACCTACAGGGTTTTAATTGAAGGAATAGATATTGATGGTAATTTGGGCCACCAGGTGTTTACCTATAAAGTTGAGTAGTATCACTTGATGATGTTTTATCAATGGCATCTGTTATCCAAATTCTTGCTTTTTATTATCAGTTGATATGAAATTTCTTTTTACCTGTATTTTAACCGGGCTTTTATTTGTTGCTTTTAAAGGTTTTGCCCAAACTGATAGCGCTTTTTTAGCCCACACTATAAACTCGCTTGATAGGTATTCGCTGGCGAACCCGGTAGAGAAGGTTTACCTGCATCTTGATAAACAAGCCTATATGCCTGGCGATACCATCTGGTTTAAGGCATATACGGTTGCGGGCGAGAATCATGGTTTATCAGCCATTAGTAATATAGTACATGTTGAATTACTTACCGAAAAAGATTCTGTAATAAACAGGATAGCTATACCCCTAAGTACAGGTATAGGTTGGGGCGATTTTGCGCTGCCCGTTTTAACCAGGCCCGGTAGTTATCAAATACGTGCCTATACCAATTGGATGCGCAATTTTGCTGCTGATTATTTCTTTGATCAATCAATTATTGTAAGCGACACACAACTGTCAATTATCAAAAGGAAACAAAAGGCGGGCGGTGATCCGGATGTTCAGTTTTTTCCCGAGGGAGGTGCTATTATAAACGGCTTACGCTCAAAGGTGGCTGTAAAAGCTATAAGCACAAAGGGCATAGCCGAGGACGTTGAAGGCTCCATAATTGATAATGATGGTAGTGAGGTAGCGGTATTCAGCACGCAACATTTGGGGATGGGGGTATTTGCGATAATACCGCAAGCAGGTAAAAATTACAAAGCCAAAATAACCCGTAAAGATGGTAAACAGTTTACCGTAAGTTTGCCAAAAGCGCAGGATGATGGTTTTGCTATCGCCGTTAATAATAGTCAGCCGGATAGTGTAAGTATCAGGGTGGCATCGTCGGCAAAGTTATTTGAAACGAAAAAGGGAGCAAGGTACTACCTGCTGGCCCAGGCAGGAGCTAAGGTTTATTATACTGCCGATTTTAAACTATTATCGCAAAGCTTTACTACCCGGATAGATAAGCACCGGTTCCCCACGGGTATAGTGCAGTTTACCTTATTTGCAGAAAACGGTGAACCGCTTAATGAACGTATTGCCTTTATTCAGCATAACGACCAGTTGAAGCTCGGCATAAGTACCGCAAAGGAAGTTTATGCCACCCGGCAAAAGGTGAACATCGCCATAAAAGTGGCCGACAAGGATAGTAAACCGGTTGTAGGTAGTTTCTCTGCCGCGGTTATTAATGAAGATTTAGCGGGTACTAAAGGAATCTCCAAAAATTCCATATTGAGTAACCTGCTGCTTACCTCGGATATTAAAGGCTATATTGAAGACCCTGATTATTATTTCACCAATATAAGTGATAAAACAAGGGCCGATCTTGACCTGCTGATGCTTACCCAGGGCTTTCACCGCTTTGAATGGAAACAGGTAATAGATAAAAGCTATCCGGTTTTGAACTATGAACCCGAAAATTCGCTTACTGTATCGGGGAGCATAAAAACGTTAGGTGGCAAACCAATACCTAACGGCAAGATTATGCTTTATAGCGTTAAAGGCGGATGGTTTAAGCTGGATACCCTGGCCGATGAAAACGGAAAGTTCACTTTTAAGAGATTGGTTACTGATCAGGATACGATTATAAAATATATAGTTCAAGGGCGTACCTCAATTAATGGTAAAAATGTGGTAATTACGTTGGATACCATCGCACCTTTTAAATCCGAAAAAAATAATGATATAGCTTATGAGCAGCTGAGTGATACTACCTTGCTTACGCTTTACCAAAAACAGATTGCCCAGCAGTTTAAATCAAATATTGATAAGCGCACAATACAGCTGCGCGAAGTGGTAATTAAAGATAAAAGGGACGTTGCGCCAGATCCTTTTGAACATCCAGCCAACCCCGATCAGGTTATTAAAGATTTTCCTAAAGATGGCACAGGATTAACCTTGAGCCAATTTTTGCAGCAGCACGCCAGGGGCGTAATGTTTATGAATAATAGGCCCTATAATACACGCATGATAGCGCGGACAGCGGGAGGAGTGTCACCAAAACCGATGCAGATTTTACTTGATGGGGCTTATATTGATTACGATGTCTACATGAGCCTGAATTTAACTGATATTGAAAGTGCCGAAATTGTGAGGACTACCGGTAAAGGCGTTATATATGGTACGGATAGATCAAGTTCGGGAATGGTGTTTTTGACATCACGAAAGCATTCGGGAAGTTACGGTCCCCCAACTCCCGATGTGATAACCTATCAATCATCCGGTTTTTATAAAGCACGGGAGTTTTATTCGCCAAAATATGATGCTACATCAGTTACCAGGCAACCCGACCTTCGAACTACCATTTATTGGAAACCGGATATTATAACTGATAAAGATGGCAACACAAGCTTATCATTCTTTAATGCGGACACTAAAGGAACTTACCGCATAACAGTTGAAGGTATTGATACAGATGGGAATATTGGCCACCAGGTTTTTACTTATAAAGTGGAATAGTGTTAATAGCCATTCACTATACCATACGCCCGATAGGCCGTTTCTTAACGGATTATCGGGCGTGTTGCTTTTAATTAATTTTTACTCAGATAAAACTTCTCCCAAAAATCAGTCGATTTGGATAGCTCATTGCGGCCTCCTTCGGCACCACCGCCGCCGCCGCGACCACCTCTTCCTCCACGGCCACCTCCGCCGCCACCGCCACCACGACCGCCTCTTCCTCCGCCGCCACCACCAAAGTCACCGCTGCCCTGGTGTTCACCACCTTCAATGCCTTCACCTTTTGGCCGCTGTATGCCGTTTATTTTAAAGTTGAAAGCCCATTCGGTTTTAGTGATTTCTTCAGCGTGAAAAAACTGCAGTGGGATGGCTATTTCATAAACCAGGTTTCCTTCGGCATCATAATCAATGGCAGCCTTGATGCCATAGGTGTTTGATGTCGTGATCATATCGCCCTCAATATCTTTAAAGCCTACCACCTTAATGTCCCGCAGTTTGGTAACCCGCTCACGTAGCAGGTCATCCCGGTCTTGTTGGGTAATTTCGGTATTATCGTCTGGCTTTTTGCCAAAATCGGGCTTGGTGCCTGGTTCTGCCAGCGGGAACGTTAGTGAATAAGTTTCTTTCTTCTTCCCTTTAGTATCAATACTTAAGGTAATGCCAGCATTAAGGGTGCGCATCTGGTCCATTTTATCGGTAATGCGAATGGCTGCGTAAAGTGTAGTTTTATCATTGGCCAAAGCATAGTTTAGTTTTTTTTCTTCGTTAAAATACCGCAGACTATCGCCCCAGTCTTTCAAATCGCCATCAATTTTTATGGCGTTAGGCGGAGGTTGCAATGTATTTTGGCTGGTTTTGGCGGCTTGGGCGTTCACTATAGTTGCTGTAAATAATTGAGCGGCCAGGGGAATAATAATGCAAGTGGCAATTTTTTTCATGAGTTTATGGTGTTCGGGGTTTAGTATCTATACTGTTACAGCAAGCTTTTTAAGGTAATTGAACACGATTTTAGCTTTTTTATTATTGTTTTTGAGTAATTTTGTAGTTACGTATGCCAACTGAAACACAGGAAGAAACATTTACCCTCGAAGAATTACTGGCAGGACTTAAAGAAGTTCGCCGCCTTATATTGTGGAACGATGATTTTAACACGTTTGATCACGTAATCCATTGCATGATGAAGTATCTTGACTACTCCGAACCTCAAGCCGAAAAAATAGCCTGGAAAGTGCATAATGAAGGTAAATGCGCTGTATTGGAAGGTTCGTTTACCGAGATGGAGATATACCGGAAGATATTGCAACAAGAAGGATTGACTGTAAGTGTTGAGTAATTTGTAGTTGGGGCTTTACTAATAGCACGTTGTTCCCTTGTATGATTAAACGAATAATAATATTCCCACTTATAATTTTACTATTAATGTGCTGCGGTGCTTACCATGCCGATGCTCAAAGTAAAAACCTGAAACTGATATTTATAAGGCATGCAGAGAAACCTGCAGATGGAGATAACCTATCATGCATGGGTTTAAACAGAGCTTTAAAATTACCCGAAGTTTTAAAAGCAAAGTTTGGCCCGGTAAGCCATATTTATATTCCGTCTATGCATCCCGGTAAGTCAACCTCACGCGGGCGGATGTTTCAAACCGTTTCGCCTTTTGCCATTAAGTACAATTTAGCCATCAACAGCAGTTTTGAAGAGGAAGATGTAAATAATTTGGTTGCTGAACTGCAAGGTAAAAAGGGAACTATCCTTATAGTATGGGAGCATAGCTATATTAAGCCTGCTATAAAAGCATTAGGCATCAGTGTTAAAGGCCAGCAGTGGCCCAATGATGATTTTGATAGTATATGGATTGTAACTTATAAAAAAGGCCAGCCTATATTAACAATTGATAAAGAAGGGATAAAACCTGAAGGCCATTGTAGTTTTTAAAGCTGGGGAGACAATAAAATAGAAACTGCTAATCTGAAGCCGTCTAAGACTCGAGGGTGGCAGACGATTTGTAATTTAGATAAAACAGGAAAGGTGCCCATTTGAGCACCTTTCCTGTTTTATTAATTATTTTGATTAACCTACCAGGTAATTCCAGCCATGAGTATCAGCTTCTCTGCCATATTTTACAGCATCAAGGGTTGATAATACTTTTTGGGAGAATTCACGTGTTTTTGGATCGCTTAAAAAATACTCCTCACCATCAACACTTATTGATCCTACCGAAGCTATGGTTGCGGCAGTACCTGCACCAAAGGCATCGGTAAGTTTGCCATTTTTGGCGCCTTCGATGATTTCGGCAACAGAAACTTTGCGTTCCTCAACAGTTATACCCCATTCTTTGGCTAAGGTAATAACGGTGTTGCGGGTTACGCCATCCAGTATAGTATCTTTAGTTTCGGCTGTTATTAGTTTGCCGTCCAGCATGAACATCGCATTCGCGGCGCCCATTTCTTCCACATATTTATGTTCCTTGGCGTCGGTCCATATCAATTGGTCAAAACCTTCTTCGGCTGCTTTACGGGCGGGTAACATCGAGCTGCCGTAGTTACCGGCTGCTTTTGCGTAACCCATACCGCCTTCGGCAGCGCGGGTGTAATATGTTTCAATTTTTACACGGAGTGTTTTTGAAAAGTATGGACCTACGGGGCCAGCAAGTACCATGTATTTATAGGTTGCCGATGGTGTTACACCCAGGAAAGGATCTGTAGCAAACATAAAAGGGCGGATGTATAAAGCGTGGTTGGCTTTTGATGGCACCCATTCGCGGTCGATATCAACCACAGCTGCCATACTTTGTAAAAATATTTCTTCGGGCAGGGCAGGCATACAAAGCCTTTCTGCCGATTTGTTAAAACGGATAGCATTTTTGTCGGGGCGGAAAATGGTTACTTTTCCATCAGCATGTTTGTAAGCTTTTAAACCTTCAAAAAAAGCCTGGCCGTAATGTAAGGCAGAAATTGCCGGGCTCAATCCAATCTCGCCGTAGGGAATGACCTGTAGGTTTTTCCATTCACCATCAGCATAATCAGCCATAAACATATGGTCAGAAAATGTTTTTCCGAAAGGTAAGTTGTCAAAATCCGTTTCTGCTAAACGGGAATGAGTGGTCTTGGTGATCTTGATGTCCAGCGTCTCTGTCATGGCCTTAATGTATTATGTATTAGAAAATGGAAAGTTAGGAAATTTTTTATTGAGTTGAGATAAGGAATTGACTGTAAGGTTAAAAAAGGAGGGCGGAGTGATAATTATTAAATAAAAAAGTCATTAAGAAGAACGAAGCAATCACCAGCGCTACAGGGAGAACCTGCATAGTTGGGGATTGCTTCGTTCCTCGCAATGACGAGGTTATAAAACATTTTTTTGTCATCCTGAACGCAGTGAAGGATCTATTATTCGCCATACTTCTTCGCCATGTACAGTCTGCGAATAGATCCTTCGTTCCTCAGGATGACAAACTTTTCAAACGTCATTTTCCTTTCAGTGTCCCCTGGATAGTAAAACGCGCAATGACGAGGTTTTATATGGTCACCATTTGCAATTCAAAAGTCTCCCCCTTCAGGGGGAGATTTAGAGGGGGCTTACACCGTCAATTTTTTATACTTGATCCGCTTTGGCGCTACATCACCTAAACGTTTCTTTTTGTTTTCTTCGTAATCAGAATAGTTTCCTTCAAAGAAGTAAACCTGTGAGTTACCTTCAAATGCCAGGATGTGGGTACAGATGCGGTCAAGGAACCAGCGGTCGTGGCTGATGACTACAGCGCAGCCGCCAAAGTTTTCCAGAGCTTCTTCCAAAGCTCGCAATGTGTTTACGTCGATATCATTGGTTGGCTCATCCAGCAGCAACACATTCGATCCTTTTTTAAGGGTGATGGATAAGTGTACACGGTTACGCTCACCGCCCGATAGTACGCCTACTTTTTTCTGCTGATCGGCACCGTTAAAGTTGAACTTGGATACGTATGCCCTTGAGTTAAGGGGCTTGTTGCCCACCATAATAGTTTCCAGGCCGCCGGTTACGTTTTCCCAAACAGATTTGTTAGGGTCAAGGTCATCATGCATCTGGTCAACATAGCCTAAAGCAACGGTTTCGCCTACACGGAAAGTGCCAGCATCCGGCTGGTCCTGTCCGGTAATTAAACGGAACAGCGTGGTTTTACCTGCACCGTTGGGGCCGATAATTCCTACTATACCTGCCGGGGGTAAGGAGAAGCTGAGGTTATCAAACAACAATTTATCGCCGTATGATTTACTTACGCCGTTGGCTTCAATTACGATATTACCCAAACGCGGTCCCGGCGGGATAAACAATTCAAGTTTGTCTTCGCGCTCCTTGGTTTCCTCGGATGCCAATTTCTCGTAATTGCCTAAACGGGCTTTTGATTTGGCGTGGCGACCTTTTGGTCCCATGCGCACCCATTCCAGCTCGCGTTCCAGCGTTTTTTGGCGTTTGCTTTCGCTCTTATCTTCCTGGGCCAGGCGTTTGGCTTTTTGATCTAACCATGAGGAATAATTTCCCTTCCATGGGATACCTTCTCCACGATCAAGTTCCAGGATCCATCCGGCAACGTTATCCAGGAAATACCTATCGTGTGTTACCGCTATAACGGTACCTTTATATTGTTGTAAATGTTGTTCCAGCCAGTCAATAGATTCGGCATCCAGGTGATTGGTAGGCTCATCCAATAGTAAAACATCGGGCTCCTTTAACAATAAGCGACATAATGCCACCCGGCGGCGTTCACCTCCCGATAGTACCGAAATTTTGGTATCCGGCTCGGGGCAGCGCAGTGCATCCATGGCGCGTTCCAGCTTGGTATCCAGTTCCCAGGCGTTTACAGCATCTATCTGGTCCTGTAGTTCGCCCTGGCGGTTCATCAGCTTGTCCATTTTGTCAGCATCGCCGTAATATTCTTCAAGACCAAATTTCTCGTTGATCTCTTCGTATTCCTTCAATAATGCTGTGGTTTCGGCAACACCTTCTTCCACAATTTCGCGCACGGTTTTGTTGGGATCGAGCTCTGGCTCCTGGCTCAGGTAGCCAACGGTATAGCCCGGCGAAAAAACGACCTCGCCTATATTGGTTTTATCAATGCCTGCTATAATTTTTAATAAAGATGATTTACCCGAACCGTTTAAGCCGATAACGCCAATTTTGGCACCATAAAAAAACGATAGATAAATGTTTTTTAAAACTGTTTTTTGCGGGGGATAAACTTTGCTAACCCCAGCCATTGAAAAAATGATCTTTTCGTCTGCCATTATAATTGATTAAAAAAAGAATTCAAATATGAGTCAAAATTGATGGATTACCTAAAAAAAGCAGTGTCAGAAAAAAAAATTGCTGCCTTTTATAAATACTCCCTAATCAATACATACTTGTAAGTATTTAATTTCGTTTAACATAGCAAAGTGGCAACTGTTTTGATAGCTTTTACGTACATATAAGTAAACATTGAATAAACATTAGGTTAATGCCTTAATGACATATGGTATGACGAAATGCCTGTTTTGTTATGGTGATTATAATTTATTAACACGATGTTTAAACTATTTTGAATTTTTTGTATCAAAATGGTAAGTTTCATTCGTATATTGTAAAAGAATTCATTGATCGTTGAATTTTTTGTCAAAAATTGCTGATTGAACCCAAACTTTAATAGCTTGCGTATCATATGAATGTCTGTTTCTGCAAAGTGTTAAATGTTGGCAATATTGTTGATAAATGTTAAGTCATGCGTCGTGATTGAAAACAAAATTTATAGATTAGGACGTTCATAATAATTGAAAGGTATATATGGAAGCTAAATTTTCGCCGAGGGTTAAAGATGTCATTCAATACAGCAGAGAAGAGGCATTGCGCCTTGGGCACGACTATATAGGAACGGAGCATCTTTTACTGGGCCTTATCCGGGATGGAGACGGCGTAGCAATTAAATTGCTGAAAGGTTTGAATGTTGATACTGCAAAACTTCGGCGTGCCGTTGAAGATGCTGTTAAAGGTACCATTGGAACAAATGTACATATTGGCAGTATTCCACTAACTAAGCAAGCCGAGAAAGTATTAAAAATAACTTATCTGGAAGCCAAAATATTTAAAAGTGATGTAATTGGAACCGAGCACCTGCTGCTATCTATATTGCGCGATGAGGATAATATCGCATCGCAAATATTGGTACAGTTTAACGTAAACTACGAGGTGTTTAAAGGTGAAGTTGAATCACATAAAAACGATGTAACTGACGAAATGCCAGGATCACCAACCGGTGGCGATGATGACTTTAAAGAAGAAGAGTCATTTAGTCAGCCTAAAAAGGTATCAGACATTAAATCAAAAACACCGGTGTTGGACAACTTTGGCCGCGATTTAACCCGCGCCGCCGAGGATGGAAAACTTGACCCGATTGTTGGTCGTGAAAAGGAAATTGAAAGGGTATCTCAAATTCTTTCGCGCCGTAAAAAGAACAACCCTATATTAATAGGTGAGCCGGGTGTTGGTAAATCAGCAATAGCTGAAGGATTGGCATTACGTATTGTTCAGCGCAAGGTATCGCGTGTATTGTTCAACAAACGCGTGGTAACACTTGATCTGGCTTCATTGGTTGCCGGTACAAAATACCGCGGCCAGTTTGAAGAACGGATGAAAGCGGTGATGAATGAACTGGAAAAATCCCCTGATGTAATTTTATTTATTGATGAGATCCATACTATTGTAGGTGCAGGTGGTGCTTCAGGCTCGCTTGATGCATCAAATATGTTTAAACCTGCTTTGGCAAGGGGCGAAATACAATGCATCGGCGCAACTACGTTAGATGAATATCGCCAGTATATTGAGAAAGATGGTGCTTTGGACCGTCGTTTCCAAAAGGTAATGGTTGAGCCAGCTACTCCTGATGAAACTATCGAGATACTGAACAGGATCAAAGAAAAATACGAAGAACATCATGGTGTAACTTATACTCCGGAAGCTATCAATGCCTGCGTTAACTTAACTACCCGTTATATTACCGATAGGTTTTTACCGGATAAGGCGATTGATGCTTTGGATGAATCGGGTTCACGTGTTCACTTAACCAATATCCATGTACCACAAAATATATTGGATATTGAGCAAAAGATAGAGCAGATCAAGATCGAAAAAAACAAAGTTGTTCGCAGCCAGAAATACGAAGAAGCTGCACAATTGCGTGATACCGAAAAGAATTTGATTGCCGAGCTTGACCAGGCTAAAGCTGTTTGGGAAGCCGAAACAAAATCAAAACGTTATACCGTAACTGAAGATAATGTTGCCGAAGTAGTATCTATGATGACTGGTATTCCTGTACAAAGGGTAGGCCAGGCCGATAGCCAAAAGCTATTGCACATGAGCGATACTGTTGCCAGCAAGATTATTGGCCAGGATGAGGCGATTAAAAAATTAACCCGTGCTATCCAACGTACACGTGCAGGCTTAAAAGATCCTAAAAAACCAATTGGTTCATTTATTTTCTTAGGCCCAACAGGTGTTGGTAAAACTGAGCTTGCAAAAGAACTTGCCCGCTTTATGTTTGATACCGAAGACGCGCTGATACAAATTGATATGAGCGAGTACATGGAGAAATTCGCGGTATCACGTTTAGTAGGAGCGCCTCCGGGCTATGTGGGTTATGAAGAAGGTGGACAATTAACCGAAAAGGTACGCCGTAAACCATATGCAGTAATATTATTGGATGAGATTGAAAAAGCTCACCCTGATGTGTTTAACATATTGTTACAGGTATTGGATGAAGGCCAGTTAACTGATTCATTAGGCCGCAAGGTTGATTTCAGGAATACGATCATCATCATGACATCTAATATTGGCGCACGCCAACTGAAAGATTTTGGTCAGGGTGTAGGTTTCAGCACTAATGCTAAAAATTTACAGGCCGATACGCATTCAAGAGGTGTTATCGAAAATGCTTTAAAACGCGCTTTTGCTCCTGAGTTTTTGAACCGTATTGATGATGTTATTGTATTTAACTCATTAGGCAAGGATGAAATATTCAAAATCATCGATATTGAATTAGCTTACTTGTTTAGCCGTGTTAATGCTTTAGGTTACAAAATTGAACTTACAGAAGCCGCTAAAGAGTTTATTGCCGATAAAGGTTACGATTCTCAATTTGGTGCACGTCCGTTAAAACGGGCTATCCAGAAATACCTGGAAGATCCTATTGCTGAAGAAATCCTTAAAGGTGAATTGAGCGATGGTGATATTATGAAAGTTGATTTTGACAAAGAAACCAGTCAGATCACAATCATTGACCAAAAAGGTGAAAGCAAAACACCAACAGAAGAAGAACAAAAATAAGTTAAAGCTTATTTAAAAATACAACCCCGTTTGCTTAGGCAGATGGGGTTTTTTGTTAGGTGGGAGTTTTTAAGGCTGATAATCTGGTGGGAGAAGGTTTGCTATACCACTTTCGCTCCAGTCGCCTTCGAACGAAATGCTTTGAGGGTTTGTAATTATACCCTCGATACCGAAGAGGGCATATGGCTCATTAAAAGTAATTATCGTAGTGGCATAATTGGGCAATTTTGCCGTGAAGCCAATTTTATTTATGTTAGGCGACTGAACTTTTTTTGTATAAATTATATAAAGGCAGTCGTTAAATTTCATTGCAAATACGCCTTTTTTGTTGGTGTGGTTTATAAAACTATCCACCGGTAAGGATTCACCTTTATAAATTGATTTAATAGATTGTTGATTAGTTAACTTATAGTAGTCAGTATCCGGCTTTCTAATTAATCGTGAAACTTTAAAGCCCTCCTCCTCAAGTTGATTTGTAATTGCTGATCGTAGGAAATGCATTGACGAACCTTGATATGTGATAAGGCGCTGCTTTTTCCATCTCTTTTTTTCCGATTCGCTGCCGGTTAACTCTTCAAACTGTGGTGTTCCTTCAAAATAAACCAATCCATTGGAAAGGTAGTGGAATGTGCCTAATTTATATTTGATCAAATAACCCAGCGCCCGGTTTTCGACGTTAATGTATTCATCGGAAAATGCTATGAGTGCCTTTAATATGCTATTGTATTTTACAAAAATAGCATCCGGGTTCAGGATTTTGCACTTTTTTGCATTGGTAGACTCCCCTATAAAAAAAGCTTTAAAAATATTTATATCACGCTCCCGGTTAGTATTGTACTTGTCGTTAACAAGATCCAATTCATCTAAACGTAATAAACTTATATCGGGAATAGTGATACTATTATCATAAACAAGCCATGTATTAGCATAGGTTTCATAATCTGTCGACGTTACAACGAGTGTATATTCCCCTGGTTTTACGTTGGGAATGGTAAATACCCCGTAATTATCAGTTTTATACTTTGTGGTATCCTTTGTTAAAAATACTCTGGCGTTTACTACCGGGTTTTTGTACCTTTTGTCTATAACTCGCCCCGTAATTTTTAATTGCGAAAAGCACGCCACGGGAATCAACAAGAGCAATAAGAGTAAAGGTTTTAGCATGGATAAAGCTAAAAATAAATCAACTATTTTTCATTGGCTTTTTCGGGCTCATAATCTACCGGCAGTAATTCGGCCATGTGACTTTTAGCCCAATCTCCTTCAAAAATAACACTGTGCGGGTTAACTATAATGCCATTCCTGTCAAAAAAAGCATAGGGTTCATCAAATGAAAGTATAGTAACCGGGTGATTAGGAATATCTAAGGGGTGATAAACTGACAGATCTGTTTCTTCGCGTTTTTTGGTATAAATTATATAAAGGCAATCACTAAATCCCAGAGCAAACAGGTCGGTTTGATCGGTGCGTTTAGCAAAGTCGCTTGCCGTTAAGGGAGGCTTTGTATATAATGATTGAATGTATTTGTAGTTATTGTTTCCCATTTTTCCCTCCTGATAATCGGGATTGGGTTTTCGTATTAATCTTAAAACCTGAAAGCCATCCCTGGTTATTTGATCGGCAATAACCGATCTTAAAAAATGCATCGGAGAACCCAGGTAGGCTATAGTTCGCTGTTTTTCCCATTTGCGTTTTTGTGCTCTGCCACCTTTTAGTTCTTCAAAAACCGAAATGCCCTCGTAATAAAAAACGCCTCTAGGCTCATAACTGAATTTGGTGAGTTTGTATTTAATAAGATAGCCTAACGCCTTATTCTCTACCTCTATAAAATCATCGCCGCTTGAGGCCGAAAGTATTCCGGTTTTAGTATCAAAATCAACATAAACTACATCCGGGTTTAAAATTTTACATAACTGGGCATTTGCAGATGTACCTAAAAACAATCTTTTAAAATCATTATAATTTCTGAGGCGATTGGGATCGGGCTTAATGCTCACCTCCTGTAGCATGATAGTTTTAGGTGTAAGCGAAATTTCGGGTAAGGCGACATCCTTAGTCCCCGCCATCAGGCTGAGGCTATAAGTTTCATAACCAACAATGGTTACTATAAGGGTGTACTGGCCCGGCTTTACGTTGCGGAGCGTAAATGCGCCGTCATCAGCGGTTTTGTCTCCAACGATGGCGTTGTTTAAAAACACGCTGGCATTTGCTACAGGGTTTTTATCATTGCTGTTAATTACTTTACCGGTGATTGTTACCTGCGCCAGGCAAATGTTGGGCACGATGAATAGCAGTAAATGAAGTAGTTTCCGCATAGATACAAATAAACTAAAAATTTAGTTATAGAAAAATGTTTTTCTGATTTATCCAAAACCGGCAACCTTTAAGTATTGTATATTTAGGCCTCGTTGATTAAATATCAGCAGATATAATTTTATATGACTGTTAATAAAAAGTTGATCTATAAATGGGTTTTCGTTATATCAATTGCACTGAATATTATAACCGTTGGCTACTTTATCGACAGAAAGATTTTATTTGCCTACCGGCGCCAGCATCAATTTGAACAGCAAAAATGGCAGGTGCTATTTAGCACTAAAAGCGATAACCAGGAGATCATATTTATTGGCACCAGTTTAACCGAAGGATTTGCGTTGAGGAGTAGTTTTAACAATGGTCATTTAAAAAATATGGGTTTTGGTGGTGCCGAAAACAAGGATATTTTAACAAACCTGGAAAGGATAATTAAAAGGAAACCGCCCAGGATATTTTTAGAGGCAGGTATTAATGATATCAGGGATGGGAGGGATAGCAGCCTGATGTATAATGACTTTGTTACCATGTGTACACTTGTCAAAAAAAGCTCGCCTGCAACTAAGCTATACGTACAATCGGTTTTACCTACATTAAGTAATAAGTTTAATGCAAAAATTAAAGCTTATAATAGTAAAGTGGCAGCTTATTGCGGGCTTAATCAACTTAGCTATATTGATATGTACAACTATTTTATCCTGGACGGCCGGTTGAACGCTCTTGCCACCATTGATGGCATCCACCTAACTCCATATGGATACTACTTATGGAAAAAGCAACTGGAACCATATATATCAATAAGCAAGTAATACTTTTGAAATAAATTAAATCAAAAAGCGTTAAACCTTTTTAAATTATATTGTTCTTACAATATATACAATCGAAACATTATGAAAAAAATCTTGACTTTAATTTGCTGCACTGTATTAATAGCGGCAACCTCATGTACTAAAAAATACATTACACCTTCTGCCAATGTAACTGCAATTTATACAGTGAAAGGTACAACCGGATGGAAGTTATCCACCGATGATAATGTATCCTACACATCTGAACTGGGTAAGGATGGCGATTTACCCGAGCTTAATGCATACGCCCAGGAAAATGGCGGAGTATTAGTGTATATCTCTTACAATAATGGCACTACTTATGAAGCTATTCCTGAAGCTTATGCTGGTATATCTTACAGTTATACTACCAGTGTTGGAAGAATTGTTTTATATGCCCAGGGTGTTAATGGTACTAAATTAGCTACTGCGCCTGCTGACGATATTAAGGTTAAGGTGGTTCTGGTAGATTCGGGCCAGTAATTTTAAAAGATTCAAAAAAAAATGCGCTCCATCTTATGAGAGCGCATTTTTTTTGGGTTAGTATTTTTATTTCCCCATCTGGTCAATAACAGCTTGTGTTACGCCAGTGAAGGAGAAGCCACCATCGTGGAAGAGATTTTGCATGGTAACCATTTTAGTGAGGTCGCTAAACATAGATACGCAATAGTCAGCGCATTGGTCTGCATCAGCGTTACCCAGTGGGCTCATTTTTTCGGCAAAGTCTATAAAACCATCAAAGCCTTTAACTCCCGAACCAGCAGTAGTACGGGTTGGCGATTGAGATATTGTATTAACACGTACATGTTTTTTAATACCATATTCGTAACCAAAGTTACGGGCAATGCTTTCCAGGACAGCTTTATTGTCAGACATGTCATTATAACCTGGGAAATAACGTTGTGCTGCTATATAGCTTAATGCCAATACTGATCCCCATTCATTGATGGCATCGTGTTTCATAGCCGCCTGTAAAATGCGGTGTAAGCTCAATGCCGAAATATCAAAGCCTTTGTGGGTAAAATCGTAATTGTTTTCTGGATAAGGAACACTTTTACGTACGTTGATGCTCATGCCTATGGAGTGCAAAATGAAATCGACACCACCGCCAAAATGCTCTTGTGTTTTGATGAACAGGTTATTGATATCATCATTGCTGGTAACATCTGCACCGATGACAGGAGCATTACACTCTTCTGCCAGTTTATTGAGTTCGCCCATGCGTAATGCAATTGGCGCGTTTGATAATACAATTTCGGCACCTTCCTGTACAGCGCGCTGCGCTACTTTCCAGGCGATGGATTGCTCATTGAGGGCACCAAATATGATGCCTTTTTTGCCCTTTAATAAATTATAAGCCATGTTTTGAGTTTTCTATAATTGTAGCAAAGTTATAATTATTTATCAGTTAGTTTAAACTCAACAGAAACAGTTTGTTGTGTTATAACAAGCCTTCCATTTTCAAATGCCGGTCGCCATTTGGGCAAATGTTTTATAATATTGGTTAGCTGTTGCTCGCAACCGTATCCAATACCTTTTAGTATTTTAAAGTCAACCGCCGAACCGTCCTTTTCAATTTTAAACCCAAGCTGCACCGTACCCTCTATGTTATTATCTATAGCATCTTTAGGGTAAATCATTTGCTGTTTTAGCAACTCCATAAAATGCTGATCACCCCCGGGGAAAATTGCTTTTAAATGTAACTCCCTATGCGGTTCTATTATCACGTCATCATTAGTCATCTGAAACTTAGCTATAATTTTTGGATGCTTACGTATCGCAGCTATAGTCACGGGGCCTGCCAGACTGATATTATTGATGGCAGCAGTTGGTAAATATACAACCACATACCTGCTGCCCCTGTTGTAAACAGGGGCAGGATTATACAGAATGTTGCGTTCAAACGTCAGGGTATCCTGAAACTTTATCCCTTTAAGTTCAAAAAAGCCATTTGTGTCAGTAACGGCTGCAATGTGAATATTATAACCTATAATCTTTTGGGTCGACTGGAGGTATATATACTTAATCGGTTTGCCAAGCTCATTGTAAACATAACCATGTAAATTGATGGTATCCCGATAAACGATGCCTGGTTGCGTTTGTTGAGCAAATAAAGCTTGGTTAATAAATAATATAAAAAGCAGGTTTAGTATTACTTTCATATTGATGTATTTACAGAGCCAGCAATTCCCTTGCATTTTGCAATGCGCTTTCACCCGGTTTATCACCACTTAGCATTTTGGCAATTTCCAAAACACGCTCATGGTTATCCAGTTTTTTGATGCGGGTATAGGTTGTTGCCGAGCTATCATCTTTATAAACAAAGTAATGGTTTTTGCCTTTGCTGGCCATTTGTGGTAAATGCGTAATAGTAATTACCTGCAGGTTATCGGCCAGGCGTTCCATGATCTGGCCAACTTTATTGGCAACCTCGCCCGATACTCCCGTATCTATCTCATCAAAAATAATGGTAGGCAGGGCGGTATGTTTTGCAATAATTGATTTTATGCTCAGCATCAACCTGGAAAGCTCACCACCCGATGCTACTTTACTCATCTCGGCCAATGAATGGCCTTTATTTGCAGAGAAAAGGAAGCGGATATGATCAGTTCCATTTTCATTTAATGTTATCAAAGATTTTCCACCTGCTTCTATAACTCCCCCTTTAGGGGGTAGGGGGGCTTGTTCAATTTTCAACGTCGAATTGTTCATCCCCATTTCGGCAAGTGTAATAATCACTTGTTTTTCAATAGCGGGGATAGCTTTTAACCGGTTGGCAGTTAGCTTGGCAGCCAGCTTTTCCAATTCTGCTTTATCGGCAGTCAGCTGTTTTTGGAGTTTTTCAATGGTCTCATCGCTGAATAAGGCCTGCTGTATTTTACCCGACAGATCGTCCTGGATCTGTAAAAGTTCGGCATTACTGTTTACCCGGTGTTTCTTTTGAAGGTTATATATGAGGCTTAAGCGGGTATTAATTTCTTCAACCCGGGCCTCGTTGGTATGCGTTTTTTGCTCTATCAGTTCAACCTCGGTGGCTATGTCTTTTAGTTCGATGATGGCGCTGTTTAAGCGTTGGTGCAATTCTTCAATCTGGGAGTCAAACTTTTCAATCGATCCTAATTGTTGCCCGGCTTCACGTAATTGTGAAATGGCGGCCATTTCACTTTCCTGTACCAGGTAATATGCGCCGTATAAGTTGCGCTTAATTTCTTCTGCATTATTTAGTGCGTAAAGCTCTTTCTCCAGTGGCTCCTGTTCGTCGGCGCTGATGCTAACCTTGTCCAGTTCATCAAACTGAAACTGGAAATAATCTAGGTCGGCTTTGGCTTTATCACTTTCGGCTATTAATTGGTTTAGCTTGCCGGTATCTTTTTTAAATGCGTGGTATTTGTTCCGGTAATCATTCAGCAGCTCATCATGCTTGGCAACCGAATCAACCACCAGTAACTGAAATTCGGGATCATTGATCTCCAGCGTGGCATGTTGCGAGTGGATATCGATCAGCTTTTCGCCCAGTTGCTTAAGCGCGGTAAGGTTAACCGGCGTATCGTTCACAAAAGCCCGGGATTTTCCATCGGCAGATATCTCCCTGCGTAAAACGGTTTCGGTTTCATAATCAAGATCATTTTCTTCAAAGAATGAACTTAAGTGAAATCCACTTATTTTAAACGACCCTTCAATTACACATTTTTTTTGCTGATTAAAAAAATAGCGACTCTCGGCACGCTGACCCAAAATGAGCGACAATGCGCCCAATATGATCGATTTACCTGCTCCTGTTTCGCCTGTAAGAATGTTAAGGCCTTCGCCAAAACTTATCTCCAGGTTATCAATCAGCGCGTAGTTATTAATAGTTAGCTTTTGAAGCATAAAAAAAGTATCCTTATTTTATTAAGGATACTAAATTAAGAATTAAGATGCTTTAAACTAAAATTTAATGAAATATTGCTAATTTATTTAGTTTTAAAAGGCGTTATGATACAAATAAAAATCCGTTTGCCTTCTTTAGTTCTCTTCAAGTGCAAGATCCGCCTGTTTCTTTGCATCAGCCATCCGTTTTTTGAATTCCGGGCTGTTGGTATATTCCCTTAGTTTTTTACTGGCTTCCTGCAACCGTGCTTTCGCTTGTTTAATTTGAGCATTATCCTGGTAAGCCCGCATTTTTTCGCCCATCCTTCTCATCTCCTGTTTTTGCTCTTCCATTGCGGGGTTATGGTATGCTTTTCTTAAGCTATCGCTCATCATTCGCAGTTCGTCGCTTTTTTTACGAAACTCCGGTGAGTCAAAATGACTGCGCATTTCTTCGCCCATCTTTTTCAGCAATTCAGCTTGCTCTTTTACCTCGGGCGAAATTTTACTTTGCAATTCGTCCTGGTATTTTTTGTAATTCTCATCCTTGCTATCATCATGGTAATTACCTTTAATACCATATTTTTTTCTGAGCTCTTCATTCATTCTCTTAAAGTCGGGACTGTTGTAATATGCCCCAATTTTTTCGCCCATTTTACCCATTTGCTCACCCAGTTTACTGGTCTCGCCGGTTTCGCCCCAGTTTTTTTGAAAGTCTGCGGCTATCTTTTCCTGGTCTTCCTGCATTTTTTTTATTTCGGCGCTATTATAAAATTTCTCCATAGCTTCAGCCTTTTCTTCCATCAGTTTTTGCTGACTTCTAAACTCGGGGCTATCGTAGTATTTGCCTATTTGTTCGGCATATTTATCAACCTCGGCAGTTAGCTTGTTCAATTCGGCGTCGTTAAAGTTGTTATATCTTTCTTCTGCAGTGCGCTTGTTTCGTAAAGCTGTTTTTGCGGATACTACTTTTTTCGCTTTAACAGCTTTTTTACGGGTGGTATCTGCAAGTAATTGTTTCAATACTGCCGGATAGATTACCTTCACTTTTTTTATTGATATTTTACCATTAGCTATGGTAGGATTAAGCCACGCAATACTACTAATGCTTGCCGCTATTATTGCAACAGCCACTAAAAGGTGACGAATGTTGTCTATGGGTTTCTTTGTGTTCATGATACGTTCAATTCTGGTTAATAAATGATACTTTTTTCCGGTGGCGGCAAGGGCCAGTTGCAGGTTTCCCAGCCTTTTTTGCTCCAACTTTAATAGTGCATGCGCATACACTAAGGGTTGGGCAGTTGTTTGTACTACCAGGTCGTCGCACCGGTTTTCGCGTTCCTGGTTTATTATTGTATTAATTAATTGGGCAAAGGGATTAAAGAAAAGCAATATGCTTATAAACTGCTGTACCATGTTAAGCAGGTAGTCGTTGCGTTTTATGTGCGATAATTCATGCAATAAAATGGCTTTTACCTCTTCGGTTGATAAATAGGTAGTTAATGAAATTGGTAAAAGTATAATGGGACTAAAAAAGCCAATCATGCAGGGCACATCAACAAGGCGACTGATGTTCACACTTACATACCTGTCAATAAGAAGTTGTTGGCAAAGCGAATCAACATACTCCTGCAGGCTGTCGGAAGGTATCATGGTTCCTTTAATATGGTTCAGCTTTTGCCAGTTGATCCCCATCCTCAATATGTTAAAGGCGAGACCAATAAAATAAATAGTGGAGATATAAGGCAGGTAACCTTCAATAACGTAATTATAATATGATGGCGAAACGCTGTGTGTTATAGTAGATAAAGGGAAAGTGAAATGTGGTAATAAGGCCGGGGAGCTGGCTGCAGAGAAATCTATCCATACATGTGCCTGTATCTGGGTTACAAAAGTGTAAACAAACCATACACTTATTGCAAGCATAGCTACCATAGCAGCATTATGCTTTTTTATTGATGATAAGCTTGGCGCGCAGGCAAATAATAAACGCAATGCAAACCAAACCAATAAACCCTGCCATAAAGAATGGATAATGGTGATACCCAAAACCTGGCTTATATCATAGAATACACTTTCCATAACGTTTTATTTTTTATGCTGATCAAACTGGTTAAGAAAACTCTTAATGGCATCTATCTCATCGCTTGATGCACGGTGCTGCCCAAGCGCCTGTATCACTAAATCGGATGTAGAACCTTTAAATACAGTAGACAGTATTTTATCCAAAGCGTTGCTTTGAGCTTGCTCCTGGCTAAACAATGCTTTGTATAAATGTGTTTTTGAGGTAGTATCGCGCTCAACCAAACCCTTATCACTCATTATCTGCATCAGTTTAAGCGTAGTGGTATAGCCGGCGTCTTTGGTTTTAGCCAATTCCTCATGCACATCGCGTACAGTACACTGGCCCATTCGCCATATTACCTGCAAAATTTCAAGCTCGCTTTCTGTTGGTTTTATATCCATTTTATTGTTATACGAATTTCTTCGTACAAATATCTACGATGGATTTCGTATTTGCAAGTAATTGTTAAAATATTTTTTAGAATGGGAGAAATGTAAGGGGTGTGGGAAGGAAAGTTTTGAAATTAACAGGATGTCGGTTTGATAGCCATACTTTCTCTTAATTTCAGTAAATGCTGATTCAAACAAAAAATATGAAAATTAAAAGTTCCCTTTAAGAAGGTAGCGGTCTTTATTTCTGCAAAACCTGGTATTTAGTTCCGTTTGCCGGATCTGTCTTCATTAATAAATTCATGGCTTGCAGGCGCTCCTGCGAATCAGCCTTGCCATAAAGTAAAACCAACTCGTCGCTTTTGGCTGTATAAAATATAAGCGGGAACATAGAGCCAACACGCTGCCGGTCTATCTGCTGTAGGTTTGGTAAAAGCGTAGTGATAAATTTACGGCCCTTATTAGCGTTATCAGCCATAATATCAAGCCCGTTGCGGTGATAATCATACATAAAATCACGTAGTGGGGCATAAAGCTTATTATTCAAATTCTCCGCCAGCCAATAGCGGTTAATATTGCCGTCAAAAGCTTTCCAACCTTTGTATGAACCGGTTTGCGCATTGGTAACCACTGTTTGGGCACTGGCAAAATAGGGGGTACCACCATCGTGCGAAAAAGTGTCATAATCCATGCCTACAATAATGTAAGCGTAAAATGCCATTACCGAACTTAGGTTACCCTGAAAATTCTGATCGCTAAAATCAATCGTTTGGCCTTCGTTATAAGTAAAATCGACATCCCTATCGTTAATGTTGAGTAAAGTTGAGCTATATGATGAACCGAATATTGGCCTGGATGATTGTACCTGCAATTCTGCACTAAAAACGCTGCCGCCATCCCAGTTGGTAATGTTCAATACAAAATTGCAGTCTATACGTTCCTGGGGTAGTATTTGGTCGGCACTCCATTTGCGGCCGTTCAAAAAATCTTTCATAGCAGTTTCCAAAGTTTGAAAGATCCGCTTGTTAGTTACCTGTATTTTTGGTGAAACCACTTGTACGCGCGCGTTCAAATCCTGCGCAGCAGCGCGGAAACCAAACAAAACTAAAAGTGCGTAAAGGAGTATGGTTTTCATTGGTTTATCAGTTGGGCAACTTTAAGGCAAATATCATGGGCTACAGCATCTTTACTTTTTAATTCAAATGCTGTTTTATGCAGATCGCGGTCAATAATGGTTATTTTGTTGGTATCCTTTTTAAAACCGGCGCCTGCATCGTTTAACGAATTTAGCACAATAAAATCAAGATTCTTCTTTTGCAGCTTGGTTATGGCGTTCGCTTCCTCGTCGTTGGTTTCCAATGCAAAACCAACCAGGATCTGCCCTTTTGCCTTCTGTTCGCCCAGTGTCTTTAATATATCGGTAGTAGTTTTTAGTTCAATAGCAAAACTGGCATCTTTTTTCTTTATTTTTTGCTGCGCGATAGTTACCGGGGTATAATCTGCAACGGCAGCACTCATAACACAAGCTTTAACATCTTTATAATGAGCTAAACAGGCATCAAGCATTTCAGCAGCCGAGGTAACATCAATTCGTTTTACCGATTGCTGACCGCTTACCTGAGCAGTAGGGCCGCTGATGAGTATAACATCGGCGCCCATCCTGGCCAGCTCATCCGCGATAGCAAAACCCATTTTACCGGATGAGTGATTGCCAATAAAGCGTACCGGATCAATAGCTTCATAAGTTGGGCCGGCAGTAACTATTACCTTATGATCGGCTAAAACGAGCTTTTTTTTAAGGATAGATGATAAGAAATCGACGATTTCTTCTGGCTCCGCCAATCTGCCTTCGCCATAAAGACCGCTGGCCAATTCGCCATTACCAGGCGCTATCAAGGTGTTACCAAATGATTGAAGCCTGCTAACGTTTTGGCGGGTTGCAGGGTGAAGCCACATATCCAGATCCATAGCAGGTGCAAAATACACCGGGCATTTAGCCGATAAGTAAACGGCCGTCAGCAAATTATCACAAAAGCCATTGGCCATTTTAGCCAGTGTATTAGCAGTTGCCGGTGCTATGATCAGCATATCTGCCCAAAGGCCCAGCTCAACATGGTTATTCCACTCGCCGGTTTCTGTTTTATAATAATCAACCAGGGCCGGCTTTTTTGAGAGCGTGGAAAGTGTTAAAGGAGTAATAAAACTGGTAGCATCGGGCGTCATCAGTACTTGTACATTGGCCCCGGCCTTAACCAATAATCTTACCAGTAATGCCGATTTATAGGCAGCTATACTGCCGCAGACTCCCAAAATGATGTTTTTACCTTCAAGCATAAGCCCCTACCCCCTGTGGGGGAATGATTATAAAATTTAAAAATAAACAAAAAAACTCCCATATGGGAGTTTTTAATTCTTTAACCTGCGCTTCCCTTTAAGGGGTCGGGGGGCTTAAGCTTCTTTAGATGGGTTACGGTAATAAACCTTGTCATCTAAAAATTCCTGAACAGCTACCAATGATGGTTTTGGTAGTTTTTCATAGTATTTAGAGATCTCAATTTGCTCACGGTTTTCAAAAACCTCTTCCAGGTTGTCGTTTGATGACGCAAACTCAGAAAGTTTCTGGTGTAACTCTTCTTTTATATTGTTTGATATCTGGTTTGCTCTTTTTGACATGATCACAAGCGACTCATATATGTTGTTTGTTTTAACGTCCAGCTCGCGTAAATCGCGGGTTACAGTGCTGCTTGCTACTGCTGGTTTGTTGGTGTTATTTGCTGTCATATCTCTAATTTTTTTAATATGGTATTTTCTGATTCTGATTCTTTTCTGATGGCGGCTGTGTTCTGAGCGTATCTTTTGCAGCCAGTTTTTTAGCCAGTTTGGTATTGGTCAATATTTCGGCTTCTACACGTTTAGCCTCTACAATGCCAGCCTGGCTATCTTTAATTAACCCTTTAACTTCATTACCGTATTTACTCGCCGGAAATTTATCGTTAAACTGTTGGGCATAAGTTATAGTTTGGTCAAAACGTTCTACTTGTTTAGTTTCAAAGCTATGATCGGCGTACTTGTATTGCGATTTTATGATCAAAAATTCAATTTCCTCGCCGTATTTAGTATCCGGATAATCTCTAAGTACATTATTAAAGGCAATAACTGCCGATTGATAATCGCTGATGGTTAAATATAATTTAGCGTTTTCATAGGCTTTCATTTCCAATTTATCGCGCAGGTTCTGTATTAACTTACTTGCTTCAGTAACCCGGTCACTCTTAGGATAAAGGTTAATGAACAACTGTAACGTTTCGATAGCCTTTAAAGTGTTTTCCTGATCAAGCGAAAATGTGGGCGAATCAAGATAATAGCAATAAGCCGAAAAGAAGCGACATTCCTCTGCTCTCGGGCTCGATGGGTAGGTATCGGCAAACGTTTTAAAGTGAAATCTTGCAGATGTGTAATCTTTTAACTTATAGTTGGTGAAGGCATAGTAATAAAACAAGTCTTCGGCAGCGCTACGTCCGCGATAGCGTTCAACCAGTACATCAAATAAACCCAGCGCTTTTTCATACTCCTGTTTATTATAGTACTTAATGGCTTCCTGGTATTTTTTGGCGTAATCGTTACTCGCTCTTAACTTCTCGTATTTGCTTTTACAACTTCCCAGTGTAATAATTAACAGGGCTAAAACACAGGTGAATAACGTTAGTTGTTTTTTAAACATTTTGCAAAGATAGGTGATTAATGTAAATCAGTCAATTATTTATTTAGCTGCTAATATATAACGGGTTTTGTGCTCCTTATATATATAGTATATGTATTTAACATCTTTTAACTATTGGTGTTTAGTTAGTCAATCAAATCCTTCGCCTGGTTTTTTAATTGGTGCTATTAATATAGTATTCGTTTAAATATAGTAGAAGAATTCGGGAAAGGATACTAAGTCGCAGATTTTTTAAGAACATCCATCGTTTGATAATGCTCAGTGATCAGGGGATATAAGGGATTCGTCTCAATCTGGGCGTTGCCTGCGGCCGGGTCATCCGCTCATACGTCACAAGGCATTAGGCTCGGGCCGGTATCCGCTGCTACCCCTAACGCAATTACGGTGTATATATAATATATATGTACTGAAAAAGAGAGACCAGGATATAACGGAAGGGAGTTTACCATATATAAGGCATGAATAGCGCTATCGGGTGAATAATATCCCCCGTTTCCC